>NZ_BBMY01000160.1 GCF_000759775.1 Escherichia albertii NBRC 107761 = DSM 17582
GTGTTGATGGGTTAGGAATTGATGGAAAGTAAGAACAAGCTAAAGCGTGGGCTAAGTACCCGACACATACGCTTTATGGCACTGGGTTCAGCAATCGGCACCGGGTTGTTTTACGGTTCGGCAGACGCCATCAAAATGGCCGGACCGAGCGTGTTGTTGGCCTATATTATCGGTGGCGTCGCGGCGTATATCATTATGCGCGCGCTGGGAGAAATGTCGGTACATAATCCGGCCGCCAGCTCTTTCTCGCGCTATGCACAGGAAAACCTTGGCCCGCTGGCAGGTTATATCACCGGCTGGACCTACTGCTTTGAAATCCTGATCGTCGCCATCGCCGATGTGACCGCTTTCGGTATTTATATGGGCGTCTGGTTCCCGACAGTACCGCACTGGATTTGGGTGTTGAGCGTGGTATTAATCATCTGCGCTATCAACCTGATGAGCGTAAAAGTCTTCGGCGAGCTGGAGTTCTGGTTCTCGTTCTTTAAAGTTGCCACCATTATCATCATGATTGTCGCTGGTTTCGGCATCATCATCTGGGGGATTGGCAACGGCGGGCAACCGACCGGTATCCATAACCTGTGGAGCAACGGCGGCTTCTTCAGTAACGGCTGGCTTGGCATGGTCATGTCGTTGCAAATGGTGATGTTTGCCTACGGTGGTATCGAAATTATTGGTATTACTGCCGGTGAAGCGAAAGAGCCGGAGAAATCTATTCCACGCGCCATTAACTCCGTGCCGATGCGTATTCTGGTGTTTTATGTCGGTACGCTGTTCGTCATTATGTCTATTTATCCGTGGAATCAGGTTGGCACCGCCGGTAGCCCGTTTGTGCTGACGTTCCAGCATATGGGCATTACCTTTGCCGCCAGCATTCTTAACTTTGTTGTGCTGACTGCCTCGCTATCGGCAATTAACAGCGACGTGTTTGGTGTAGGCCGTATGTTGCACGGCATGGCAGAGCAGGGCAGCGCGCCGAAAATTTTCAGCAAAACCTCGCGTCGCGGTATTCCGTGGGTCACGGTACTGGTGATGACCACTGCGCTGCTGTTTGCGGTGTACCTGAACTACATCATGCCGGAAAACGTTTTCCTGGTGATCGCTTCGCTGGCAACCTTCGCCACGGTGTGGGTATGGATTATGATCCTGTTGTCGCAGATTGCTTTTCGTCGGCGTCTGCCGCCGGAAGAAGTTAAGACGCTGAAGTTTAAAGTACCGGGCGGAGTGGCAACAACTATCGCGGGTTTGATTTTCTTGCTCTTTATTATCGGGCTGATTGGTTACCACCCTGACACGCGTATCTCTCTGTATGTTGGTTTCGCGTGGATTGTTGTGCTGTTGATTGGCTGGATGTTTAAACGCCGCCGCGATCGCCAGCTGGCTGAAAATCACTAATTCCTCTGTACTGTAAACCGGGTCAGGAACAAATCCTGATCCGGCTATTCCGAAAGTTATCCACCCCCGTCCTCCTCCCCCAAATATCCTTAAGATGATGAGTGATCCTGCATTAGGCTATGGCAAGGTGATCAGATTTTCATCACAGGGGAATTATGATGTTAAATGCATGGCACCTGCCGGTGCCCCCATTTGTTAAACAAAGCAAAGATAAACTGCTCATTACACTGTGGCTGATGGGCGAAGAGTCGCCGCAACGCATTATGCTGCGCACGGAAAACGATAACGAAGAAACGTCAGTGCCGATGCATAAACAGCGCAGTCAGCCGCAGCCTGGCGTAACGGCATGGCGAGCAGCGATTGCTCTCTCTTGCGGGCAGCCGCGGCGACGCTATAGCTTTAAATTGCTGTGGCACGATCGCCAGCGTTGGTTTACGCCGCAAGGCTTCAGCCGTATACCGCCCGCTCGACTGGAACAGTTTGCCGTCGATGCGCCGGATATTGGCCCACAATGGGTAGCGGATCAGGTTTTTTATCAGATCTTCCCGGATCGTTTTGCTTGTAGCCTTCCTCGCGAAGCTGGGCAGGATCGTGTCTATTACCATCATGCGGCCGGGCGGGAGATTATTCTGCGCGATTGGGAGGAACCGATTACTGCGCAGGCGAGCGGATCAACGTTCTATGGCGGCGATCTGGACGGTATCAGTGATAACTTGCCGTATCTGAAAAAACTTGGTGTAACGGCGCTGTATCTTAATCCGGTGTTTAAAGCACCGAGCGTACATAAATACGATACCGAGGATTATCGCCATGTCGATTCGCAATTTGGCGGTGACGGGGCGTTACTGCGTTTGCGGCACAATACGCAGCAGCAGGGAATGCGGCTGGTGCTGGACGGCGTGTTTAACCACAGTGGCGATTCTCATGCCTGGTTCGACCGACACAACAGTGGGACAGGTGGAGCCTGCCATAATCCTGAATCTCCCTGGCGCAGTTGGTACTCGTTTAGTGATGATGGCACGGCGCTTGACTGGCTGGGCTATGCCAGTCTGCCTAAGCTGGATTATCAGTCGGAAAGTCTGGTGAATGAAATTTATCGCGGCGAAGACAGTATTGTCCGCCACTGGCTGAAAGCGCCGTGGAATATAGATGGCTGGCGGCTGGATGTGGTGCATATGCTGGGGGAAGCGGGGGGGCGCACGCAATAATTTGCAGCATGTTGCCGGGATCACCAAAGCCGCAAAAGAAACCCAGCCGGAAGCGTATATTGTGGGCGAGCATTTTGGCGATGCGCGGCAATGGCTACAGGCCGATGTGGAAGATGCCGCCATGAACTATCGCGGCTTCACATTCCCGTTGTGGGGATTTCTCGCCAATACCGACATCTCTTATGATCCGCAGCAGATTGACGCCCAAACCTGTATGGCCTGGATGGATAATTACCGCGCAGGACTTTCTCATCAACAACAATTACGCATGTTTAATCAGCTCGACAGCCACGATACCGCGCGATTTAAAACGCTGCTTGGACGGGATGTTGCGCGTCTGCCGCTGGCGGTGATCTGGCTGCTCACCTGGCCTGGCGTACCGTGCATTTATTACGGTGATGAAGTAGGGCTGGATGGCAAAAAAGACCCGTTTTGCCGTAAACCGTTCCCCTGGCAGGTGGAAAAACAGGATACGGCGTTATTCGCGCTGTACCAGCGAATGATTGCGCTGCGTAAGAAAAGTCAGGCGTTGCGTCGTGGCGGCTGTCAGGTGCTGTATGCGGAAGATAACGTGGTGGTGTTTGTTCGTGTGCTGAATCAGCAGCGCGTGCTGGTGGCGATCAACCGTGGCGAAGCGTGTGAAGTCGTGTTACCCGCGTCGCCGTTGCTTAATGTCGCGCAATGGCAACGCAAGGAAGGGCATGGACAATTGGCGGAAGGGATTCTTGTGTTGCCTGCAATTTCGGCCACGGTGTGGATGAACTAATACCTTACAACGCTTTGCGTGACGCCTGCGCCATCATCCACGGATAAAACCGCCAGAAGCGGGTTTCGAGGGCGTCGTAATGGGCGTCTAAATCGTACCAGGAGTCACGCAGGGCATCCAGACGTGGGCGACGGCTTGCCATGCCGTTTAACACGTTCTGGATGAAATCCATATCGCGATAGCGCACCAGCCATTGCTCTGACCATAAATAATTGTTCAGGTTGATAAAACGCGGCGGTGAGTCCGGCAAAATAGTCATCACTTGCTCGCGGGCATAACAGACAAATTCCTCTAACGGAAAATCGGGTGACAGCTGCGACCAGTGGCGGGAAAGAAAGTGATCCCACATGACATCCAGCGTAATAGGCGCAACGCGGCGAGTTTCATTACGAAACCACTCTCGCGCTTCGCGGACTTCCGGCAGATTATCGGTTAATACGTTGATACGCCGATGCATATGAATGCCAGCCACGACGTCGGGTGGAAAACTTTCTTCAGGATTTCCGCGAACAAAATCAGCCAGTAAGTTGCCAGAAAGCGAGCTTTCAGCGAGATGGGCTAAATGCAGGTGAGCTAAAAAATTCATATACACTTCATCCTTCAAACTGCCTCTTCGTTGGCTGCCTTAACTCACCCCAGTCACTTACTTAATGTAAGCTCCTGGGGACTCATTCAGTTGCCATCTCGATGCATCTTGAATGATTTTGTGTATAGATTATGTCATCCATCAAGGAGGGTAAAGGTTGCAGGGAGAGCGCCCCGGCACTAGACTACCCGCCTCTTATTTTAGTCTGAGTCAGTGTCATGCGCGTTACCGATTTCTCCTTTGAATTGCCCGAATCTCTGATTGCTCACTATCCCATGCCTGAACGCAGTAGCTGTCGTTTACTGTCGCTGGACGGGCCGACGGGCGCGCTGACGCACGGTACTTTCACCGATTTACTCGATAAGCTCAACCCCGGCGATCTTCTGGTTTTTAATAATACCCGCGTGATCCCGGCGCGCCTGTTTGGGCGTAAAGCCAGCGGCGGCAAGATTGAAGTGCTGGTTGAGCGGATGCTCGACGACAAACGCATTCTCGCGCATATTCGCGCCTCGAAAGCGCCAAAGCCGGGCGCAGAGCTGCTGCTGGGCGATGACGAAAGCATCAACGCCACAATGACCGCGCGCCACGGCGCATTGTTTGAAGTCGAATTTAACGATGAGCGCTCGGTGTTGGATATTCTCAACAGCATTGGCCATATGCCGTTGCCGCCGTACATCGACCGTCCAGACGAAGATGCCGACCGCGAACTTTATCAAACGGTTTATAGCGAAAAACCGGGCGCGGTAGCGGCTCCGACCGCTGGGCTGCATTTTGACGAACCGCTGCTGGAAAAATTACGCGCCAAAGGCGTTGAGATGGCATTCGTGACCCTGCATGTGGGAGCGGGTACGTTCCAGCCGGTACGTGTTGACACTATTGAAGATCACATCATGCACTCGGAATACGCTGAAGTGCCGCAGGATGTGGTTGATGCGGTACTGGCGGCGAAAGCGCGCGGTAACCGAGTGATTGCGGTCGGCACCACCTCGGTTCGTTCGCTGGAAAGCGCGGCCCAGGCGGCGAAAAACGATCTTATCGAACCGTTTTTTGACGATACCCAAATTTTTATCTATCCGGGTTTCCAGTACAAAGTGGTCGATGCTCTGGTGACTAACTTCCACCTGCCTGAGTCGACGCTGATTATGCTGGTTTCAGCATTTGCCGGCTATCAACACACCATGAACGCCTATAAAGCGGCGGTAGAAGAGAAATATCGCTTTTTTAGTTACGGTGATGCGATGTTTATCACGTACAATCCGCAGGCAATTAATGAGCGCGTCGGGGAGTAATTCCGCGGCGCTGGTTTAAACGTTGGACTGTTTTTCTGACGTAGTGGAGAAAAAATGAAATTTGAACTGGACACTACCGACGGTCGCGCACGCCGTGGCCGCCTGGTTTTCGATCGCGGCGTAGTGGAAACGCCTTGTTTTATGCCTGTTGGCACCTACGGAACCGTAAAAGGGATGACGCCGGAAGAAGTTGAAGCCACTGGCGCGCAAATTATTCTCGGTAACACGTTCCACCTGTGGTTGCGTCCGGGACAGGAAATCATGAAACTGCATGGCGATCTGCACGATTTCATGCAGTGGAAAGGCCCAATCCTTACCGATTCTGGCGGCTTCCAGGTTTTCAGCCTTGGCGATATTCGTAAAATTACCGAACAGGGCGTGCACTTCCGTAATCCCATCAACGGCGACCCGATTTTTCTTGACCCTGAAAAGTCGATGGAGATTCAGTACGATCTTGGTTCAGATATCGTCATGATCTTTGATGAGTGTACGCCGTATCCTGCTGACTGGGATTACGCAAAACGCTCCATGGAGATGTCTCTGCGTTGGGCGAAACGTAGTCGCGACCATTTCGACCGCCTCGGCAACAAAAATGCGTTGTTTGGCATTATTCAGGGCAGCGTTTACGAAGATTTACGTGATATCTCTGTTAAAGGTCTGGTGGATATCGGTTTTGATGGCTACGCTGTCGGCGGTCTGGCGGTAGGTGAGCCGAAAGCAGATATGCACCGTATTCTGGAGCATGTGTGTCCGCAAATTCCGGCAGACAAACCGCGTTACCTGATGGGGGTCGGTAAACCAGAAGATCTGGTTGAAGGCGTGCGTCGCGGTATCGATATGTTTGACTGCGTAATGCCAACCCGTAATGCCCGAAATGGCCATTTGTTCGTGACCGATGGCGTGGTGAAAATTCGTAATGCGAAGTATAAGAGCGACACGGGACCTCTGGATCCAGAGTGTGATTGCTACACTTGTCGCAATTATTCACGTGCCTACTTGCATCATCTTGATCGTTGCAACGAAATATTAGGCGCGCGACTCAACACCATTCATAACCTTCGTTACTACCAGCGTTTGATGGCGGGTTTACGCAAGGCTATTGAAGAGGGTAAATTAGAGAGCTTCGTAACCGATTTTTACCAGCGTCAGGGGCGAGAAGTACCACCTTTGAACGTTGATTAATATTAATAATGAGGGAAATTTAATGAGCTTTTTTATTTCTGATGCGGTAGCGGCAACGGGTGCTCCGGCGCAAGGTAGCCCGATGTCTTTGATTTTGATGCTGGTGGTTTTCGGTCTGATTTTCTATTTCATGATCCTGCGCCCACAGCAGAAGCGCACCAAAGAACACAAAAAGCTGATGGACTCCATCGCCAAAGGCGATGAAGTGCTGACGAACGGTGGCCTGGTCGGTCGCGTAACCAAAGTAGCGGAAAACGGCTACATTGCTATCGCACTGAATGACACCACTGAAGTAGTTATTAAACGTGACTTCGTAGCTGCCGTTCTGCCGAAAGGCACCATGAAGGCGCTGTAATTAAAATTTTTCCCTAAGGGAATTGCCGTGTTAAACCGTTATCCTTTGTGGAAGTACGTCATGCTGATCGTGGTGATTGTCATCGGTCTGCTGTATGCGCTTCCCAACCTGTTTGGTGAGGATCCGGCTGTTCAGATCACTGGCGCGCGCGGAGTCGCCGCCAGTGAGCAAACGCTGATCCAGGTCCAGAAAACGTTACAAGAAGAAAAAATAACTGCTAAGTCTGTGGCACTGGAAGAGGGCGCTATTCTTGCGCGCTTCGACTCCACTGACACTCAACTGCGCGCTCGTGAAGCATTAATGAGCGTTCTGGGTGACAAATACGTCGTGGCGCTTAACCTTGCTCCGGCAACACCGCGCTGGCTGGCAGCTATTCATGCTGAGCCGATGAAGCTCGGCCTCGACTTGCGTGGCGGGGTTCACTTCCTGATGGAAGTGGATATGGACACCGCGCTTGGCAAACTCCAGGAACAAAATATCGATAGCCTGCGCAGCGACCTGCGTGAAAAAGGCATCCCATATACTACCGTTCGTAAAGAAAATAACTACGGCCTGAGCATCACCTTCCGCGATGCCAACACCCGTGATGAAGCCATCGCATATCTGAGCAAGCGCCACCCTGATTTGGTGATTAGCAGCCAGGGCAGCAACCAGTTGCGTGCAGTAATGAGCGATGCGCGTCTGAGCGAAGCGCGTGAATATGCGGTACAGCAGAACATTAACATCCTGCGTAACCGTGTAAACCAGCTCGGCGTGGCTGAGCCTGTGGTTCAGCGTCAGGGCGCCGATCGTATCGTGGTCGAACTGCCGGGTATTCAGGATACCGCTCGTGCGAAAGAAATTCTCGGTGCGACGGCAACGCTGGAATTCCGTCTGGTAAATACCAATATTGACCAGGCCGCTGCCGCATCAGGCCGCGTACCGGGCGACTCTGAAGTGAAACAGACCCGCGAAGGTCAGCCGGTTGTGCTGTACAAACGTGTGATTCTGACCGGTGATCACATCACCGACTCCACTTCCAGCCAGGATGAATATAACCAGCCGCAGGTTAACATCTCGCTCGACAGCGCCGGTGGCAACATCATGTCTAACTTCACCAAAGACAATATCGGTAAACCGATGGCGACTTTGTTCGTGGAGTACAAAGACAGCGGTAAGAAAGATGCTAACGGTCGTGCGGTTCTGGTGAAACAGGAAGAGGTGATTAACATCGCCAACATCCAGTCTCGCCTGGGTAACAGCTTCCGTATTACTGGCATCAACAACCCGAGCGAAGCGCGTCAGCTTTCATTACTGTTGCGTGCTGGTGCGTTGATTGCGCCGATTCAGATTGTTGAAGAGCGTACCATTGGTCCGACTCTGGGGATGCAGAACATTGAACAGGGGCTGGAAGCATGCCTCGCCGGCTTGCTGGTTTCTATTCTGTTCATGATCCTCTTCTACAAGAAGTTTGGTTTGATTGCGACCAGTGCGCTGATTGCCAACCTGATCTTGATCGTCGGTATTATGTCGCTGCTGCCAGGTGCAACGCTGAGTATGCCGGGTATCGCGGGTATCGTCTTAACCCTTGCGGTGGCGGTCGATGCGAACGTACTGATCAACGAACGTATTAAAGAAGAGTTGAGCAACGGACGTACCGTTCAGCAGGCAATTGATGAAGGTTATCGTGGCGCATTCAGTTCCATCTTCGATGCGAACATTACCACGCTGATCAAAGTTATCATCCTGTACGCAGTGGGTACCGGGGCAATTAAAGGGTTCGCGATTACTACCGGTATCGGTGTGGCGACGTCGATGTTTACCGCGATTGTCGGTACGCGTGCCATCGTAAACCTGCTATATGGCGGCAAACGCGTCAAGAAGCTGTCAATCTGAGGAGTGCGATGTGGCACAGGAATATACTGTTGAACAACTAAACCATGGCCGTAAAGTTTATGACTTTATGCGCTGGGACTACTGGGCTTTCGGCATCTCGGGTCTGCTGTTAATCGCCTCGATCGTCATTATGGGCGTGCGCGGCTTTAACTGGGGGCTGGATTTCACCGGTGGTACGGTTATTGAAATTACGCTCGAAAAACCGGCTGAAATTGATGTGATGCGTGACGCATTGCAGAAAGCCGGCTTTGAAGAGCCGATGCTGCAAAACTTCGGTAGCAGCCACGACATCATGGTCCGCATGCCGCCTGCTGAAGGCGAAACTGGCGGCCAGGTGCTGGGCAGCAAAGTTCTGAAGGTGATTAACGAATCGACTCATCAGAACGCGGCGGTGAAACGTATTGAGTTCGTCGGCCCGAGCGTGGGCGCGGACCTTGCGCAGACCGGCGCCATGGCGCTGATGGCGGCACTGCTGTCTATCCTTGTGTACGTTGGTTTCCGCTTCGAGTGGCGACTGGCGGCGGGGGTGGTTATCGCGCTGGCGCACGACGTTATCATTACGTTGGGTATTTTGTCGTTATTCCATATCGAGATTGACCTGACAATCGTTGCATCGTTGATGTCGGTTATCGGTTACTCGCTTAACGACAGTATCGTGGTATCGGACCGTATTCGCGAAAACTTCCGCAAAATCCGTCGCGGTACGCCTTACGAAATCTTTAACGTGTCGCTGACCCAGACGCTGCATCGTACATTGATTACGTCAGGTACGACCTTAATGGTTATCCTGATGCTGTACCTCTTCGGTGGCCCGGTGCTGGAAGGCTTCTCGCTGACTATGCTTATCGGTGTTTCCATCGGTACCGCATCTTCCATCTATGTTGCATCAGCGCTGGCTCTGAAACTGGGCATGAAGCGCGAACACATGCTGCAGCAGAAAGTGGAAAAAGAAGGGGCGGACCAGCCGTCAATTCTGCCGTAATCAGGCCTTCCATGGTTACCAAAATCCCGGTCTTAGGAGC
>NZ_BBMY01000159.1 GCF_000759775.1 Escherichia albertii NBRC 107761 = DSM 17582
CCCAATAATCGAACCGCAAATACTGCCGATACCGAAGCCGAGGTAAATCACACCGTAGTTTTTCGCCAGGTTATTAAGACCAAAGAACTCACTAACCAGTGACGGGAAGACGGTAATCGTGCCGCCGAAGTTAAATGCCACACAGGCAATCGCAGCAAAGAATGTCACTGCATTTAATGGTGCAAACAACAGGGCCGCCATCCCCACCAACGAAATAACCTGTCCAATAGTGATAACGCGGATACGAGCGATCTTGTCCGACAGAATACCCAGCACCAGACGACCAGACAGGTTAGCAATAGAAATAACCGTCACTGCGTTAGCGGCGGAAACTGCATCAAGATGTGCCAGAGTCTGGGCGATATCTTTCGCTACACCAATCACATACAGGCCACTCATACATGCTGTCAGGAACATCACTGCCAACATCCAGTATTGCGGTTTACGCATCGACTCCGCCAGGGTGTAGTCTTTTTCCACCACACCGTTGCTGGTTTTCACTTCCTGTTTCGGCGCGTCTTTCATTAATGTGGCGCCAAAGACAATCATCACCAGTACAATTGCGCCCCAAATCACAAAGGTCTTTTCCAGGCCTACCGTTTCCAGTAGCTGAGTATCGATAAATTTAAAGCCCAGACTGCCAAGACCATAAGAACCGATGGCAAAGGCAGAGATCAAACCTTTACGCTCCGGGAACCATTTTACGCAGTTAGAAAGCGTCAGCAGATAACCTGCGCCATCCGCCAGCCCAACCAGCACGCCCGCGCTCAACCACAGCATCATCAGATTGTTGGAGTGCGCAGTAAGGAAGAACCCCAGTCCCAGCAAAATACCGGAGGCCATGGTGACGCGTTTTACACCAAAGCGTTCCTGCAGCTTGCCAGCCACAGAAGAAGAAATTGCCAGTCCCAGACTCAACAGGCCGAAGGAAAAAGCGACCTGACTCACTGGCGCATCCAGCTTGGCAGAAAGCGCACCGTTAAACAGGCTCCAGGTATAAACCGATCCCAGCGCAAACTGGGTAATGATGGTGCCGATGAGTGTCAGCCAGCGGGTACGCTGATAATTGGAAGGTGTCATGGCAGTATTCCTGCATTAATAAAAAGGAAAAATCTCTGCCAACAACCATAACGAAGTGCACTTTATGCCTGGGGAAAAACGGCATGAAATGCCATCAAAACGGAATGAAATGCCTCAGTTCAGGAATGAATGACGTGACAAATATTCATCAACATTATTATTTGGTGAGTTAGTACACACTATCATCACAGCCATTGTTAATATTGCGTTTAAATTATAATCAAATCATTAAAATCTGGCGCTAACGCCCATGGTGTACAGATAGTCGCTGTTAGTGGCGCTGTTCTCGGCCTGGGATAACGCAGCATAGGCTGCAATATTTTGGTTAAGTAGCATATCCGCCCCCACCGTCACATCCAGCCAGTTGCCGTTCTGATTTGTTGCCGTTATCCGGCTTAATCCCGATTGCGACTTCCAGATATTCTCGCCAAATTGCTGGTGATAGCTGATTTGCGCCCAGGGACGGAGATCGCCAAACCGGGAATCAACCCGCCAGCCTAACGTACTGACGCTGGCATGTAGTAACGGATCGGTCAGCGTTGCATTGCTGTCGCCAAACTCGTTATACATCGAGGTCGTTGTGCCATCGTAATGTAATGCGGCCACAGGCCCCGTTGTAACCTGCTCATATAAAGGAAAATTCCAGCCCATACTAATACTGCTGGTTGCATCAGTGGGCGACTCTTCTGCCAAATTTACCGCCAACCCCAGCGCATTTTGGCTACTTTGAATACGTTGCGACAAAATATCGTTGTAATCAGGTTGGTGATCGCTATCCCAGGTATAACGCTCCGTGGTATGTCCTGGCTGCGTATCAGCGATATATTCTTGTTGCCAGGCGTATGCTGTGTTGAGAAAAAGGAAACTGGTTACCACGCTCGCCAGAAGACTTAGCGCCTGGCAGCCAGCGCATTTTTTTATGATCATTAACACGACTCCAGGGAAGAGCCGAATTCGGCAATATTATTGTCATTGTATGAAGGATGTCGGGCAAATCAGCCCTGTATTAAATATTGACTCTTTCACCGTTGCGTCAAGAAAAGCAGGTAGAATTTTTACGATAGAGCACATAGCGAGGAAAAATATGGAACGTTGCGGTTGGGTAAGTCAGGACCCACTTTACATCGCCTATCACGATGAAGAATGGGGCGTGCCGGAAGCCGACGGTAAAAAACTGTTCGAAATGATCTGCCTTGAAGGACAACAGGCAGGATTATCCTGGATTACCGTCCTCAAAAAACGTGAAAATTATCGCGCCTGTTTTCATCAGTTTGATCCGGTCAAGGTCGCGGCAATGCAGGAGGAAGATGTCGAAAAGCTGCTGCAAAATGCCGGGATTATTCGCCATCGAGGGAAAATCCAGGCGATTATTGGTAATGCGCGGGCATATCTGCAAATGGAACAGAACGGCGAACCGTTTGCTGACTTTGTCTGGTCGTTTGTAAACCATCAACCACAAGTGACGAATGCTACAACGTTGAGCGAAATCCCTACTTCAACTCCCGCCTCCGATGCGCTCTCTAAGGCCTTAAAAAAGCGCGGCTTTAAGTTTGTTGGCACGACAATTTGTTACTCCTTTATGCAAGCATGCGGGTTGGTGAACGATCATATTGTTGGCTGTTGTTGCCATCCCGGGAGCAAAGCATGATACGAGAAGCGCAACGTTCGGAACTGCCTGCAATCCTCGAGTTGTGGCTGGAAAGTACAACCTGGGGACATCCCTTTATAAAAGCAAACTACTGGCATGACTGCATTCCGCTGGTGCGTGATGCCTATCTCGCCAATGCGCAAAACTGGGTGTGGGAAGAAGACGGTGAATTTCTCGGTTTTGTCAGCATTATGGAAGGACGATTTCTGGCGGCGATGTTTGTCGCACCGAAAGCCGTCAGACGTGGTATCGGTAAAGCGCTGATGCTACACGTACAACAGCGCTATCCCCACTTATTACTGGAGGTTTACCAGAAAAACCAGCCAGCGATAGATTTTTACCATGCTCAGGGTTTTCACATTGTCGACTGTGCATGGCAGGATGAAACCCAGCTCCCCACCTGGATTATGAGTTGGCCGGCGGATCAAACGCCGTAAGCGGCAATGCCGGGCCGGTGTATTTCTCCAGCCACGCCAACGCTGTATTCCCCGCACAGCCATTCCCCAGCCGCGAGCTGGGGAGGTCTTTAGTCAACACGTTCACCGCGCCGTTTTTACAAATACCGCCAGCGGTTATATCCAGATCCGGCCATGCTCCTTCATGAATGCAAATAACGCCGGGTTTGATACCTTCGCTAATCACCGCTCCGGCAAGGATCTGTCCGCGCGAATTCCATACCCGTACCGTGTCGCCATCTTGTATGCCGCGCGCCTGCGCATCTTCGGGATGAATGGTGACAGGCTCGCGGTTCGCCACCGCGTACAATTCGCGAAGTGAACTGTAATTCTGTTGACTGTGCAGACGATGCGCCGGATGGGCAGAAACGACTTGCAGTTGTTCCGGTTCGGCATTGCCCTGCCACTCATCCGGCTCCAGCCACATCGGATGCCCTGGGCAATCCGGGTAAGCGTAATCGGCAATACGTTGTGAGAAGATTTCAATCTTACCGCTGGCCGTTTTTAACGGATGCGCCTGCGGGTCACGACGGAAATCGGCAAAGCGGACAAACTGTTTGCTGGCTGGATTTTCCGGCATCTCAATTAACTGGTTGGCTTCCCAGAACGCATTAAACGGCGGCAATTCAACCTGCTGATGTGCCCCACGTTGTCGGGCGACGTTATAAAACGTTTCCAGCCATTGCAGCTCACTTTTTCCTTCTGTAAAGCGCGCATAACCGCCCTTTTCCCAGCGCTCACTTAATTGAGCAAAGATATCGAAATCATTACGCGCTTCACCACGCGGCGGCACCACTTGTTTCATCGGTACCAGATGCTGGTTGCTGTAATCACCGGTCATGGTGAGATCGTTACGTTCAAACGACGTGGTCGCTGGCAGGACGATATCGGCGTGTTTCGCCGCCGCCGTCCAGAAACATTCGGATATCACCACCAGCTCCGGTTTTTGCCAGGCGCGAATCAGGCGATGAGTATCCTGATGATGGGTAAAGTTAGCACCGCCCGCCCACCAGATAAGGCGAATATCCGGGAAATGGCGATTCATGCCGTTGTGTTGGTATGCGCCGCCCGGGTTTTCTAACGCTTCAACGATGCGGGCGACAGGAATTTTATCCACCGCATCCGTACCGCCCGGTAAACAGCTCTGCATGGATGAAAGCACCGCAGAGCGGCGGGTCGGGTTGCCGCCATTGGCAAAATGGTAAGAAAGACCAAAACCGCCACCAGGCGTGCCAATTTGCCCGATCATGGCCGCCAGCGTGACAATCATCCAGTGTTTTTGCTCGCCAAACTGCTGACGCTGCATTCCCCATCCCGCCATCAGCATCGTGGTGTTTTGATGGAAAATAGCTGCCAGTTCGCGGATTTTCTCTGCTGAAATGCCACAAATAGTCGCCGCCCATTCAGCACTCTTCGCTACGCCATCGTTTTCACCCAGCAGGTAAGAAGCAAAGATGTCGTAACCCGTGGTATAACGCGCCAAAAATGCCTCGTCATGCCAGCCGTTTTCCACCAGCGTATGAGCAATGCCTAACATCAGCGCAACGTCAGTGCCCATATGCGGTGCGATCCATTCCATTTTACCGCCAAAGAAATCGACGGTTTCCGATCGCATTGGATCAATGCAGATCAGCTTTTTCCCGCTATCGCGCAGTGCGGAAAAGTAAGCAAGCCCTTGCTCATCAGACGCATTCCACGCAATTTTCAGCGTATTTAGCGGATTGGCGCTCCACAACACCACCACATCACTATGTTCCAGAACCAGTGGCCAACTAGTCTGTTGTTGATAAACTTCACTCCCGCCAACCACATACGGCATGATGGCCTGCGCCGCACCTGTCGAATAATCTCCCAGATGCCCGGTGTAACCACCTGCCAGCGCCATATAGCGTTGTAACAAGGTTGACGCTTTATGCAGCACGCCGTTTGAACGCCAGCCGTAGGAGCCGGCAAAAATCGACGCTGGACCATAAGTCTCACGAATACGTTTATGTTGTTGGTGAATAAGATCCAGTGCTTCATTCCAACTGACGCGCACAAATTCATCCTGTCCCCTTACACCTTGTGGTTTTTCCGGCGATGTAAGAAAACCTTTACGTACCATCGGAAACCGCACCCGCGTGTTGCTATGAACCTGGTCACGAACCGCGCTCTGCAAGGAATTTTCTATTTTTGTCGTTAACACGCCACGTGAGCTGAAGACCGTTTCGCCGTCAGTTTCAACCACCATTGGCCCCCAATGGGCAGCAGTAAGAACAGAATAACGTGAGGATGAGTTGGCCAAACCGGAGGCTCCTGAAAGGTTAGATATATTGAGCAGTTAAATATTACTTACAAATTTCCGAGTATTCCCAGGAATAATCTTCATGTTCACACGGCATAATCTCCCGCCACGGAACCCGTGGCAAAGAATAAAAAGGTCATTAAGGATTAACAATGAAGAAACGTGTTTATCTGATTGCCGCCGTTGTGAGCGGCGCTCTGGCGGTATCTGGCTGTACCACTAACCCTTACACCGGCGAACGCGAAGCGGGTAAATCCGCTATCGGCGCAGGTCTGGGCTCTCTCGTTGGCGCAGGCATTGGCGCGCTCTCTTCTTCTAAGAAAGATCGCGGTAAAGGTGCGCTGATTGGCGCAGCGGCAGGTGCAGCACTGGGCGGCGGCGTAGGTTATTACATGGATGTGCAAGAAGCGAAACTGCGCGACAAAATGCGCGGTACCGGCGTTAGCGTAACCCGCAGTGGGGATAACATTATCCTCAACATGCCGAATAACGTCACCTTCGACAGCAGCAGCGCTACCCTGAAACCTGCGGGCGCTAACACGCTGACCGGTGTTGCGATGGTGCTGAAAGAGTACCCGAAAACTGCGGTTAACGTGATTGGCTACACTGACAGCACTGGCGGTCACGACCTGAACATGCGTCTGTCCCAGCAGCGTGCAGATTCCGTTGCCAGCGCGCTGATCACCCAGGGCGTGGACGCCAGCCGTATCCGTACTCAGGGTCTTGGCCCGGCGAACCCAATTGCCAGCAACAGCACTGCAGAAGGTAAAGCGCAAAACCGTCGCGTAGAAATTACCTTAAGCCCGCTGTAATCCCTTTCATGCCGGGTGGTGGTTTAATCACCCGGTATTCTTCAGTTTTCCTGCTTCATTTTCCAGGCTAAGGTGAAGGCCTTCTCAGCGAATGGAGAGAAACATGAAGCCGTCCGTTATCCTCTACAAAGCCTTACCTGATGATTTACTGCATCGCCTGCAAGAGCATTTCACCGTTCACCAGGTGGCAAACCTCAATCCGCAGACTATCAAACAAAATGCGGAGATTTTTGCCGAAGCCGAAGGTTTACTGGGTTCAAACGAAAATGTTGATGCTGCATTGCTGGAAAAGATGCCGAAACTGCGTGCCGCCTCAACGATCTCCGTAGGCTATGACAATTTCGATGTCGATGCGCTTAACGCCCGTAAAATCCTGCTAATGCATACGCCAACCGTATTAACAGAAACGGTAGCCGATACACTCATGGCGCTAGTACTGTGCACAGCACGTCGGGTTGTGGAAGTCGCAGAACGCGTAAAAGCTGGCGAATGGACCGCAAATATTGGCCCGGACTGGTACGGCACCGACGTTCACCATAAAACACTGGGCATTGTCGGAATGGGACGGATTGGCATGGCGCTGGCGCAGCGAGCGCATTTTGGCTTCAATATGCCGATTCTCTATAACGCGCGTCGCCACCATAAAGAAGCGGAAGAACGCTTTAACGCCCGCTATTGCGGTCTGGATACTCTGTTACAAGAATCAGATTTCGTCTGCCTGATTCTGCCGCTAACGGAAGAAACCCATCACCTGTTTGGCGCTGAACAATTCGCCAAAATGAAACCCTCTGCCATCTTCATTAACGCAGGCCGCGGTCCGGTCGTTGACGAAAATGCGCTAATCGCGGCGTTACAGAATGGAGAAATTCATGCCGCCGGACTGGATGTTTTTGAACAGGAGCCGCTACCAATTGATTCTCCATTGCTCTCTATGGCAAATGTTGTCGCAGTTCCGCACATTGGATCAGCCACTCATGAGACGCGCTATGGCATGGCGGCATGTGCCGTGGATAATTTGATTAATGCGTTACAAGGAAAGGTTGAAAAGAACTGTGTGAATCCGCACGTCGCGGGGTAAACCGCGACCGTATGAGTAAAAGCCCGATAATTTTCTCGGGCTTTTACTATTTTTATTGCGTTGCAGTGACGGCTGCGGTCCAGGCCTGATTAAACGCCTGATGCTGTGCCGGTAATGGCGCAATCAGTTTGTTATATTCACTTGCCTGCTGAGACGTCGGGAACTGGATGCCATTTGATACAAAACTCACCTGAGTGCCTTGCTGGGAAATATAATCCCCAACCATCACCAGTTGTTGTGTGAAGGTTTGTGCCGCCGGAATCAACGGCTGCAAAGCATCTGCCGGGGTTGTCACCACTTTGGTGAATGCCTGATCAAACACGGGTTTCAGATCATCAGCCTGTTTCAACGCGGAATGCGCGGCGTCTGCCTGTAACTTCGCATTTTGCAGCTGCTGTGCCAGCACGCCTAACGAACCGTTCATTTCACGCAGTGGGCCACTTTGTGTAACGTAATCCTGCGGTACGCGAATTGCGTTAACGCTGTCTACAACCGGACGCAGACCGGAATCCATCGCCTGATTCACCTGCTGAGAATAGCCATACAGAATCGCGTAATCAGAGACAAAAGGACCAAATTGTTTTTTCTGATCGGCAGTCAGGGTTGGTAGACGTTCGCCGCTACGCATCACTGTATTCTGCAGGAAGTCGATAAACGCTTTGCGCTGATCGCCTTCTTTATCAAAACACCCACTCAGGCTAACTACCATTAATAACGCCGCAAGAGGCGCAAACCAGCGAGAGCAGGACTTTCCTGTCGCCATTTTCTTACTCCTTTCACCCAAAAAAAGCGCACAACGACACACGCGTGTCTGACGTGACAAGGATAGTCCAGGACAGGCTTGCAGGATACCCTTTCTGCATAATCTTCCAGGGAAAATTACATGACATGTCGCAGAAACATTATTTGTTTATTTATTGTTAAAAACATCAGGTTATTCTGCTTCCGGGCACTCTCTAGCCGTCGAATATAATATTTCGAAATCTTTACAATCGGATTTGCTCAGGTAGAGATAGCCGCACTTTTCAGATCGTTAGGACACGACTCATCACTGTTGCTATCGGGCTGAATCGAATCGTGGCGCTCCCACGCTTAATTTCCCACCACCTCGCCTGTTTTTCCCGGCTATTCTTAATGAGCTTCGATGAAATTCACGATCCCGCAGTGTGATTGGAGGAGTTTTCAATGGAATACAAAGATCCAATGCATGAGCTGTTAAGCAGCCTTGAACATATTGTTTTTAAAGATGAAACACAGAAGATTACCCAGACACACAGACCAACGCCGTGTACCGAGATTGAGCAACTACGTAAAGGAACAGGACTAAAGATTGATGATTTCGCTCGGGTTTTGGGTGTATCAGTCGCCATGGTGAAGGAATGGGAATCCAGACGCGTGAAGCCTTCCAGTGCCGAACTAAAACTTATGCGCCTGATTCAAGCCAATCCAGCATTAAGTAAGCAATTGATGGAATAGACTTTTATTTCATTTTTTGATGATAACGGTCCTGATGACAGGGCCGCTTTCCGACAAATTAATCATAGATTTGAAAAATAAATGTTGCATAACCCTCCGATGCGTGGCTTAATGCACATCAACGGTTTGACGTACAGACCATTAAAGCAGTGTAGTAAGGCAAGTCCCTTCAAGAGTTATCGTTGATACCCCTCGTAGTGCACATTTCCTTTAACGCTTCAAAAATCTGTAAAGCACGCCATATCGCCGAAAGGCACACTTAATTATTAAAGGTAATACACTATGTCCGGTAAAATGACTGGTATCGTAAAATGGTTCAACGCTGACAAAGGCTTCGGCTTCATCACTCCTGACGATGGCTCTAAAGACGTGTTCGTACACTTCTCTGCTATCCAGAACGATGGTTACAAATCTCTGGACGAAGGTCAGAAAGTGTCCTTCACCATCGAAAGCGGCGCTAAAGGCCCGGCAGCTGGTAACGTAACCAGCCTGTAATCTCTGCTTAAAAGCACAGAATTGAAGATCCCTGCCAAATGGCGGGGATTTTTTTATTTGTTTTTCAGGAAATAAATAATCGATCGCGTAATAAAATCTATTATTATTTTTATGAAGAATAAATTTGGGTGCAATGAGAATGCGCAACGCCGTAAGAAAGGCGGGAATAACTTCCCGCCGAAGACTCTTACTCTTTCAAATTGCAGGCTAAAAACGTCGCCAGCTCATAACTCCCCTGTTTAATATGCAATTCACACAGTGAATCCCTTATCATCCAGGTGAAAAATAAAAGCGTGAAACAAATCACTATTAAAGAAAGCAATCTATATTTCTGCGGCATTCCCAGCCCCCTGTG
>NZ_BBMY01000158.1 GCF_000759775.1 Escherichia albertii NBRC 107761 = DSM 17582
CACCTCATCCTTAAACTCTAAATGATTAAAATATAAACATCGCGGAATATACAATCCGCAGATCATAAATATCCTGGAAGTGTTTATACCCAGCCATCGAATAAGCTATCCGACCAATAGTGAAATAGGTCGAGCAAGAAGATATTCTTTGGTGTGGCGAGACATTACGGTTTTTGTCCAGATGCTTCAATTTAATTTTACTTAATTCAGAAGTTAGAAAATATTGTTATATAGAAACAATGTATTTATTCATAAGACTATCCTGATTATTTTGTACACTTTATGTTAAAAACACGACATACACATACACCATGCAAATATTTATCATTCACAAAAAGCACAAAAAAATATTTAATTTGCCTGCTTGTTCTTTTATGAATATAATTTAAAGGAATTTAAATAATATATTATCTGGACCCAATAATATTATTAGTAATACCCGCCATAGGTTTTGAGTTTATTGATGTAATAATACATCACGACGAAAAATCTCCTCTTCCCCTCGACGAACTCTCCAAAAGATCCCAAAGGCGCTGACTGAAAGCGGAGATAAAGATAACCCGGCTTGTTTTCGGTCGAGTGTTGATGATGAGATGTAAAACAGAAATGCCCGATATGTTGCTCATATCGGGCATACCAGGAGGCTAAATCGCTTTCGCCATCTTCAGATTACATGGGCTCATTTGCCAGTTGAATGTACCGTTTCCGTTTTCATCAAGCGTTACACAGGCAATGGCTGAAGTGGTAAACATAGGCGGCGTTTCGCCCGGG
The DNA here is from genome assembly GCF_000759775.1 of Escherichia albertii NBRC 107761 = DSM 17582. Classification (GTDB taxonomy): domain Bacteria; phylum Pseudomonadota; class Gammaproteobacteria; order Enterobacterales; family Enterobacteriaceae; genus Escherichia; species Escherichia albertii. The sequence goes on from NZ_BBMY01000158.1 coordinate 772, forward strand.
CATAACTCGGAAACCAGATACCCAACTAACGGTAAGTGAGAGATAACCAGGACCGATTTGACACCCTCGTTGGTCAATGCCTGAAGATAAGCACTGACCAGACCAACATCGCCGCAGGGCATCAACTCCGGCAGAACTTCCACGCTGGAAGGCAGATCCATACAATCCCCGACTTCTTCCAGTGTTTGCTCGGCTCGCAGGAACGGGCTCACCAGAACACGTTCGATTTCCACTTTTTGACCTTTCAGCCAGTTCGCCATCAGGCGAGATTCGTCACAACCATTAGTGGTCAGAGGACGAACCGAATCACTGGCGGCATCGAGGGCTGCGTCGCCGTGACGCATGATAAAAACTTGCATATTGCACCGCTTTTGTTAACCAGATTCACCCGTCTTGTTTCATCTGAAACCAGAGAAACGAAACGGTGGCCGGCATTGTGCCTTATCCATTCACCGAATGAAACGCTGTTTTTTACCTCAATGGCGTAAGTATAGTCAATATGTGTTTACATTTTGACCTGAACTCCGCCATTCAGCGCGGATTGATATAGCTTTGACCCTTTTAATGAGGGTCAGTTGCAGTTGTTTTCCAAAAACTTTCTCCACGCTCGCTCATCTCTTGTAAACGTTCACAAGGGGTAAAGCGCGAACCATACTGCGTGGCCAGGCGTTGCATTATCGCCACGACTTCCCCCGCCCCGAGTGTATCGATATAGCGGAACGGGCCACCAAGAAACGGCGGGAAACCAATACCAAATACGGCGCCAATATCGCCATCTCGGGCACTGCGAATAACCTGTTCGTCCAGACAACGTACGGCTTCATTCAGCATTAACATCACGCACCGCTCAGCAATCTGTGGTGCGGAAAGTCTCCCCTGCCCTTGTGCGCCAATCAGCGGATAAATGGCGGGATCGACCTGTTTTTTGCTTTTACGCCCTTTTGGGCCATAAAGATAGAAACCCCGGCCATTTTTTCTGCCTTTGCGATCGTCATTCAAAATTGAAGAGACAATATTTGCAGGCGCGCTAAAACGCTCTCCATAAGTTGCTTCCAGTACAGGAATAATTTTAGTCCCGGTGTCGATTCCTACCTCATCCAAAAGTTGGATTGGTCCGACAGGAAAACCAAATTTAACCAGCGCTGCATCGATATGCTCCACACGCTCGCCTTCAGTCAACATGCGGATAGCTTCGTTAATGTACGGCGCTAAAATGCGATTGACATAAAACCCGGCTTTATCCTGCACCACGATCGGCGTTTTACCTTGTTTTTTCGCCAGTTTTACCGTGGTGGCGATGGTTTGCGCCGATGTACCGACATGAGGAATAATTTCCACCAGCGGCATTTTTTCGACCGGACTAAAGAAATGCAGGCCGATAACCTGTTCTGGTCGCGTGGCATACGCGGCGATATCGCTAATGGGTAAAGATGACGTATTCGACGCAAAAATAGTATGAGAAGCGCAATTTTGCTCAACTTCTGCCACCATCTTTTGTTTTAATTCGAGATTTTCAAATACCGCTTCAATAATCAAATCGCGATGTGAAAAACCGCGGTAATCCGTCGTACCGGAAATTAAAGCCAGTTGCTTGTCGCGTTCGCTGGCTTTGAGATGACGACGGCGCACTTTGCTGTCCAGCTGATCCCAACTGTATTTCAACGCATGATTAATGCCCTGGGCGTTGATATCTTTAATTCGTACCGGAAGACCCGCTTTGCAGGCAGTGACGTAAGCAATACCGCCGCCCATCAAGCCGCCGCCTAAAATCCCCACGCTGTTTAATGGGCCAGGTTCGACATCGCTACCGGGATCTTTCTTCACTTCTGTACTGGCAAAAAAGAGATTACGCAGAGCTTGCGATTGCGGCGTCATCGCCAGCTCGCCAAAAGCACGAGCTTCAGCGTCATAACCACTGCTGACGCCTTGCGCCAGCCCGGTTTCGATAACCTCAAGAATACGCTCTGTCGCCGGATAATTGCCCTGTGTTTTCTGCTCTGTTTTTTTGCCGACCATTTTGAACAGCAACGCACGCCCCAACGGCCCCGCCATTACGCGCTCACGGATTGGGAGAGTTCGTGAAGCCTGACGATTCTGCTTCGCCAGCTCTACCGCGGCTTCCAGTAAAATGGAATGAGGAACGACATCATCCACCAGTCCAGATTTTAACGCCTGTTTCGCACGAAGTTGCTTGCCGGTGAGGATCATCTCCAGCGCAGTGCTAACGCCCACCAGTCGGGGTAAACGCTGAGTTCCGCCCGAACCGGGCAATAATCCCAGTTGGACTTCCGGTAAACCAAGCACCGTTTTAGGGTCGTCACTACAGACGCGTCCGTGACAGGCCAGCGCCAGCTCCAACCCGCCACCGAGGCAAGCGCCGTGGACAGCGGCAATAACCGGTACGGGTAAGGCATGAATTTCCGCCATCAACTGCTGGCCTTGCCGCGCCAACGCTTCCGCCTCTTGTGCCGTTTTGCAGTTGCCGATCATGTTGATGTCTGCCCCGGCAATAAAGTTGTCCGGCTTCGCGGAGATAAACACCACGCCGCGCAGATTTTTGTTTTCACGGAGTTGCTTAATGATGGCGCGTACCTGCGAAGCGAACTCTGCCTTCAGGGTATTCATTTTCTCGCCGGGAACGTCAATAGAGATGACGGCAACATTGTCCAGACGCACATTGAGGGTAAAGGCTGATGCTATTTCCATTATTCCGCCTCCAGAACCATTGCTGCGCCAAGTCCACCTGCGGCACAGGCGGTCACCAAACCAAATCCACCGCCACGGCGGCGCAGTTCATGTAAGGTCTGGGTGATCATTCGCGCACCTGTTGCGGCAAAAGGATGACCGTAAGCAATGGAACCGCCGAGCACATTAAATTTACTGTCGTCAACTTCACCGGTAGCATGCGTTCTTCCTAACACATCGCGGGCAAAACGTTCACTACCGAGTAACTGGATATTCGCCAGCGTTTGGGCGGCAAAGGCTTCGTGCATATCAATCAACGTCAGATCGGCCATCGTCAAACCAGCACGTTCCAGCGCCAGCGGTGTTGACCAGGCCGGGCCGAGCAACATGTCCTGCCAGACATCAATCGCGGTAAACGCGTAGCTACGCAGATATCCCAACGGTATCAACCCTAATTCTTTCGCCCGCGATTCGGTCATCAGGATCACAGCGGCTGCGCCATCGGTCAGCGGCGTACTGTTCGCCGCAGTCACGGTGCCATGTTTACGATCAAACGCCGGGCGTAACTTTGCGTAATCAGCAAGCGTGGAATTACCGCGAATATTATTATCTTCTGCGAGAGGCTGTTTATAAGGAGGGATGTAGGCGGTCATCACCTCTTCTTTAAGTTTTCCTTCCGACCACGCCAGAGCGGCACGTTGATGCGAACGATGGGCCAATGCATCCTGCTGTTCGCGAGTAATGCCGTATGTTTTCGCCATTTGCTCCGCAGTGTCACCCATTCGCAAGCCGGTGGAGTATTCCGCCACCGCAGGCGGTACAGGCATCAGGTCACGTAAACGCAGGCGGGAGAATAGTTTCAGACGCTGGCTCAGCGTGCGGGCTTTGTTGACATCCACCAGTACTCGCGCCAGTTTTTTACTGACGCCAATTGGCAATACGGAAGAGGAGTCAGCCCCACCCGCAATACCCGCGCGAATGGTTCCCGCCATTAAACTTTCGGCAACGTTAGCGACAGCCTGAAAACTCGTGGCGCAAGCGCGACTAACGCTGTAAGCATCGGTATGGACATTCATTCCGACGCCAAGAACAATTTCACGGGCAATGTTGGGGGCTTCCGGCATTTGCACAACCTGACCAAAGACCAGTTGTTCAATCACATCGGCGGGAATTTCACTGCGGGCGAGCAGTTCACCGACCATCATCTTCCCCAAATCAACAGCAGGAATGCCATGAAATGCCGTCGCCTGACGGGCAAAAGGCGTACGTAGCCCACTGACAATGGCGATACGATCGCCGTGACGGGTAACCAGCGGTAAAACCTGACCCATAACATTCCCCTGTAAAAAAAAAAGATATAAAGTGGTCTGACCTGATCATAGTCTTAACCATTTTTTTACATTTAGCCAAGCAGAGAAAAGGGAAAGTGAGAGCTATGACACAGTGATAACGGGAAGGAGAAAAGAAAACGCCCCTGCCAGCAACTGGCAGAGGCGTCGTTATCCGAGAGGAATTAACGCAGACCCAACTGGAAGATCAGCATTTCAGCTTCGCAGGCAAAAGTAAAATCAATATCCAGACGAACACCGTCAGACTCTTCAGTGAAAGTCGGAGTAATTTTGCACGGTTCGGACTCTACGCTACGGGCTTTTTCAGTCAGCGCCGCCAGCGTTTGTTCTGCTTCTGCGCGGTTTGCAAACACACGGCTGTAAGACGCGGTGCAATCGGAGTTGTCCATAATGGTGCCAACATCCATACAGCAGCAAACCGGGGTTTCATCAGCACTACATTTACTCATCGTTGATTTCCTCTGTATGTGCACCCAAGGTGCCAGATAAACGTTACGGATATTTTACGCTTCTGGAAAGTGCCGCTCCAGTTGTTAATTCTGCAAAATCAGATAAGTGACCGAAATCACACTTAAAAATGATCTAAAACAAAATTCACCCAAATGAATGAGTGCGCCACCTCCAAATTTTGCCAGCTGGATCGCGTTTCTTTGATCATATTTGAAAAAGTATCGAAACATACTTGCAACATTCTATCTGGTCCGACCTATACTCTCGCCACTGGTCTGATTTCTAAGATGTACATCAGACCCTACACTTCGCGCTCCTGTTACACCACGTAACATAGTTTGTATAAAAATAAATTATTGAGGTTATGGTCATGAGCCAGAAAACCCTGTTTACAAAGTCTGCTCTCGCAGTCGCAGTGGCACTTATCTCCACCCAGGCCTGGTCAGCAGGCTTTCAGTTAAACGAATTTTCTTCCTCTGGCCTGGGCCGGGCTTATTCTGGGGAAGGCGCAATTGCCGATGACGCGGGTAACGTCAGTCGTAACCCGGCGTTGATTACTATGTTTGATCGCCCGACTTTTTCTGCCGGTGCGGTTTATATCGATCCAGATGTGAATATCAGCGGGACTTCTCCGTCTGGTCGTAGCCTCGACGCGGATAACATCGCGCCGACGGCATGGGTTCCGAACGCTCACTTTGTGGCGCCAATTAACGATCAGTTTGGTTGGGGAGCTTCCATTACCTCCAACTACGGTCTGGCGACAGAGTTTAACGACACCTATGCAGGTGGTTCTGTCGGTGGTACGACCGACCTCGAAACCATCAACATGAACCTAAGCGGCGCCTATCGTTTAAATAACGCATGGAGTTTTGGTCTCGGTCTGAATGCCGTCTACGCCCGCGCGAAAATTGAACGCTTCGCGGGCGACCTGGGGCAACTGGTTGCAGGTCAGATTATGCAATCTCCCGCCGGGGCGACGCCACAAGGGCAGCAACTGGCGGGCATGGCTAATAGCATCCCAAGCGATGAGAAAATTGCTCATCTGAATGGCAACAAGTGGGGCTTTGGCTGGAATGCCGGCATCCTGTATGAACTGGATAAAAACAACCGCTACGCGTTGACCTACCGTTCTGAAGTTAAAATTGACTTCAAAGGTAACTACAGCAGCGATCTGCCAGTTGCTATTAACAACTACAATTTCGGTCTGCCAACGGCTACGGGCGGAGCAACGCAGTCAGGTTATCTGACGCTGAATCTGCCTGAAATGTGGGAAGTGTCGGGTTATAACCGTGTCGCGCCGCAATGGGCGATTCACTATAGCCTGGCTTACACCAGCTGGAGCCAGTTCCAACAACTGAAAGCGACCTCTACCGGTGGCGATACGTTGTTCCAGAAACATGAAGGCTTTAAAGATGCTTACCGCATCGCGTTGGGTACCACTTATTACTACGATGATAACTGGACCTTCCGTACGGGTATCGCCTTCGATGACAGCCCGGTTCCGGCACAAAACCGTTCGATTTCCATTCCAGATCAGGACCGTTTCTGGCTGAGCGCAGGTACGACTTATGCGTTTAATAAAGATGCATCCGTTGATGTTGGCGTTTCTTATATGCACGGTCAGAGTGTGAAGATTAACGAAGGCCCATACCAATTCGAGTCCGAAGGTAAAGCCTGGCTGTTCGGTACTAACTTCAACTACGCATTCTGATAACCTGGTCATTTAATAAGAAAAAAGGTGAGTTTTGCGACTCACCTTTTTTATTTATCGATTACTCAGAATCGATTTCTTTTAACTCATCCTGAATCGCTTGCGCGTTCGGGTTTTCCTGCGGTTTAAGTTCACCGCCATTGGCAATGAAGTCATGACGCTGGAAGTAGGCCTCACGCACCATAATATAAGGATCTGACGACTGGCGAAGCAGGCCATCAGAATCCAGCAATTGCGCACGAGTTTCGATACCTTCAAGCGTCCATTTACCGATAGACATCGGCCAGGTCAGCCAGGAAAGTACCGGATACAAGCCATCCGCCATATCACCGCCATCATCACGCAACGTGAAGCTGCCGTAGAACGGTAATTGCATGTACGGCCCGTAGCCAACGCCGTAATGGCCCAGAGTGCTACCAAAACGATGAGGTTCCGTACGTTGCAGTTTCGGGTTGGCCATCCCCGCGACATCAATAAAGCCGCCCATACCCAAAATGGTGTTCAGGAAAAAGCGGGTAAAGTGGACCATCCCCTGATAAGGATCGCCCTGCAAGAAATAGTTGACCATTACCGCAGGTTCTTCAAGGTTGCCGGTAAAGTTGCTCAGCCCATTACGAGCCGGTTGCGGAACATAGTCGCGCCAGGCGACAGCCACCGGTCGAACAACATACGGATCTAACACATTGAAGTTGAAATTGTACATGGTGCGGTTAAACCCTTCTAACGGGTCAGAACGCCCTTGCTGATCTGTGCCGGAACTCGCACACCCCACCAGAAGCGTAGTTCCCAGAGCAAGCGCCGACAGGCGAAGCTTCATAAATGTCTCCCTGTTTTTTTATGGCTTATGCAGTTTGCCATCCATGACGGAACGATACCGTATCCGCCTGTTTAGGTGTGTGCGATTGTAACAGCACGTCAAATGATGTCCAGACGACTTGTTTTGCTAATTTGATCATAGCCTGGTAATTGATGACCTGTAGGCTACGCGATTTCACGAAAGCAGAAAAAGGCATACATCGTCATTTATGCATTTTCAGAGTAACACCCGCCAGTTGCGCGTAAAAAAATCGTCACAATTTAACTATACGTGCTAATGAGCCAGCAACAAGCGTAAAGAAGATGCGCATCCAAAAGCAGAAGATGCGGAAAACATTAAGAAAAATGATAAAAACCACGCACAGGTGGCGAGGGTTTAGGCAATCGAACATTCACATACTTACCCCGTCGTTCATTAGCGGGTATACTCATGCCGCAATGTCCTCTTAGTTAAATGGATATAACGAGCCCCTCCTAAGGGCTAATTGCAGGTTCGATTCCTGCAGGGGACACCATCCCGCCGTACACTAACGTCTACCATTGTCTATAAACCCCATGTAACCATATAAAAATAAAGAGATTTTATTCTCATGACGTCCATTGCCGTCTATTGAAATCAAGTAAATCTATGGGGCATAATTGGGGGCATTGCTGGTTCGATTGTAAATGTGCCCCCAATATGTCCAGAAATACCCTCAACAAATTAACAGACCGTCAGTGCAAAGCAGCTAAGCCACGAGACAAAACTTATAAATTGTCTGATGGTGGTGGTCTTTATCTTGAAGTATCCCAGACCGGGTCGAAGTATTGGCGAATGAAGTATCGCCGCCCATCAGATAAGAAAGAAGACAGACTTGCTTTTGGTGTATATCCAACCATTAGCTTACAAGACGCCAGAGAAAAACGAGACAACGCCAAAAAGTTGTTAGTCAAGGGGATAGATCCCAAAGCAGAGCAAAGAGCAGCAAAAGCAGAAGAAAAAGGTGCATTCACTTTTGAGACAATAGGACGTCAATGGGTTGAAAGCCACCAGATGTGGAACGAAGCCCACCGAAAACGCGTACTTAGAAGCCTTGAAATGTATATTTTCCCTCACATTGGCACTTCGGATATTCGCAAACTGGAGGCGATGACAATTTTACCTTTGTTTAAGAAGGTAGATGACGCCGGGAAACACGATACAGCCAACCGACTTAAACAACGAGTTAAGGACATCATACATAGCGCCCGTCTGAGCGGCATTAAGACAGAAATCATCACGAATGATCTCGATGTCCGGTTAATGCAATATGAAACTAAGCATCATGCCGCACTACATCCCAGAGATTTACCAGACTTTTTCACTCGATTGGGCAGCTTTAAAGGTAATCCTCTTACCCGCCTTGCCATTGAGCTAACCATGTTGACCTTTGTTCGTTCAAGCGAGTTAAGGTTTGCCCGTTGGAAAGAGTTTGACCTTGATCGGGCTGAGTGGATTATCCCTAAAAAAAGAGAGCCTATCGATGGTGTGAGGTTTTCCACCCGTGGCACAAAGACGGGAAAAGACGAACATATCGTGCTTCTTAGCCGTCAGGCTGTTTCTATTGTAAAGCAGTTGAGAGAACTAAGCGGAAGCTACGATGTTGTGTTTCCGAATGAAAGAAACACCAAAGGCGTGATGAGTGAAAACACGGTAAACAAGGCATTACGCTTAATGGGCTATAACACGCAAGAGGACGTAACTGGACATGGATTCCGTGCCACAGCCTGTAGTTCCCTGATGGAGTCCGGTTTGTGGCAGGAGGACGCAGTAGAGCGCCAGATGAGCCACAAAGAATATAAAGACGTTAAAAGAGCCTACAAGCACAAGGCTGATTACTTAGAAGAGCGCAAACTAATGCTTCAATGGTGGGCAGATTATCTGGACGCCAATCGAGAAATACACATAAG
>NZ_BBMY01000157.1 GCF_000759775.1 Escherichia albertii NBRC 107761 = DSM 17582
AGCACCTCAAAAACACCATCATACACTAAATCAGTAAGTTGGCAGCATTACCGAAACGCTGAACTTTACGCCGTTTAAAAAGGGAATATTGCTGGCTCAGGATGGAGAGGAATGTTTTACGGTGACCCATGATGTTGAATATGTTCTGTTTCCTAATCCATTGGTTGCAATAGGATTGCGTGCGGGATTAATGCTGGAAAAATTAACCTAATATTTGCCCGCAGAAATCATTCTGCGGGTGTCTAATTATTTTCTTATGAAATAATACAGATTAATCCTGGTTATTTGCTTTATTTGTCACCAGTTATCAGATATAGTTCTTCATAATCTCTGCAAAATCAGTTGGTTGAAATATTCCTTCATTGCTCTCCATCAAATTTTCTTTTTTTCTCCATAATTGGCGGAAAAATGTTTTTTACACTTTCATTGTTTTACCGTTGCTCTGATTAATTGACGCTAAACTTAGTAAAGTTTATCTCGTCAACACGGCACGTTACTTAAGAAAGCCGTACAAAATAACTGAAATGAAGGATATCGAATATGTGTAAATTAACTGCTCTGTTTGTTGCCTCTACCCTGGCTCTTGGCGCGGCTAATCTGGCTCACGCCGCAGATACGACTACCGCAGCACCGGCTGATGCGAAGCCGATGATGCATCATAAAGGTAAGTTTGGTCCGTATCAGGATATGATGTTTAAAGACCTGAACCTGACCGACGCGCAGAAACAGCAAATTCGCGAAATCATGAAAGGTCAGCGCGACCAGATGAAACGTCCGCCGCTGGAAGAACGCCGCGCAATGCATGACATTATTGCCAGCGATACCTTCGATAAGGCAAAAGCGGAAGCACAGATCGCGAAAATGGAAGAACAGCGCAAAGCGAACATGCTGGCGCACCTGGAAACCCAAAACAAGATTTACAACATTTTGACACCGGAACAGAAAAAGCAATTTAATGCGAATTTTGAGAAGCGTCTGACAGAACGCCCGGCAGCAAAAGGTAAAATGCCTGAAACCGCTGAATAATCTCTCAGCGTAAAGGCTTAAGACCGCCGGTCTTGTCCACTACCTTGCAGTAATGCGGTGGACAGGATCGGCGGTTTTCTTTTTTGTGCCTGTACCGGTCATTTTTGCCAAAAATTCCTGAATAGCGCTAAGGGAAATCACCCGAGTTGCCGATAACAATCCACGGTTGCCTGAACGATAACAATGAAAAGAGCATGCCGGGAGCGAGTATGGAATACTTTGATATGCGTAAAATGTCGGTAGATCTGTGGCGAAACGCGGCTGGTGAAACTCGCGAAATCTGTCGTTTTCCTCCGGCAAAACGTGATTTTTACTGGCGTGCCAGTATCGCTTCTATCGCGACCAATGGTGAGTTTTCGCTGTTTCCGGGAATGGAAAGGAGCGTGACGCTGCTGGAAGGCGGTGAGATATGTCTTGAAAGCACAGACCGTTTTAGCCACACCTTAAAGCCACTACAACCTTTTGCTTTTTCGGCAGATCAAGTCGTGAAGGCAAAACTGACGGAAGGGCAGATGTCGATGGATTTCAACGTCATGATACGCCTTGATATCTGTAAGGCGAAAGTCAGAATTGCCGATCGCACGTTTACCACGTTTGGCTCGCGCGGCGGAGTGGTGTTTGTGATCAGCGGGGCGTGGCAACTGGGTGATAAACTGTTGACCTCCGACCAGGGCGCGTGCTGGTACGATGGCAAACACACCCTGCGGCTTTTGCAATCGCAAGGTCAATTGCTGTTCAGTGAAATTAGCTGGCGTCCTGGTCATTCGCCGGAGTCCGTTCAGTAATTTTTTCCTAAAAGATAAAAGGGGATGCTGTGTCCGATAATATTGGCATTATCAGACACAGCTATGGGGCGTTATTTCTTCCAGAAATTATCAAAAACCGTAATCGGCGGGCGGCGTTTGTGTTCGGTTTTCAGATACCAGTTTTCAATCGTTCTGGCGACCTGTTCCGGTACGCTTTTCCCTTCCAGGTAGTCATCGATATTTTCATAGGTCACGCCAAGCGCGACTTCATCCGGCAGTGACGGGCGGTCATCTTCGAGATCTGCCGTCGGTGCTTTCTTATAGAGATGTTCCGGGCAACCTAATGCTGCCAGCAGCTGTTTACCCTGACGTTTGTTCAGACGATACAGCGGGTTAATGTCCGTACCGCCATCGCCATATTTAGTGAAGAATCCGGTAATGGCTTCTGCTGCATGATCGGTGCCGACCACGACGCCATTGGTCATGCCTGCAATGCTGTATTGTGCTTTCATCCGCTCGCGCGCTTTTTCGTTGCCGCGAACAAAATCACTTAATTCAATGCCAGCTTCGCGTAGCGCCTGTTCGCTGGCCAATACCGCACCTTTGATATTAACGGTTAACACACGATCTGGTTGAATAAAGGCAATCGCATCCTGGCAATCTTGCTCATCGGCCTGAACACAGTAAGGGAGGCGTACGGCAATAAATTGCAGTGATTCGTTGCCGCTCTCCTGACGCAGTTCATTAATCGCCATCTGGCACAGTTTTCCAGCAAGGGTGGAGTCCTGACCGCCGCTAATACCAAGAACCAGTGATTTAATGAACGGGTAAGTTTGCAGATAGCTTTTTAGAAAATCGACGCTGCGGCGAATTTCTTCTTCAGCATTAATCTGTGGTTTTGCGCCCAGCGCCTTTATTATTTGTTGCTGTAATGTCATTGAACCCCTCCAGAATGAAAATAAAACTTCCTTAAAGCTAACCCGTTGCTACAGAAACGACAAGCAACAGCGGGTTGAATGGCGGTTAAAACGCCATAGAGGAATCCTCTGAAAGGAGGCCGTTTTGTTCACAGGCTTGAAAAAGCGCCCGATATATTCCAGGCTTATCTAATACGCTGATAAACAAGAGGATGGAATATGAACAAGAATATGGCAGGAATTCTGGGGGCAGCGGCGGTATTAACGATGCTGGCGGGATGTACTGCGTATGATCGTGCCAAAGACCAGTTTGTACAGCCTGTGGTGAAAGACGTCAAAAAAGGCATGAGCCGGGCGCAGGTTGCACAAATTGCGGGGAAACCCTCGTCTGAAGTGAGCATGATCCACGCTCGTGGTACGTGCCAGACTTACATCCTGGGTCAACGTGATGGTAAAGCAGAAACCTATTTTGTCGCGTTAGATGATACAGGACATGTGATCAACACCGGCTATCAGACCTGTTCCGAATATGACACCGATCCGCAGGCAACGAAGTAATCGCTTCGTCTGAAAGCTTGAGTAACAAAGGAAACCGGCCATCGTGCCGGTTTTTTTGTGGTTGTTTTCTTATTTATTGCTGCGAATTATTTGCCTGAAATGTGAAGAGGGTCATAACCTCAGGTCAATGAGAGACAATTTGTATGGTCAAAGAAATACTATTACTCAGGTCAATACCGTATACTCCTTTCAGCCACAAAAAAAAGTCATGTTGGTTTCGCAAGTTACCCAGTGCATGGAAGCAGGTGAAGGCTTGCGGAGTGTCTGGCTGACAGATAATCGTCGATGAGGGGCGTTTTATGGAAAAGAAACACATTTATCTGTTTTGTTCTGCGGGCATGTCAACTTCCTTACTGGTATCAAAGATGCGTGCGCAGGCTGAAAAATATGAAGTGCCGGTTATTATTGAAGCATTTCCAGAAACACTGGCCGGTGAGAAAGGTCAGAATGCCGATGTTGTGTTATTAGGGCCGCAGATCGCTTATATGTTGCCTGAAATTCAGCGTTTGTTACCTAACAAACCTGTTGAAGTCATTGACTCGCTGTTATATGGCAAAGTCGATGGTTTAGGCGTGCTTAAGGCTGCGGTAGCAGCAATTAAAAAAGCCGCAGCAAATTAATTTTTTAAATTTTCCGTCAAAGAGTTATTTCATAAATCTATACCGCAATATTTAAGTTGCGGTTTTTAAGGGTATTTTTCTATGAGTAATGTTATTGCATCGCTTGAAAAGGTACTCCTCCCTTTTGCAGTTAAAATAGGAAAGCAACCACACGTTAATGCAATCAAAAACGGTTTTATTCGCTTAATGCCGTTAACCCTCGCAGGGGCTATGTTTGTATTAATTAATAATGTTTTTCTTAGTTTTGGGGAGGGGTCGTTTTTTTATTCCTTAGGTATTCGCCTTGATGCTTCGACCATTGAAACGCTCAATAGCCTGAAAGGGATTGGCGGAAACGTTTATAACGGAACATTAGGGATTATGTCTTTAATGGCTCCGTTCTTTATCGGCATGGCGCTGGCAGAAGAACGAAAGGTCGATGCGCTGGCAGCGGGGTTATTATCCGTCGCAGCATTCATGACCGTTACGCCATATAGTGTTGGTGAGGCTTATGCAGTCGGCGCAAACTGGTTAGGCGGTGCAAATATCATCTCCGGGATTATTATCGGCCTGGTGGTGGCAGAAATGTTTACCTTTATTGTTCATCGTAACTGGGTGATTAAATTACCCGACAGTGTACCGACATCGGTTTCGCGCTCCTTCTCGGCATTAATTCCTGGTTTTATTATTCTTTCGGTGATGGGGATTATCTCCTGGGCGCTGACCACCTGGGGAACAAACTTCCATCAGATCATTATGGATACCATTTCGACGCCGCTGGCATCGTTGGGTAGCGTCGTCGGCTGGGCTTATGTGATCTTTGTCCCTTTGCTCTGGTTCTTCGGTATTCATGGCGCGCTGGCGCTGACTGCGCTGGACAACGGCATCATGACGCCGTGGGCACTGGAAAATATCGCGACCTATCAGCAATATGGTTCCGTTGAAGCGGCGCTGGCAGCAGGCAAGACCTTCCATATCTGGGCTAAGCCGATGCTGGATTCCTTTATTTTCCTTGGCGGCAGTGGCGCGACCTTAGGCTTGATTCTGGCAATCTTTATTGCTTCTCGCCGTGCTGATTATCGCCAGGTGGCGAAACTGGCGTTGCCATCCGGTATTTTCCAGATTAACGAACCGATTCTGTTTGGTCTGCCGATTATCATGAACCCGGTAATGTTTATCCCGTTCGTTCTGGTGCAACCGATTCTGGCTGCAATCACTCTGGCGGCGTATTACATGGGCATTATCCCTCCGGTAACCAACATTGCACCGTGGACGATGCCTACGGGGCTCGGAGCTTTCTTTAACACCAACGGTAGCGTTGCGGCGTTGTTGGTTGCTCTCTTTAACCTTGGGATCGCGACGTTGATTTATCTACCGTTTGTGGTGGTGGCTAACAAAGCACAAAACGTGATTGATAAGGAAGAGAGCGAAGAAGATATTGCGAGTGCTCTGAAATTTTAATTGATATCGGCACAGAGAAATCTGTGCCGGGTAAAGAAAGTGAGGAATTGATTATGATGGATCTCGACAATATCCCGGACACCCAAACCGAAGCCGAAGAACTGGAAGAAGTGGTGATGGGGCTTATTACCAACTCAGGACAAGCCCGCAGCCTGGCGTATGCCGCGTTAAAACAGGCTAAACAGGGAGATTTTGCCGCCGCGAGGACGATGATGGATCAATCGCGAATGGCTTTGAATGAAGCACATTTGGTGCAGACCAAGCTGATTGAAGGCGACGCAGGCGAAGGAAAGATGAAAGTCAGCCTGGTACTGGTTCACGCACAGGATCATTTAATGACTTCAATGCTTGCGCGTGAACTGATTACAGAATTAATTGAGCTTCACAAAAAATTGAAGGCATAAGGAGTCGATGATGCAGCCAGTGATTAACGCGCCGGAAATTGCTATTGCTCGTGAACAGCAACTGTTTAATGGCAAGAATTTCCATGTGTTTATCTACAATAAAACTGAAAGTATCAGCGGACTGCATCAGCATGATTATTATGAATTCACCCTGGTTTTAACCGGACGCTATTTCTAGGAAATAAACGGCAAGCGCGTGTTGCTGGAGCGAGGCGATTTTGTTTTTATCCCGTTGGGATCGCACCATCAAAGTTTTTATGAGTTTGGTGCCACGCGTATTTTGAATGTGGGGATCAGTAAACGCTTTTTTGAGCAGCACTATTTGCCATTATTGCCCTATTGCTTCGTTGCGTCACAGGTATACCGGACCAATAATGCTTTTCTTACCTATGTAGAAACGGTTATTTCTTCATTAAATTTCCGGGAAACTGGGTTAGAAGAGTTTGTAGAGATAGTCACTTTTTATGTCATCAACCGGTTGCGTCATTACCGCGAAGAACAGGTTATTGATGATGTACCACAGTGGTTAAAAAATACGGTAGAAAAGATGCATGACAAAGAGCAGTTTAGTGAGAACGCACTGGAAAATATGGTGGCGTTATCGGCTAAATCGCAGGAATATCTGACGCGTGCAACCCAGCGTTATTATGGCAAAACACCGATGCAGATTATTAACGAGATCCGCATTAACTTTGCTAAAAAACAACTGGAGATGACTAACTACTCTGTAACAGATATTGCGTTTGAGGCTGGTTATAGCAGCCCAAGTCTGTTTATTAAAACGTTTAAGAAGTTAACGTCATTTACGCCTAATAGCTATCGTAAGAAATTAACTGAGTTTAATCAGTAAAATATTTATCAGATATATATACCTGCCTTTGGTGTTTTGGGTTACTTCTGACTCGTGAGGCAGGTATGTCAAATATCCGTATTTCCTGATGAAGGGAGAAATTATGAGCCAGAAATTAAAAGTTGTCACGATCGGTGGCGGGAGTAGCTATACCCCAGAATTACTGGAAGGCTTTATTAAGCGTTATCATGAACTGCCGGTTAGTGAATTATGGCTGGTGGATGTTGAAGGTGGTAAAGCGAAGCTGGATATTATTTTTGATCTCTGTCAGCGGATGATAGATAACGCTGGCGTACCGATGAAGCTTTATAAAACACTGGATCGTCGCGAAGCGCTGAAAGGGGCGGATTTTGTCACCACTCAACTGCGTGTAGGCCAGTTGCCTGCCCGTGAACAGGATGAACGTATTCCATTAAGTCATGGTTATCTTGGGCAGGAAACTAACGGTGCAGGTGGTCTGTTTAAAGGTTTGCGCACTATTCCTGTTATTTTCGATATCGTGAAAGATGTTGAAGAATTGTGTCCGAATGCGTGGGTTATTAACTTCACGAACCCCGCAGGAATGGTTACTGAAGCGGTATATCGTCATACTGGATCTAAACGTTTTATCGGCGTTTGTAATATTCCGGTGGGCATGAAAATGTTTATCAACGATGTGCTGGCGCTGAAAGAAGATGATGATCTGTCTATCGATCTGTTCGGCCTGAACCACCTGGTGTTTATTAAAGATGTGTTAGTAAACGGCGAATCACGTTTTGCCGAATTGCTCGATGGCGTGGCGTCAGGGCAGTTAAAAGCCTCTTCCGTAAAAAATATTTTCGATCTGCCGTTTAGCGAAGGCTTAATTCGATCGCTGAATCTGTTGCCGTGTTCTTATCTGCTGTACTACTTCAAGCAAAAAGAGATGCTGGCGATTGAAATGGGCGAATACTACAAGGGCGGTGCGCGTGCACAGGTGGTTCAAAAAGTTGAGAAGCAACTTTTTGAGCTGTATAAAAATCCAGATCTGAAAGTTAAGCCTAAAGAGCTGGAGCAGCGCGGCGGGGCTTATTACTCCGACGCGGCGTGCGAAGTGATTAATGCTATCTACAACGACAAGCAAACGGAACACTACATTAATATTCCTCATCATGGCCATATTGATAATATTCCGGCTGACTGGGCAGTTGAAATGACCTGTACGCTGGGGCGCAATGGTGCGACGCCACATCCGCGTATTACGCATTTTGATGATAAAGTGATGGGCCTGATTCACACCATCAAAGGCTTTGAGATTGCCGCCAGTAATGCCGCACTTAGCGGTGAGTTTAACGATGTATTGCTGGCGCTGAATCTTAGCCCTCTGGTGCATTCAGATCGTGATGCAGAGGTGTTGGCCCGTGAGATGATTCTGGCGCATGAAAAGTGGTTGCCGAACTTCGCTGATTGCATTGCTGATCTCAAAAAAGCACATTAACCGGGGCTAAATATGGAACGCTTACTGATTGTTAATGCCGATGATTTTGGCTTAAGTAAAGGTCAGAACTACGGCATTATCGAGGCTTGTCGTAACGGTGTTGTCACTTCCACGACGGCGCTGGTGAATGGTGAAGCCATTTATCATGCGGCGCAGTTAAGTCGTGATGAACCGACTCTGGCGGTGGGGATGCATTTTGTCCTTACCATGGGCAAACCGTTGACCGCGATGCCGGGGCTGACTCGGGAAGGCGTGTTGGGGAAATGGATCTGGCAGTTGGCAGAAGAAGATGCCTTACCGCTGGAAGAAATTGCTCAGGAGCTGGTAAGTCAGTATCAGCGTTTCGTTGAACTGTTTGGCCGCAAACCTACGCACATTGATAGCCATCATCATGTGCATATGTTCCCGCAGATTCTCCCTCTTGTGGCGAAGTTTGCGGCGGAGCAGGGCATTGCGCTACGCATTGACCGTCAATCGGCTTTTAACGAGAGCGATTTACCTGCTAATTTGCGCAGTTCACAGGGATTCAGTAGTGCTTTTTATGGCGAAGAGATCAGTGAGTCACTGTTCCTGCAAGTACTTGATGATTCCAGTCAGCGAGATGAGACTTCGCTGGAGGTCATGTGCCATCCGGCGTTTATTGATAATACGATTCGCCAGAGTGCGTATTGCTTTCCACGGCTCATTGAGTTGGAGGTGTTGACGTCAGCGTCGTTAAAATATGCAATTGCCGAGCGTGGTTATCGGTTAGGCAGTTACCTTGACGTCCAGAGATAAAAGGCGGCGCAGTTGCGCCGCCTGAGACTGATGATACACAGCATCGCCTGATACGCTACGCTTATCAGGCCTGTTTTTTCCTGCAATATATTGAATTTGCGCCGCCTTTAATATTCCCTTCACCTCTTCCCCTTCTTCTGGTGGTCACTTTATCTTTACAGGCGACGCTCATCAGTGATAGCGCACGCGAAGCAGGACGTCGGGGGGCTAAATCGGCTAAACTACCGTTTTTCTAATTTTTAGTATGCGTTTAGTGAAGCCAGTAATGAAGAAACCGCTACGTCAGCAAAACCGCCCGATTATTAGCTATGTTCCGCGCACGGAACCTGCGCTGCCGGAACATGCGATGAAAATGGATACGTTTCGTGATGTATGGATACTACGTGGGAAATATGTGGCGTTTGTCCTGATGGGGGAGTCATTCTTGCGCTCACCGGCATTTAGCGTGCCGGAGTCCGCCCAGCGCTGGGCGAACCAGATACGGCAGGAAGGGGAAGTCGCTGAATAATTATCATGAATCCCTCTTTCTACAGAGGGGTTCAACGAATCTTTTCTCTTCATATAATACAGGATGAGCTATTTTTGATAGTTTACTCTGCACTTATGTTTATACACTTAATATTAATGTAATGCGCCACAGTGCTGAAGAATATAATTATTAAGGATATATATGATACCCAATATTTCATTGCAACATAGAGCGATTACCATGAGGTCATCATATGAGTTGTCAGAACAATATAAAATGAATTTGCAGAACTCTATGTCGTCACTCAGTGAATTTATATCAACTGGGCTATATCCAGAGGATGGTTTGAGCACTTCGTGTTTTAATTATATGATTGCTTCTATACATCATATTTCCTATGATTATGATGGCCCTAAATTTAGTTTTCATGCCAGTCTTGAAAGTGATAATAAAATTAAAGTGTCAATTTTTGCTTTGTGTGGCGGTGAGTTCCGTATCAGTGTATTTAA
Source organism: Escherichia albertii NBRC 107761 = DSM 17582 (assembly GCF_000759775.1). Classification (GTDB taxonomy): domain Bacteria; phylum Pseudomonadota; class Gammaproteobacteria; order Enterobacterales; family Enterobacteriaceae; genus Escherichia; species Escherichia albertii. The sequence continues at coordinate 9,773 of NZ_BBMY01000157.1, forward strand.
TGAGAAGATGAATGCAATTGATTTCGAAACAACTTTTTGTGTTGAAAAAATGGTTAGCTTAATGAGTGTGAGAAATAAGTTGGTTATT
>NZ_BBMY01000156.1 GCF_000759775.1 Escherichia albertii NBRC 107761 = DSM 17582
TTGGCGGAAGCGCAGAGATTCGAACTCTGGAACCCTTTCGGGTCGCCGGTTTTCAAGACCGAAGAAAAATAAAGAAAAATCAGTATAATACGCAAAATGGCTGAAAAGTTAATCAGACTTAACACCAAGAAAAATCAAGATATTAGGGAGTTATTCAGAGTTAATATACCAAGTCTTTTTGCCAGAAAATTTTCTGGATTGTCTACTTACTGACCACAAGCGGCAAATCCAGTGTTGGTGTGATTTTGGTTTTACGATCGTAAATCAACACCTGATTTTCTGTTTTGTGTCCACTGAAAATTTGTTTGTCGCGACTGCTGCCTTCGTAATCTGAAATCCCTTTGGCTTTTATGTCATGAAAATTACATCCGAACGGAACGCCTGCTTTTTGCTCGGCTGCGCGTTTAGCCTGATTCCACCAGTTGTTCAGCGTTTTAGCGATGACTTTCCCGCCTTTGGTTGTGCTGATCACATACTCGCATGTGCCGGAAGATACATTTCGGGCTAACTGGATCGCCGTACGTAATCGCGGAGACCATTCCTTGATTTGTTTGGTGCCTGTTTTGTTTTGCTCAATGTAGATCCCTTTATCCATAATATCCTGCCATTTTAGCTCGAGAACATCACCGAGCCTTGCCGCACAAAGATAGGAAATCTCCATTGCAATGCGTAACTGTGGAATTGCTTCCGCGTATATCGCCGCATACTGTTCATCGGTTATGTAAACAGTGCGGGCTTTAAGCGTGAATTTTCTGACGCCTTTGCATGGATTATTTTTCACATACCCACGCTCATATCCCCATCCGTATACGCGACTCAGGCTTGCCAGCTCATGGTTTGCCTGGGTCTTGCTCTCAAGTCCCCGCTTATCCATGAAAATTCTTACTTGCTCAATTTTTACATTATCAGCAAGCACTTTACCGAATACCGCCAGCAACGCCCTCTGATGTTGTCGATAATCTTTTTGGGTTCGGGGTGCCAGTTCTGTAAATGCAGGGGAGTCCATAAACATGTGCCATAATTTAGCGACGGTCATTATGTTGTGGAGTTTTGCTTTTTCCAGTTCATAATTTTGCCAGACTTTAGCTACGCTGGTTTCCCGTACTCTTCCGAGCCCTATAGTTCTTGTGCTTCCTTCGGGTTTCCACACGTAACTGTAACCATTCGATCTAACACGCGGTGGTAGTGCATTATCTTTTTTGTTTTTTCTTGGTCTTCCCATTGTTCAGCGCCTCAAAATCGGGTTCAGCGGAAACCAGCTCAGCTGCTTTTGGCATCGTTGTCAGTCCGTGTGGAATATCCCTGCGAAGAACTATTGGTTCGTTTTTAGGACCGATTACAAATGGGATGCCGTGCAGCCTTAACTGGTGTTGCTGTTTTGTGTATCGCTCGTATTTCGTGATCTATTGAATCTCTGCTGGCGATAGAGTTAATTCGTACATGTGGTCACGTGCCTTACAGCATGACCGCCGCCAATATAATTCAGAGACGGCGATCAGGGTTGAACATTAAAAATCAACCGGATTCGGGATCAGTTTTTGCCAGATTGCTGAAACGTATTTTGCCTGGTGACGGGCGTCATCCAGTGCATTGTGGCGAACGCCTTCGAATGGAATAACGGTTCTAGCATCAAAGTCGATTGTTTTTCCCAGCTCAACGATTGTGCGTACATCGCGATCGTTGTGGTAGCGCCACGGCAGGGGATTCCCTGTCGTTCGTATGAACGGCGTAAAATTACGTTGTCGAAACTGGTTCCGTTGCCCCAGACCTGAACAAAAAACTCACCGGAGTTTTCGTCGATAAATTCCCGTAATTGCAACAGTGCATCATCTAACGGGATTTCATCAGCCAGAATGGCAGACTGCGCTTCGCGCGATTGCTTCAGCCACCACTTAACGGTGTCCCTGTCAATGACACCGCCAGCAGTATCCAGATCGATGGTCTTACTGAATTCTGGCCCAATATCTCCGGTTTGCGGATCGAAAAATATTGCACCTATTGAGATAACTGCAGCATCAGGATTTTTTCCCATGGTTTCCAGGTCGATCATCATATGAGTCCACATTCTGTTGCTGGTGGATATGTATTTATGATGACTGTTCACCGTAATTAGGGGATTTGCCGTCTCGCCAGTTTCATCACTGCTATTGCCATGCTGAGCGTCACCAGCGCTCTCCTTACGAGAATGCGCAGTGCTTTCCATTTTCTCCGAATCTTTTTCAGCCAGATTTTCTTCATCGAATGTTTCCTGATATGTTGTGTTACCCATAACAGGCCCGCAGTCCGGACATTTTCCGCCGCCAGCCCGGCCGCAAGTATTGCAGCTTTTTTCAGTCTCCTGTTGTGCTGTTGGCTCTGACTGTTGCACTTCTGGCCCGTTTTGTTGCGCATCCGGGCTGTTTTGTTCCGCTTTCTGGTCGTTCTGTTCCATTTCTTGCTGATTCTGGTACACAGAATCGCGAGTCTGGATCCCCTCAACCCACTTCGGATCATTCGGGTCGCTAATTCCTTCAACAAATTCACCACGTGATGCAGCAAGCACTTTGTCTGCATCAGGCAGATTTTCTGTCTCCATTTTTTTATTTGTTTCGACCGTGTTAACTTTTACCGGCTCTGGTTGTTCAGAGTTTTGTGCGGCATTGGTATTTTGCGGTAAGCCTGTGTATGTGCCATTTTTTCGGGCGACGTATTCTTCTTTGGTGATTTCAGTAGCCCCGGCAGCCAGAGCCTTATTCAGACCAGACAGTTTGTTTGCGCGACCGTATTTTTCGCTGTCCTTATCGGTAAAGAGGAAGTAGAACGGTCCTTCACGCTCTACAGATGGTTCAGCTTCCAGTGCGCTTTCATTTTTTTGGGTGCCAGATACTTCTGTTTCCACTGCATCAGTTTGTGTTGCTGACGACCGGAGAACATCAGCAGGACTCTGATCCGTTTCTTCATCTTCAAACACGCCTTTTGTCGTCAGGTATTCAGTGATGTATTTGTTCAGCGCCACGGGATCTTTGTGAATGTTGAGCGGACGTTCGCGAACAAGACCAAAAATCGTCTGACGGCTGTAGCGAAGCGCATCAGGCTGTTTGCGCATTGATGCGGAGATACGCTTCCAGTCTTCTCGGTCGTTGTCGATAACTTCATTTTTTGCCCAGCGATGGATACTGCCGTCAATGTTTCCGGCATCAATATCACCAGGCCAGAGGGCGCAGGCCAGTTCGCCATCCAGTGTTTTCCATGTCTGCTTGTATTCGCGATGAATGACAGCAGTTACGGAGTCAGTTTTTCCTGCAGAGTTTTCAGTGCCTTGCCGGTTGACTCTGGCGCGGGCAAGATCGACGACGGAATTATATGCTCCACCTTCTTTGCGCTCCTTTTCCATGCGTTTTTTATGTTCGAGAAAATACGCCTGAACGTCGGGCCATTTGGCTGTTGGTTTTAAATCACGTCTGGCATCGTTGATGTACTCAGTCTGACGCTCAGGATATATGGCGTTAATTTCTTTAGTCCTGATAATTGCTTCAGTGAGGTGTCCATCAAAAGTCGTCATCTCGTCATCGCCGAGAAGCCCGCTTGCATTGATGACCATATCCACGGTGATGTTTTCATGTGTACCGAACCTGACAAGGACAGCAGCCCGCTTGTCTTCAGATAACTGATTAAAGTTAACAGTTTCTGTATCCGGTTCAGGGTCGACCGGAACAAAGGAAGCCGACTCCTCATTCCAGCGGTTTTCCTGCATATATTCGGAATCCCAGGAATCGAGAGCAGGGCGGGCCATGCCGGGTTTATCCTCGCAGACAAGAAATTTATAAGCACAGTCCTGAGCTTCCGGGTATTGTTCCAGAAATAACCAGCTAAATTTGGCTCTTGCCCGGCGTTCGTCGCCTGCTTCAATGGCAGTGGCCACAGGTTTAGCGCCTTCTGCTGTTGCCTGTTCGTCCGGAATGGCGGCGCAAATAAAGACTTTACTCATTTTGTTTTAACCTCATTACAGATTTAAGGGTGAACAAATCCCTGCCATTGCTGACATATAAAAATAAAACCGGATATTTATTATGGGGCTGTTTTAAAGGCCTGCCGGGATTTCGTTATTGTTCATGCGAATAACTTTGTCGACAGGATAACAGTTCCCGGGAATTTTTTGCTCTGCCGCGGCAGTCATGCATTCTTCCATTGAGTCATGTATGTCAATAACAAGATCAATCGGTTCACCAGAAACAAAAAAAACAGTCAGAACGAGTACAAATGCCGTATTCATTGCCTGCATCCTGTTTGCATCAGACGTAAACGGGCCAGCATCGAAACAATGCATATTTTATTTAGCAGTTCCTGTTCGTGTTTTCTTTTATTAATGGCATCTTCAGTAAATATCTGATTGCTGATAGTGACACCAATTTCAAAACAACCTTCAGACGTATTAACGTTTGGTAATAACGTTTCCATTATCGCGTCCTCAACAATGAATTTTGTGATGCGGTGCCTGGTGCCTCCAGGTGACGTTAACCAGTTAACAATTAACGCCGGATACAGAGAATCCACCCATAACACTGTTTTTGGTTTTAACTGTTCCGCGTGCGCTGAGCCGCATTCACCGCATCACAAAATTCACTTTAAAAAGGGCGGACATCAGTTCATGGGCAAACAGATGCCGCCAAACGTCACCAGAAAATTGATAACAGAGGGCGTTGCAGCGGGGTTGTCACTTAAGCGTATGGTCAACCTGACAACCCGGTGTCCTCAACGGGGAAGGAATAACCCCGCCATACTTACCGCCGCGCCATTTCGCGGAGTGCCACAACCGGAAGCGCACGGTCGACGAAAATTTAACGACAGGCTATCTATGAACCAGCTACCTCGCCGTGCGCTTTCGCGTTATGGTCTGACTTTTCAGGGAAATATCCTTTCAGTAAACTGTCAGTGCCGGATGCTCACCCGTGTCCGGCGCACGCACTCTACCTCACCCGTGAATAAATTAATGATTAATTGATATTTTATAGGTGGATTCAACTTTCCCATCGGATGTGTGATGCTTTAAATCACAGGAATTAATACTGCTTGCTGTAAAGTGATTTTTAAGGGGGGCTATTCGAATCCCTTTCTTTTTCATTAACAGGCCAAATCCCTTATTAATGATGTCCATTAATTCCAGAAAGTATTTTTCATGTAAATCCTGGTTATCAGAGAGCTGCTTCTCTTCGTATAGCCCGATAAAGGCTCGGCGCACGTTACCGGATATATTATCGATGGTTTCTTTTTCTACGGTACTCAGGTCAAGAGTAGCCAATTGAGAACGAACTATATTCGCTGCCATTTCCTGGAATGGTATTGGTAAATCTTTAAATTCCATCGTCAACCTCATCAGTCAGTGTTTCTGGCTAACCAGCGACGCGCGCCAGATTCGGTTTTAAGCGTTTTGCTTTTGGTATACGTCATTGCGGTGAACGTACCGTCCTGGTTTGGGAACACGCCGCACACCAGAGATTCGTTGTTGCCAAGATCGATAGTATTCATGCTGACCTCATTTCCCCTTAACGCCGGGGTAGCGGAACTGTTTGCTGAGAACACCGTGCGGTGTCTTGGTGGAGATTAATTTAGAATAACCTAACAAATGTAGCAAGTATTTTTGTTAGATTGGTCTAACAAAAAGAGTGAGGGAATCTAAGTATCTGAAAGGAGTGTTATTTTATTGATTTGTTTTTACGTGCTTTAAGCATTTCTTCGAAGAGTTTATTGAAATTCTCTACTCTTGCGCGCATTTCAGACAGTAAGGCTTCCTGCTCGGAGGAGGGAAGAGCATCGAATAATTCGATCAATTCTTTGTGGCTGGGAGTTAACTCGGTTTCCACATGAAGTTCTTGTGCTGGCACTGGTGCCTTGTCTTCGTCACCAAACATTAGCCATGTAGGCGAGCACTTCAGCGCATCAGCTAAAGCAAATAACCGCTTCCCGACCGGTTGGGTTTCGTCTCTTTCCCATTGTGAAATTGTGACGTGAGCTACCCCAGCGAGGCGTGCAGCTTCTCGTTGTGTTAGGCGTAATTCTTTTCGTCGTGCCAGAACTCGCTGGCCTAGGGTTCTTGTATCCATAGTTAGGTAATTCTAATTTTTCTTGACTTAGGTATCCCGCGCACATTACTGTTAGGAATATCTAACAAGAGGGGGCTTTGATGCTTAAAGTTGACGCAATTACTTTTTTTGGCAGCAAAACAAAACTTGCCAATGCCGCAGGAGTGAAACTGGCAAGTGTTGCTGCATGGGGGGAACTGGTTCCTGAAGGTCGCGCGATGCGCCTGCAAGAGGCATCCGGCGGGGAACTTCAGTACGACCCCAAAGTTTATGACGAATATCGTAAGGCAAAGCGGGCGGGGCGGTTGAACAATGAAAATCACCCCTGAACAGGTTTGTGAGGCTCTGGATGCCTGGGTATGCCGACCAGGAATGACACAGGAGCAGGCGACGATATTAATCACGGAAGCATTCTGGGCTCTGAAAGAACGCCCGAACATCGATGTTCAACGCGTCACGTTTAATGATGGCGAGGTTGATCAACGGGCGTTGGGCGTTAACCGGGTGAAGATATTCGAACGCTGGAAAGCTATCGACACCAGGGATAAGCGGGAAAAATTCACGGCGCTGATTCCGGCAATTATGGAGGCTATCCGGATCAGCGATTTCAGGTTGTATTGTGAAATTACTGACGGAAAAAGCATTACGTACATGATCGCCGGGTTAAACAAAGAATATGGTGATGTGGTGGAGTCCGGGCTGCTTTTTGCGGATCCATCTGTTGTGGAACGTGAGACTGACGAGCTTATAGAAAAAGCTATTGCTTTCAAGCATGCGTATCGTCAGCAATACCAACAAAAAGCTGGATGGAATTATGAGCCTTCTTTTTGCTGAACGCCCACTGGTTATAAACACACAGCTTGCGATGAAGATTGGCTTAAATGAAGCCATTGTGTTGCAGCAGTTGCATTACTGGTTGAGAGATACCAGTTCCGGTATGGAATGTGACGGGGTTCGCTGGATTTATAACACAACAGAACAATGGCTGGAACAGTTCCCGTTCTGGTCAGAGTCAACGTTAAAACGCGCATTTGCAAGTCTGAAAACGCTGGGGCTTTTGCGTTGCGAAAAGCTCAACAAATCAAAGCGTGATATGACTAATTTTTACACGATTAATTACGAGAGTGAGCTTTTAGATGGTGGCAAAGTGAGCGAATCCATCAGGTCAAAATGCGCCGCTCCATCGGGTCAAAATGACACGATGGAAGAGGTCAAAATGGCACGCTCCATTGGTTCAAAACGACCCAATGTCATCGGGTCAAAATGGCCTGATGATCTTACAGAGAATACAACAGAGATTACTACAGAGAATAAAAACACTTCTCGTCCGGAAGCTTCGCAACCGGACCCGCAGACGGCTGAACAGGATTTTTTAACCCGACACCCTGACGCGGTTGTGTTCAGTGCGAAAAAACGCCAGTGGGGAAGTCAGGAAGATTTGGCGTGCGCACAGTGGATCTGGGGACGAATCGTGAGTCTTTACGAGCAGGCTGCCAGCGATGATGGCGAGATCACGCGACCGAAAGAACCAAACTGGACCGCATGGGCCAATGACGTGCGCACAATGCGGATGCTGGATGGCAGAAGCCACAGACAAATTTGCGAAATGTTTGGTCGGGTACAGCGAGATCCATTCTGGGTAAAAAACATCATGAGCCCGTTAAAGCTTCGCGAAAAATGGGACGACCTGGTCATCCGCCTGGGGCGTTCACCTGTACAGTGTTGTGTGAATCATATTTCTGAACCGGATACCGAAATTCCGCCTGGTTTCAGGGGATAAGTGGTGATTTTAGGGCATAAAGTAATGTTCAGGAGGACTTATGGCAAAAGTATTTACACAGGAAGAGCGGGAAAAAATTAAAGGACAGGTGGTGGAACTCGTGCGCCAGAGCGGTCGTGAGACGTTACGGCAACTGGAAGCTAAAACAGGTGCGACAAGATATCTGATGAGCGTTCTTGCCAGAGAGCTGGTTGCCAGTGGTGATGTATATCACTCTGGCTATGGGGTGTTCCCGTCAGAACGGGCTCGTAAGGACTGGCAAAACGCCCGCAAAAAACTCTCGAGGGCAAAGGTGAAGAAACCTGTTGTGGTTGATCCGGGCCTTATCTGGACATTACCCGACGGAGAAATACGCCGCTACGACAGGCGTATGAACATAATCTGTCGCGAGTGCCGGAAGAGCGAAGTTATGCAGCGTGTATTGGCGTTCTATCAGGGATATGCCTAGAATTGTCACAGGTAATGAAATTAAAGAGTATTGGTTCGGATATGAATTGACATTTTCGCGGCACAGAGCTAAAAATAGCCTACTTGTTGGTTTTGTGTGAAAAGCAGACATTTTGAGGCTCAGGATTTGTTATCAAATAAGACCAATACTTATCTATATTAATACACATTAAATACTGTGCAATACATTATTGCATTTTATTAGATAAGCGATATTTAGGGAAAAGAAAAGTCATAGAAAACAGGCCGCTATTTGTTGTTGGATTTTATAGGCTATATCTAGATTATCTTGCCACTGCGGTCTCTGTTTACCTAACAGCTTGGGCTTCTTTGCATGCAAGTTTGTAATAACAAGTGTAATCAAACGGAATGTCTATTAATCCTAAACTTAAGCGTATCGCGCGACGCTATCCAGCGTTATTCCAATATGAGTCCCCCTATATGGCAAGAAAATTAATAATATTCGGCAACGGTCTCGGTATGGCTTTAGATCCTGCTCACTTCTCCTTAGACAGAGCGTTGGAAGAAATTTGGCATCGCCCCAATTTTTTAAAAGATATCCACAAGCAACTTATCGAGCGTTGTCTTCAGCGGCAAGGTCCACCAGAAGGAGAACATGAGTTGGATACCCTTCACCAGGCTGTCACATATTGTAAAGCTCTTGCTCAAATTGGAGAGGGGAACGTGCATTGGCTTACTGAAGATGGACTAAACTTCCCCAAAATTACCGCCACTTATATTCACAAAGTTGCAACCAGGTTGCATAATTACGATAAAGGTTTGCCACAAAGATTCGAAAATGCGCTTGTGGAGTTTGTAAAGAACACACACTCACATATCGCGACATTAAACTATGACAAATTATTATACAATTCATTCATAGATAATGATATATTCAACGGGTATGATGGGGTTTTAGTTGATGGGATGCTAAGCCACGGATTTTCCTCTGCAGCGCTCGAACGGAAATACAATCGTAGGTTTGGTTATTATTTGCACTTGCATGGTTCACCACTATTTATTAATCAGCATGAAAATGTTTTAAAACTTTCACGCTCACAACTTACTCTTGACATAGATGAACCTAGTGAGCATATAGTGTTAACTCATATAAAAAGAAAACCGTCAGTTATAGCAGCATCTAATGTTCTTTCTACGTACTGGGATTATTTGCAGTTTGCATTATTTGAATCAGAAGAAATAATATTGTTTGGTTACTCTGGTCTCGATATTCACCTTAACCTGCTTATTCGACCTTACCTAACCTCTAAGCCTTTAAGAGTAATTGAGTGGAGCGGTGCTGGTGAACAAAACGCTCGTGAGATATATTGGAAAAACCAGTTGAGACGGGAAGTTACTGTAATTAGGTTGGATAACATCACTGATTTTATTGATTGGTAGCGCAATGCGAAGTTAAAGAGGCAGCCTCATATTTATCAGAGCTGGTGTACGTCCAATACAGGAGGTTATCGTGCTGGTTCTCAAATGCGCGCTGGCTATTGCGGCTGTAGTGGCAATTTATTGTCTTGCTATTGTTCTTATGGATCGCCTTTCTGATTGATTTTATATTGGCGAGGTGACGGGAGTTAAGTAGAATTGCTGCGGGTGCTTGAGGCTATCTGCCTCAGGCATGAACACCAAAAGGCAGATAGAGAAAAGCCCCAGTTAACATTACGCGTCCTGCAAGACGCTTAATGTTAATCTGAGGCCATATCTATGCGACACATAGAGATTAGCCTCTTACGGACCAAAAGGTCAAGGAGATGTATGGGT
>NZ_BBMY01000155.1 GCF_000759775.1 Escherichia albertii NBRC 107761 = DSM 17582
GCAAGGGCTGATTAGCGCAGAACAACTGGCACAGGCGCTGGCAGAACAAAATGGCGTGGCATGGGAATCCATTGATGCCTGGAAAATCCCTTCTTCGCTAATTGAGGAAATGCCTGCCTCTGTGGCGTTGCATTATGCGGTGTTGCCGTTGCGCCTGGAAAATGAAACGCTAATTGTCGGTAGTGAAGACGGTATCGATCCGGTTTCACTGGCGGCCCTGAGGCGCAAGGTTGGGCGCAAAGTACGTTACGTTATCGTCCTGCGTGGACAAATCGTGACCGGGTTACGTCACTGGTATGCACGCCGACGTGGTCATGATCCCCGCGCAATGTTGCAAAATGCGGTTGAGCGCAACTGGCTCACGGAACAACAGGCTAACGATATCTGGCGGCAATATGTGCCGCATCAGTTCTTGTTCGCAGAAATACTGACCACGCTCGGGCATATTAACCGTTCAGCGATTAATGTCCTGTTGCTACGCCATGAACGCAGTAATCTGCCACTTGGCAAATTTTTGGTTACAGAAGGCGTGATCAGCCAGGAAACGCTCGATCGCGTACTGACAATTCAACGCGAACGACAAGTTTCAATGCACTCATTATTACTGAAAGCAGGTTTAACCACAGAACAGGTTGCGGAACTGGAGTCCGAATAAATGAAGGAGAATAACCTTAATCGCGTCATCGGATGGTCTGGGTTGCTGCTAACGTCTTTATTGAGTACCAGCGCACTCGCAGACAACATCGGCACCAGCGCGGAAGAGCTGGGGCTTAGCGACTATCGCCATTTTGTTATTTATCCACGTCTCGATAAGGCGCTGAAAGCACAGAAAAATAACGACGAAGCAACCGCCATTCGTGAATTTGAATATATTCATCAGCAGGTGCCGGATAATATTCCGCTGACATTATATCTGGCGGAATCCTATCGCCATTTTAATCATGATGACCGCGCACGACTGTTGCTTGAGGATCAACTGAAACGTCATCCTGGCGACACCAGGCTTAAGCGTAGCCTCGCCGCTATTCCTGAAGACGTCAAAACGGTTAAAACCGTTGAAGATCTGCTTGCCCAGCAAAAAGCGTGCGATGCCTCCCCTACTCCGCGTTGCCGCAGTGAAGTTGGGCAAAATGCCCTGCGGCTGGCACAGTTGCCTGTCGCCAGAGCACAACTGGACGATGCCGCGTTTGCCGCATCGCCGGAAGGGAAAACACTGCGTACTGATCTGCTGCAACGGGCAATCTACCTGAAGCAGTGGCCGCTGGCAGAAGCGATATTCAGCGAGTCACGCCAGCAAAATACATTAAGCGCGGCAGAGCGTCGGCAGTGGTTTGATGTTTTGCTGACCGGGCAACTGGACGCCAGGATTCTGGCGCTGCAATCGCAGGGGATTTTCACCGATCCACAATCGTACATCACTTATGCTACCACCCTGGCTTATCGTGGTGAAAAAACGCGCCTCCAACGTTATCTGTCTGAAAATACACCGCTATTTACCACTGAGGCACAAGAGAAAAGCTGGCTCTATCTGTTATCAAAATACAGCGCCAATCCGGTACAGGCATTGGCGAATCACACGGTACAGTTTGCCGCTAACCGCCAGTATGTCGTGGGTGCGACGCTACCTGTGCTGTTAAAAGAAGGGCAATATGAGGCCGCACAAAAGCTGCTTGCAACCCTCCCTGCCGATGAAATGCTCGAAGAGCGTTATACCGTCAGCGTGGCGACCCAGAACAAAGCTGAAGCGCTGCGTCTGGCGCGATTGTTGTACCAGCAAGCCCCTGCAAACCTTACACGTCTGGATCAACTAACCTGGCAACTGATGCAGGCAGGACAGCCACGTGAAGCTGCCGATTTGCTGCTGCAACGCTATCCCTTTCATGGCGATGCGGCTGTCAGCAATACCTTAATGGCGCGTCTGGCTTCTCTGTTGGAAAGTCATCCTTACCTGGCGACGCCTGCGAAAGTGGCAATTTTATCGAAACCCTTGCCGCAGGCGGAGCAACGTCAGTGGCAAAGCCAGTTACCAGGAATTACAGATAATTGCCCGGCGATAGTCCGCTTGCTGGGAGATATGTCGCCTTCTTATGATGCCGCTGCCTGGAATCGGCTGGCGAAATGTTATCGGAATACTCTGCCCGGCATAGCGCTGTATGCGTGGCAACAGGCGGAAAAACGGCAACCGAATGCCTGGCAACATCGCGCCGTAGCATACCAGGCTTATCAGGTTGAGGACTATACAACCGCTCTGGCGGCCTGGGAGAAAATTAATCTTCATGAGATGAACAATGAGGATCTGCTTGCCGCCGCCAATACCGCCCAGGCAGCAGGAAATGGCGCGGCTCGCGATCGCTGGCTGCAACAGGCAGAACAACGAGGACTGGGAAACAATGCCCTGTACTGGTGGCTCCATGCGCAACGTTATATTCCAGCTCAGCCAGAACTCGCACTGAACGATCTCACTCGTTCAATCAATATAGCCCCTTCAGCCGAAGCTTATGTCGCCCGGGCGACTATCTATCGGCAACAACATAATGTACCCGCTGCAATAAGCGATCTGCGTGCAGCGCTTGACCTGGATCCTAATAACAGCAATACCAAAGCTGCGCTCGGTTACGCCTTGTGGGATAGCGGAGATATTGCACAATCACGCGAAATGCTGGAACAGGCGCATAAGGGATTGCCGGACGATCCGGCGCTGATCCGACAGTTAGCCTACGTGAATCAGCGGCTGGATGACATGCCTGCGACGCAAAATTATACCCGCCAGGTGATTGATGACATTGATAATCAGGCGCTGATTACCCCATTAACCCCGGAGCAAAATCAACAACGCTTTAACTTTCGCCGTCTACATGAAGATGCCGGGCGCCGCTGGACGTTCAGTTTCGATTCTTCCATTGGCTTGCGTTCAGGGGCGATGAGTACCGCTAACAACAATGTTGGCGGCGCTGCGCCGGGGAAAAGCTATCGCAGTTATGGACAACTGGAAGCCGAATACCGCATCGGGCGCAATATGCTGCTGGAAGGCGACCTGCTTTCGGTTTACAGCCGTGTTTTTGCTGACACCGGAGAAAACGGCGTGGTCATGCCAGTGAAAAACCCAATGTCCGGCACCGGCCTGCGTTGGAAGCCGCTACGCGATCAGATCTTTTTTCTCGCTATTGAGCAGCAATTCCCGCTGAACGGGCAAAATGGCGCATCCGATACCATGCTGCGCGCCAGCGCCTCGTTCTTTAACGGCGGTAAATACAGCGACGAGTGGCATCCGAATGGCCCCGGCTGGTTTGCCCAAAACCTGTATCTCGATGCGGCACAATATGTCCGCCAGGATATTCAGGCGTGGACGGCCGACTATCGCGTGAGCTGGCATCAGAAAGTTACGGACGGACAAACTCTTGAACCTTACGCTCATGTACAGGACAACGGCTATCGTGATAAAGGCACTCAGGGCGCACAACTGGGCGGCGTCGGCGTACGCTGGAACATCTGGACCGGAGCGACGCACTATGATGCCTGGCCGCACAAAATCAGTCTCGGCGTCGAATATCAACATACCTTTAAGGCGATTAATCAACGTACCGGGGAACGCAACAATGCGTTTCTCACCATTGGAGTGCACTGGTAAATGCGTAAGTTAATTTTCATATTGCTGACACTGCTGTTAGTCAGCCCTTTTTCCTTTGCAATGAAAGGTATTATCTGGCAGCCACAAAATCGCGACAGCCAGGTTACTGATGTCCAGTGGCAAGGATTGATGAGTCAGTTACGACTGCAAGGATTTGACACGTTGATTCTGCAATGGACCCGTTACGGCGATGCTTTCACCCAACCAGAACAGCGCGCGTTATTATTCAAGCGAGCTGCAGCAGCGCAACAGGCAGGTCTGAAGTTGATTGTTGGTCTGAATGCCGATCCAGAATTTTTTATGCATCAGAAGCAATCATCTGCGGCGCTGGAAAGCTATTTTAATCGCTTACTGGCAGCCGATATCCAGCAAGCCAGATTATGGAGTTCCGCGCCAGGCGTGACGCCGGATGGCTGGTACATTAGCGCTGAAGTTGATGATCTGAACTGGCGCAGTGAAGCCGCGCGCCAGCCATTATTGAAGTGGCTAAACAATTCACGTCAACTAATCAGCGATATTTCTGCGAAACCAATTTATATCAGTAGTTTCTTTGCCGGAAATATGTCGCCGGATGGCTATCAGCATCTGCTGGAACAAGTTAAAACGACCGGAATTAAGATCTGGGTTCAGGATGGCAGCGGCGTCGATAAACTCACCGCAGAACAGCGTGAGCGTTATCTGCAAGCCAGCGCCGATTGCCAGGTATCTTCACCCGTCAACGGCATTGTTTATGAATTGTTTGTTGCGGGTAAAGGAAAAACGTTTGAAGCGAAACCGAAACCAGACGCAGAGATCGCCTCATTGTTAGCAAAACGTTCATCATGCGACAAAGATATGCTCTATTTCTCTCTGCGTTATTTGCCCGCCGCACATGGCATTCTCGCGTATTAATGTATTTTCTGGCAAGTAAGGCATCGTCTTGCTTGCCATTTCTTAGTCCACGCCATCAGATTCTCATCAAGATCCCACTACCGTAAAAATGTTAAAGAAAATAGATTATTTTCGGACAATTGAACCGAACACGGTGCAGGAAGCATAAAATCCTTTGAGCGGAATTGCTGATATCTAAGGAGTGCGAAATGCAATTGAGCAGCAGTGAGCCTTGCGTGGTTATATTAACCGAGAAAGAAGTAGAGGTTAGAATTAACGATCATGCATCATTTATCCTCCCGGCAAACTATCTTGCCGCCTTCGCCTGTAATAATAATACTATTGAAGTTTCCACAGTAAATAATGCCCTTATTGCTCATATTAATCGTAAAGTTATTCATGATTATTTACTATTTCTGAATAAAAATCTAATCAGTGTAAATCCCTGGCCACGACTGGCAGCGCCCGTTATTGCCTGCCACAGCCGCACCCCGGAAGTTTTCCGGCTGGCGGCCAGCCATAGCCAACAGCAAGACTGCAAACCTTGTGAAACAGAACTTACTCGCGCGTTACTATTTACCGTTTTGTCAAACTTCCTCGATCAATCACGCTTTATTGCCTTACTGATGTATATCCTGCGCAGCAGTATACGCGATAGCGTATACCTGATTATCCAAAGCGATATTCAGCATTACTGGAGCCTGCGAATTGTTGCCAGCTCGCTGTGTTTAAGTCCCAGTTTGCTCAAGAAAAAATTGAAAAGTGAGAACACTACTTACAGTCAGATCGTCACCCATTGCCGCATGCGCTACGCTGCGCAATTACTACTGATGGATAACAGGAACATCGCTCAGGTTGCGCAACTGTGTGGTTATAGTAGTACGTCCTACTTTATCTCTGTGTTTAAAGCATTTTATGGCATGACACCACTGAACTATCTGACAGAACAACGCCTACAGCCAATACAATGATGGATGATACATTTATAATGTAATTATTATATTTGCATATCATCGCTACAAATGAGCGATATTTGATATTAAATACTGCAACAAATAATTACAATTCATCTATTTTATTGATATTAAGGAAACGATTATGCCTATTACCAATAACACAATATTATGTGACTACTTTCCCAAAAACACACTATTAGAGGTTAATACAGAGAAAACTATAAATAAAATAAATCAGCAACGATGTTCATGGGAAGATACAACAGGGGGAAATTTTATTCAGTTTCTGATTGCATCTGAAATACAAAAAAAAGCAACCGGATTAACGGCATTCTCCACAAAGGCCGGAGAGATAGACTTTTATGCCAGTCTTCTTAATTTGCGTACTAACGCAGGATGTAGTTATCGACAATGCATAACACCTGAATACTCTGATGGCAGCAGAATTATATTAGACGAATCAGAGGAAGGTAAAATTAGCGTCAGCGTGTTACTTTATAATGAAATGGTGAGTGGTTATATGGTTGATTCCGCTCATCCATCTTATGAAATGCTTCATTTATTTTTTCCAATAGCCCAACAGTCACAAATCTTGAGACATTTGCAGGAAGCCTTAAAGAAATAATAGGCTAAGTCGTATCCTGGCCGCATAGAAATTGATGACAATTTCAAATATTGCCTCTGACTTGCAAAAACAAAAAACGAGAATTTATATCTTAAAATGGCGCGCCCTGCAGGATTCGAACCTGCGGCCCACGACTTAGAAGGTCGTTGCTCTATCCAACTGAGCTAAGGGCGCACTGGGAAGTGATACCGCTATGTGGATCTTTCGCCTGAATTATACGGTCACCCCTTGCTGAGTCAATGGGTTTTGAACTGGTTGCTGAACAAGTGAGCGATGACGTCTGATTTTCTGATTCATCTCCCCCAAAAAGGGATAACAAAACGTTCCAGATGCCGATCTCAGGCGAGATAACTGTCTGGTTGAACATCCACAGGAAAGTGCATTTTCTATTCTTACTCTTAAGATGCACTACCGTTTGAGAGTGGTAACTATGAGACCTGCATCGGTTATCGTTATGGATACGCATCCCATCATCAGGATGTCCATTGAAGTCCTTTTAGAAAAACATGACAATCTGCAAATTGTGTTAAAAACTGATGATCATCGCATCACTATTGATTATCTTCGTTGCCATTCTGTCGATTTAATCATTATGGATATCGACCTCCCTGGTATAGATGGCTTTACTTTCTTAAAAAAAATCAAACAAATTCAGAGCGCTACCAGAGTACTTTTTTTATCCTCAAAAACAGAATGTTTTTATGCCGGACGGGCCATTCAGGCTGGTGCCAGTGGTTTCGTCAGTAAATGTCATGATCAAAATGACATTTTCCATGCTGTACAAATGATACTTGCAGGCTATACATTTTTTCCCTCAGAAACCATCCACTATATAAAAAATAGTCAACATGCGCACGAATGTTATATATCTACGCCATTAACCAATCGTGAGTTAACTATTTTGCGTTATCTTGTCAATGGGTTATCAAATAAAGAGATCGCCGGACAATTACTGTTGAGTAACAAAACAGTTAGCGCCCACAAGTCTAATATCTATAGCAAACTAGGTTTGCATTCAATTGTTGAGCTAATCAATTATGCCAGATTATATGAATTAATATAAACCTAATTATAATTAATCATAAACGTCGCATCTGCTTTCGCCGCCCCGGCCTGAACACCACTTGCTAACGCAATGTAATTAGCAAAAAAATTCAACGTGACGTTTCCATTTGCATCAACCGCGACTGTCTGGCTAGACTCGCCGAGCGGTAATCTGCCGCGATCGCTATTATGCAGTTCTATTGCGACATTTTGCGCCATGACCGCATCATCCAGTGCAAGTAAGCTGTTATCCGTCGCCGGCGTCCCTGCAAATGTAACAGATGCCGAACCTAGCGGATACCCTTCCAGTCGCAGGCTGAATGGAATAAGTGCTGTCGTATCGCCTGCAGATAATAATTGCTTCGTCGGTCATCTGCCTAACTCTACCGTTTTATCGATATCTGCTGTATTTACGGTACAGGAAAAATCAATGATATTGCCATGCAATTCGATATTAATCGTCCCTAATGGATCTGCAGCCCAACTGCAAGAACTCAATATTATTCCCGATACAAAACCCAAGACTTTTTTTAACTGCATTCTACGCCCCTCATTGATAATCCACTCGCAGATATCTCCGTGCACTAAATGGGCCTTCTGTTGGTTTTAATCCAGTGATACTTACAGGCCAAGCATGAATCGTCACACTGGCTGCAGCTTGAGTGTCCAGACGAAAAGGAATAATACTATTCAAATCATTTGGCGTAAGCGGCATATTATTCTGATCTGCAATAATAAAACCTAAATCGGGATTATCTGACACCATCGCTTGTCCAGAAACGGTTTCTGCCTCAAGGCGCATCGTCAAATAAGCTTCCGCGGCAACATTAGTACATTTTATTGCAATCGACTTTGTTTGCGGCATGACGCCGTCAGGTCGATTCCCAGGACCAGCCTCGCTAAATAATGATGCGCCTATATCACCAAAATCAAATTCTACAATTTGACCCGTATTCAACTCACAATTTTGCGGAACTTCTACCGTACCACTAAAACTAATTGTATAAACTGGCGTTATCAACGGATCAAATGGCGTTGTTGTTACATAGACAGTAAACATCACTTGCCGGGGGATCTCAACCATATTAATAAACGGGCGAATAACTTTTAAGCGGAATATAAGATGAGAATCCATAACACCAAAGGGCAAATGATTCTTAACATTTTCATACCTTCCCATTTGGATATAATTTTTTGGCGGGTACTGAGTATTCATTATACTATCATCCAGACTCATAGTCCCCAAAAGATAATCATTTAACTTTAAATATTGATAATTGTCGATCGTTTCCTGAATGGTAAAATTAGTCACATAACTACGAAAAGTATAATCCACCAGAGTTCCTACCGGACAGATGGCTGTTACTCCTACCCACCCTGATTTTTCTGGTAAGACAACAATCTGCCCCGGTTGATTATTCGTACTGTTAAAAACATTAGACAGATCATAATAGACATCAGTCGGCGCACCATCGTAATTTTCGCATACAGTGCCCCATGCCGGGCATGTTAACCACAAACAAGTTACCACCAATATTAATTTCCAGATTAATTTCATTGGTTATACCCTTTATGATGACGAAGATGCACAAGTTGCCTGAATAACCGTTATTGCCTGCTGTAAACTTTCTTGCGGTAATACATAATGAGCCATACAGCGAGAGTGAACGCTCTCTCCCCATTGAATCAATAAATTTCCAGATAACGGCGCACCACTCAGATAAATTTGCCCGTCATCCCCCACCATACTGGTTATACCGGTGGTTGTTTCACATACCTGAGAACCAAATGGCACAGGTTTACCCCCCTGAAGTACGGTAATGAGCGCCCGCACGCCTATACGCGTATCAAACTCTGCACGGACCAGCGCACCTTGCGTCGGCACAACACTGCTGATATTTTTTTCCACATCGATAGAATTACCCATCGAGTTAGTATCCAGCGCAACGCGGTTATAGCGATAAACAGTGGCATAAGGCATCACGGCATAACCGCGCCAATCCGTTAAAATTCCGGTCTGATTTTCAAGACGCACGCCGCTCGCGCCAGGCGCTTTGATTAATACATTCGTGTCTCCCAGCGGTTGGCTTAGCGTAACGCCATTTTCGTGACCGACGACACCGCCGGCGAGTTGCCAGTTAAAATCATGTTGGTCGCGATCATAGTTATAACCCACTCCCAACGTACCGTAAGAAGCTTGCCAGTTTGCTGTTGCACTACCGGTATAACCATTATTACTCGTGTCACCCTGAGTAACGTGATAGCTCAGGTTGTGCCCTTCCAGTAAGGTACCGCCAACGCCCGCCAACCAGCTATTTTGGCCATTACTGTTTCGGTTTGCGTTAAATGTCGCGTAGGTGCGATCGATTGCGTTTTCACGTGTATAGCGGCGCTTAGTAAAAATATTAAATGGTACAGATAAATTAAAACCAACAATACGTTCGTTGTCTGGCATTCCTACTGACTCATTCCAGGAAAAAGAGAGTGAATAACTGATGCCATACCAACTACTGGTATACCCAATCTGATACCAGGTATCCGCATCAGAGGTATTCCAGTATTTTTGATGTGTTCCTGAAATATAAAGAGAACCGAGATCGCCTAATGATTGGGAAACATTCATCTGCATACGACCTTTACGATTAAATCGCAGGTTATGATAATTTACAATCACCGGATCGCTACGCCGATTACCATCATAGTCATAATCATATTCATAGCCTTCTAAATGACGATACGCGACATCATCGAGAGTATAAAACCCCTGCGTAGAGTAACGATAACCGATTAATTGAAAATTTGTGCCATAATTATTCATTGATTTAGCATAAAGAAAACGAATTGATTCGCCTTCATGGCGGCTATCATCCACTAGCTGACTACGAGCATGTGTTACATCTAACGACACCGCACCCAGGCGCCCTAAATTACGTCCTAACCCCAATAAAAATGCAGTGTAATGTGCCGATAATTGCGTACCACCATAAGCGGTAAACTCCATCGGCAACCCACTAATTACCGTTCCCTGAAAAAAGAATGGTGAAGATTGTTGGCTATTACCACTGCGATAGTCACCCATCGTGAGATCATATTTAAAGCGACCTTCACGTTGCAGAATTGGCACCGTAGAATAAGGAATGGTGTAATTCTGCTGATT
>NZ_BBMY01000154.1 GCF_000759775.1 Escherichia albertii NBRC 107761 = DSM 17582
CCCAGCCTTACTATAAAATAAACCTGTCAAAAGCCAGAATATCAAGCATTGATTTTGTCATACCACATGCAGTCCTGGAAAAAGAACTGGAGCCACAGGAAAGAATTACATTTATTTATGAAACAATTTCATGGGAGCATACATTAGCCGGGACAAATGCAATGAGTAAATGGCAGGATCGTATACAGTAATAATATAATAATCTTCTATTGTGGAGAGATAAAATGGCTGGTTTAAGGAATAATAAAAACACACAGAATGCACAGTGGGCTGATTATGTGGGTGACATTCTTCGGGGGTCTCAACCGATAAACCAGCTAGTACCTCAGCACCCTTATCTTGACGATGTTCCTCTCATTGATGAGTTAAGGCGTCAGAACACTCATCATGTTATTCTCTTGACACTTGAAGTTGCAAAAAAAATACTCAACCCAATAACATCATTTGATTACATTCATTTTATCACTACACATCCTTCAGGTATAAAAGATACACTCGCCTGGTTATCTAACGCGGGTAAGTTAACGACTGGGCTTGATGAAAATGGGAAAATCATATTTAACCTTAATGCTTTAAAGCATACAAAAGCCAGTTATTTTGAAATACTTGGAGAGAAGTATATAAAAATCACAACATCCAGTCCCTGGCTTTTAGAAAAACTTGGTAAATATATTTTCTCTTCACGAGCACCTCAAGTCCTGGAACTCGCTGTTGGCTGGCGAGGATCTTTATCTGAATCAATAAAAGGAGTTAAGTTCTGTATTTGGTTTTCAGTAGCCTGGAGAACCATAGAATTTATTATGAGTTCTGAGCGGGATCTGGTTAATTTTCTTGGCGATATTTCTATGGATGTTGTTAAAGCAGTGATTGCAGGCGGTGTTGCAACCGCTATTGGAAGCCTGGCTTCTTTCGCCTGTCTTAGTTTTGGCTTTCCAGTAATTCTTGTAGGGGGAGCAATTTTACTGACAGGGATAGTGTGTACAGTTGTTTTAAATGAAATCGATACTCAATACCATTTATCAGAAAAATTAAAAGATGCGATTAGAGATGGACTAAAACGGCAACAGGAAATTGATAAATGGAAAAGGGAAAACATGACTCCATTTATGTATGTTCTTAACACTCCCCCGTGGTATAAGGATTAACTATGCGTTTACATGTTAAATTGAAAGACTTTCTTTCGATGTTTTTTATAGCCATATTATTTTTTCCTGCATTCAATGCATCTTTATTTTTTACTGGTGTTAACCATCTGTATTCAATAATAAAAGGCTGTACGGAAATATTTTACGACTGGAGAATGTTGATTCTATGCTTTGGTTTCATATCGTTTTCCTTTTTAAACATTCATGTGATTTTACTTACAATAATAAAATCATTCTTAATCAAAAAAACGAAAGTTATCAATTTCTCCACAGATATAACAATGCAGTTAACTCTTACTTTTTATTAATAGCTATCGCCATAGCACCTTTAATGGCCCCCTTTGTCACAGGATACGTCAATGCTCATTATCACCCCTGCAGTAATAACAAAGGAATTTTCCCTGGTGCAATCTATATTAAAAACGGCGTGGAATGTAATAATGAATATATTTCTCATCGGGATGATTAAGAACTTAAAATAGTTAACCATATTAAAATAAATAGTTTGAACTTAGAATTATATGTCCTTTCTTATTTGTGGTACTTCCTTTGTCAGGAAAAAATTCTTATACAAAGAATTTTGTATCATTCCATTGCCGCCAGAAGTTACTGGCGGCAGATATAATTTATTATTGATAGCGGTTAACCAAATCCTTTACCATTGCTTTATATGTCTTTTGCTTAAGTTGCATGATTTGCTGCTCTGTCACATTAGTCGTACTGGCTTCATTCTTGCTGGTCAGTGGTGGAAGCACTTTATATTCATAATTTACCGGCGACCAGGTAGCCCATTCGCCGGTTGCCACGTCCACCAGCGTGAATCGTACCAGATAGCGCAGCGATATCGTATCGGTCAGTTTTTCACTTTTGTAGTCGGACCACACAGTTAATTTCAGTGCAGGGTCGTATTTTCCGATCTGTAATGTATCCTGGTACACGATAATGGCTTTCTGATGTCCTTTTGCAGCGACATAACGCAGCGCCTGCATCCAGTTCATATTTTCAGCGGCTGCGATATCCTGGTTCTCATCTTTATTTTTACTACAAGTCGGTACTTTTTGTCTGTCTGGAATACCTGAAAATGTGGCGACAGTATAATATCTTCGCATCTCCTCCTGCATAATGGCTTCTGGCGCGCGACTACCTGATTGCACCAAAATCACAGGGGAGTTGAGCGGCACGCGAAATTGCTCTCCATCAAGCGCCGCCTGAATATCCTCCTCCGAAACCGCCAGCGTGGTTTCATTTCCAAAAAGATCTTTATCGGTCAGTTGCGAGCTTGAGTTTTTACTCATGTTTTTTTCAGTTGGAGTGTTTTTTTTCTTTGCATCAATAGGAGATTTTAAGGCACACCCCACAAGAAGTGAAAACATCACACATAAACAACAAACTACTTTGGAATTCATAACCGGACACTCCCTCGTCTGTATTAATTATCATAATATCCGATTCTGATTATATATCCCACCACAATCAGAACAAAAACAAAATAATATCAATTACAAATTCATATAATGAATATAAAAATAAAAAACATAGTATGGTAAATATATTTACCATGAATGAATTGATAATACCCGGGATACGAATGAATAGGGTTACACAAGCGATTAACGCACCAGCACCACAACTAAAAGAGATATCAGAAGGAGAGTGACAAAATTTAGACACAAAAGAGTCGCAAACTTAGAAAGTTGCGACTCTTTGAACTCATTATCATGAGAGAATTTGGCGGAACGGACGGGACTCGAACCCGCGACCCCCTGCGTGACAGGCAGGTATTCTAACCGACTGAACTACCGCTCCGCGTTGTGTTCCGTTGGGAACGGAGCGAATATTACGGATTACCTCGTCCTTCGTCAACGGTTTTTCTTATCTTTTGAATCGTTTGCTGCAAAAATCGCCCAACATACTATTTTTAGCGCCTTTTATGGATAATTATGCCCGCCAGAGGCAACTTCCGCCCTTCTTCTGCACCAAATCGAGGCGGGCTTCATGCGCTTCGAGCTCTTCATCTGTCGCAAAAACAATGCGTAACTTACTTGCCTGACGCACAATACGCTGAATTGTTACTTCACCTTGTTGCTGTTGCGTCTCACCTTCCATCGCAAAAGCCATCGACGTTTGACCACCGGTCATCGCCAGATAAACTTCGGCAAGGATCTGGGCATCGAGTAATGCCCCGTGCAGCGTTCGTTTACTGTTATCTATTTCGTAGCGAGCACATAACGCATCGAGGCTGTTGCGCTTACCGGGAAACATTTTCCTCGCTACCGCAAGGCTATCGGTAACCTTACAGAAGGTATTAGTCTTCGGAATATCACGCTTGAGCAGCGAAAACTCATAGTCCATAAAGCCAATATCGAACGCTGCGTTATGGATCACCAGCTCCGCGCCACGGATATAATCCATAAACTCATCAGCCACATCGGCAAACGTGGGCTTATCAAGCAAAAACTCATCGGCAATACCGTGTACGCCAAAGGCTTCCGGGTCCACCAGTCGATCGGGTTTCAGATATACATGGAAGTTATTGCCCGTCAGGCGACGGTTCACCACTTCAACGGCACCAATCTCAATAATCTTGTGGCCTTCATAGTGCGCGCCAATCTGGTTCATACCGGTGGTTTCGGTATCGAGAACGATCTGGCGTGTAATTGCAGTGCTCATAGCTGTCATTTATGTCAGACTTGTCGTTTTACAGTTCGATTCAATTACAGGAAGTCTACCAGAGATGCTTAAACAGGTAGAAATTTTCACCGATGGTTCGTGTCTGGGTAATCCAGGACCGGGAGGTTACGGTGCTATTTTACGCTATCGTGGACGCGAAAAAACTTTTAGCGCAGGCTACACCCGCACCACCAACAACCGTATGGAGTTGATGGCCGCTATTGTCGCGCTGGAAGCATTAAAAGAACATTGCGAAGTCATTTTGAGTACCGACAGCCAGTACGTCCGCCAGGGGATCACCCAGTGGATCCACAACTGGAAAAAACGTGGCTGGAAAACAGCAGATAAAAAACCGGTAAAAAATGTCGATCTCTGGCAACGTCTCGATGCCGCGTTGGGTCAGCATCAAATCAAATGGCAATGGGTTAAAGGCCATGCCGGACACCCGGAAAACGAACGCTGTGATGAACTGGCTCGTGCCGCGGCGATGAATCCCACGCGGGAAGATACAGGATATCAAGTCGAAGTTTAAGCCTGTGGTTTACGACATTGCCGGGTGGCGCCAACCGCCTGGCGGATCCGTGGTTTATTTTTACTTTGTTTCATCGGGTTGAGCGTCAGAGGAATAGTCCGTTTCCGGGCAACGATAAGTTGTAAGCAACCAAGCGCAGGAATATGCGTGCTCAACAGTTTTCCGCCGTGTTTGTTCCACGGGAGAACATGGAAACGACTGGCGTGTAACACTTCAAAATTCAACAAAGAGAGCCAGTCCAGTTGCCGCATCAGAGTAAACATCCGGCTGTTATAGGGCGATGTTTTTCGCAATACCGGCACAAGTTTGCGTAATCCCATTAAACTGATGGGATTGAAGCCGCTAATGACCAACCAGCCATCATCAATCAATACCCGATCGGCCTCACGCAATAAACGATGCGGATCGGTGCACCACGGCAATGTATGTGCCAGCAAACAAACATCGACGGATTTATCGGCAAAAGGAAGATGAAGTGGGTCCGCCTGCACCTGAACGGGTATTCCTTGCGCAGAAACATTCACTTGATGAGAAACCGCGCACGCTTCGCAATTGATTTCTGCGCTTAAATTACCAATCTTAAGCAGATGAAAACCATACATTTTAGTGAACCACGGGTTGAGCTGGCGCTCCAGCGCCTTGCGATAAAGCTCTCCCCAGGGCAAATCGCCCCAGCAATCGGGAGCCACGACAGTTTGAGAGACTCTTGCCGGTTTCATCACAACCTTCCGTTTCACACTGAGAGGTAATCTATGAATCTTAACAGTATTCCCGCCTTTGATGACAATTACATCTGGGTTTTGACTAATGAAGCAGGTCGTTGCCTGATTGTCGATCCCGGAGACGCAGAGCCAGTATTAAAGGCCATTGCCGCCAATAACTGGCAACCAGAGGCCATATTTCTCACCCACCATCACCACGATCACGTTGGCGGCGTGAAAAAACTGGTGGAAAAATTTCCGCAAATTGTGGTGTATGGTCCACAAGAGACACAAGATAAGGGAACAACGCTCGTAGTCAAAGATGGCGAAACTGCCCTCGTTTTGGGGCATGAATTTAGTGTAATTGCCACACCGGGTCACACTTTGGGACACATCTGTTACTTCACCAAACCTTATCTATTTTGCGGCGATACGCTGTTTTCTGGTGGCTGTGGTCGGTTATTCGAAGGAACACCGTCCCAAATGTATCAATCACTTAAAAAGTTAAGTGCGTTACCTGACGATACATTGGTATGTTGTGCTCATGAATATACGTTATCAAATATGAAGTTTGCCTTGAGTATTCTTCCGCACGATTTGTCCATAAATGATTATTATCGTAAAGTTAAGGAGTTACGGGCTAAAAATCAAATGACACTGCCCGTAATTCTGAAAAATGAGCGACAAATTAATGTTTTTTTAAGAACGGAAGATATTGATTTAATTAATGTAATTAACAAAGAAACATTATTGCAACACCCTGAAGAGCGTTTTGCCTGGTTAAGGTCAAAGAAAGATAGATTCTGATAAAACTTTCTTGTCATCGGCTTCGTTCGCCGCTATGATCGGTCGTCTTTTAAGCAACTATTGACACACACATGAAGGCAAAAGCGATATTACTCGCCTCTGTCCTGCTTGTAGGTTGCCAGGGTACCGGTAACGTTCAGCAGCATGCACAGAGCCTTTCTGCGGCTGGTCAAGGGGAAGCAGCAAAGTTTACAAGTCAGGCACGATGGATGGACGATGGGACGTCTATCGCGCCAGATGGTGACTTGTGGGCTTTCATAGGCGACGAGCTAAAGATGGGAATTCCGGAAAACGACCGGATTCGCGAACAAAAACAGAAATACTTACGCAATAAGAGCTATCTCCACGATGTAACTTTACGGGCAGAGCCGTATATGTACTGGATAGCCGGGCAAGTTAAAAAACGTAACATGCCTATGGAGCTGGTACTACTACCCATAGTGGAGAGCGCTTTTGATCCTCACGCGACGTCTGGCGCCAATGCCGCAGGTATCTGGCAGATCATTCCGAGCACGGGGCGCAATTATGGTTTGAAACAGACCCGCAATTATGACGCACGTCGCGATGTTGTTGCTTCAACAACAGCCGCACTGAACATGATGCAGCGTCTGAACAAGATGTTTGACGGCGACTGGCTTCTGACCGTAGCGGCTTATAACAGCGGCGAAGGTCGGGTCATGAAGGCAATCAAAACGAACAAAGCACGTGGCAAATCCACAGACTTCTGGTCGTTACCCTTGCCGCAGGAAACGAAGCAGTACGTGCCTAAAATGTTGGCATTGAGTGATATCCTCAAAAACAGCAAACGTTATGGCGTACGTCTGCCGACGACCGATGAAAGCCGCGCTCTGGCGCGTGTGCACCTGAGCAGCCCGGTTGAAATGGCGAAGGTTGCAGATATGGCGGGGATTTCCGTCAGCAAACTGAAGACATTCAACGCAGGCGTGAAAGGATCCACGTTGGGCGCAAGTGGTCCACAGTACGTGATGGTGCCAAAGAAGCATGCGGATCAACTACGTGAATCCCTGGCTTCAGGTGAAATTGCAGACGTACAGTCGACACTGGTTGCCGACAATACGCCGCTTAACAGCCGTGTTTACACCGTACGCTCTGGCGACACGCTTTCAAGTATCGCTTCACGTCTCGGCGTAAGCACCAGAAATTTGCAGCAGTGGAACAATCTGCGCGGTTCTAAGCTGAAACCAGGCCAAAGTCTGACAATTGGTGCTGGTGATAGCGCCCAACGGTTGGCAAACAACAGCGACAGTATCACGTATCGTGTGCGCAAAGGCGATTCGCTTTCAAGTATTGCTAAGCGTCATGGCGTGAACATCAAAGATGTGATGCGCTGGAACAACGATACTGCAAATTTGCAACCAGGCGATAAGTTGACGTTGTTTGTGAAAAACAACAACATGCCTGACTCCTGACAAACCAGATAACAAAAAGGCACCGATTCCCCCGGTGCCTTTTTCATTTACGCCGCTTTATGTGCTTCAACCATGATGATATCGCTGGTAAACGCGTATAGCATTCACTAATACGTCTGGCGTGTGCATTCTTGCGTCCCATAGGGCAGCGCCAAAGTTGGTCTGCCCAGGCAGACCAGACTTACCTTATTTATCAGGTTTGCCGGGACTGAATTCAACGAGTAGCGGATTGTGATCAGAAGCGCGAGTCACCAGTACAGAAGCTTCGCTGACGTTCAAACCTCGGTAGAAGACAAAATCGAGCGGGCGGCCAAATGCCCGACGGCGCTGGTCATCCGTAAAGCGTACCTGGCGCAGCGACATTTCCCGCGCAAAGCGATATAACGCGTTCATCCTTCTACGGCTCCAGGCATTGAAATCTCCCGCCATAATGACTGGGCCGCTGTGATGTGCAATCTGGTCTCCGATAGGAAGTAACTGCTTACTATAGACATCTACACCCAGACTGAAATTAACTGCATGAATATTTACTACCATCAATAGACGTGTGTCTGGCAATGGATAAACCGTCACCAACGCTGACTTCGCCAGACGCAATATAGGTTCACGCTCGCGTAATGGGCAACAATAAACAGGATGCGCCGCCGAAAGGGTCATTACGCCGGAAGGATGTTGTGGTAGCACGAAAGCTGGCACCTGATCGGCGGCAAGATAGTTAGCGGTCGCGAACTGCACCAACTCTGGCGTCGTCTGTGCTTCCTGTAATAAAACCAGGTGCGCATCTTTTCCGTAGTTCTTTAATACCGACAACCATTCAGCGCGTTGTTGTTTGTAGATGTTCCACACCAGGATCCGAATACGATCTTCTGTACTTAGTGGTTCACCGGGTGGTAATGCCTGTCCAATGCTCGCAAAAGACCCCGGAGGTAAAATCCTTTCCGCAGGTTGTCCAGCAACATAGCGCATGGCATAGGTGTTTTTTCGCACTTTAGACTTTGAAACCTCGATTACGTCAACCCTTCCGCACTCGGGAGGGCTCTACTGTTATAGGGATTTTAGCTCACTCTTTCAACGAACAACTGCATATTGTTTTGTAAGTGAACGCTTACATTGACAGGTTTTTACTCGCTCATAACGCTTATGAATCGGATGACATATCATCTATCTGAATGGTTTAATAACAAATAGATTCAAAATACCTCTAATATTTTGCGACAGGTGCAAAAATGAAAGCTACGTCGGAAGAACTCGCCATTTTTGTTTCGGTGGTTGAGAGCGGAAGTTTTAGCCGGGCGGCTGAACAATTAGGACAAGCGAACTCTGCGGTAAGCCGGGCGGTAAAAAAGCTTGAAATGAAACTTGGCGTCAGCTTGCTTAATCGCACCACGCGGCAACTCAGCCTGACGGAGGAAGGTGAACGTTATTTTCGTCGCGTACAGTCGATTTTACAGGAGATGGCGGCAGCAGAATCAGAAATTATGGAAACTCGTAATACGCCACGCGGGCTGTTGCGAATAGATGCCGCGACACCCGTGGTGCTACACTTCCTGATGCCGTTAATTAAGCCATTTCGTGAACGCTATCCGGAAGTGACTTTGTCGTTAGTCTCTTCCGAAACCATTATTAATCTGATTGAAAGAAAAGTGGATGTCGCGATTCGTGCTGGTACGTTGACAGACTCCAGTCTGCGAGCCAGGCCGTTGTTTACCAGCTATCGAAAAATTATCGCCTCCCCTGACTATATTGCCCGCTACGGGAAACCAGAAACTATCGACGATTTAAAGCAACATGTTTGCCTGGGATTCACTGAACCTGCTTCCCTCAATACCTGGCCGATAGCCTGTTGCGATGGGCAATTACATGAGGTGAAGTATGGTTTGTCATCCAATAGTGGGGAAACACTGAAACAACTTTGCTTGAGTGGCAACGGGATTGCGTGTTTGTCCGACTATATGATCGATAGAGAAATCGCTCGTGGCGAACTGGTAGAGTTAATGGCAGACAAAGTACTGCCGGTAGAAATGCCCTTCAGCGCCGTCTATTACAGCGACCGTGCGGTAAGTACGCGCATCCGGGCTTTTATCGATTTCCTTAGCGAGCATGTAAAAACAGCTCCCGGAGGAGCTGTCAGAGAGGCTTAATCCCATTCAGGAGCCAGACCTTCCGGGCTTACCAGGCGGTCGTTGCAATCCAGTGCGGCGATCGCTTTTTTATCTTCAGCATCAAGCTGTAAATTAACTGCCTGCAGGTTGCTCGCCAGGTTTTCACGTTTAGTAGAAGAAGGAATTACTGAGTAACCTTCCCCCATAGCCCACGCCAGAATCACTTGTGCCGGAGTCGCATTGTGTTTCGCTGCGATACGAGCAATAACCTCATCGTTCAGCGCTTTACCATAAGCCAGCGTCATATAGGAAGTAATATGGATGCCGTGCTGCTTAGCCCAATCGACCACTTTACGGTTTTGCAGATAAGGAGAGAGTTCAATCTGGTTGGTGGCGATGTTTTCAGCGCCAACAGCAGCAATCGCTTTCGCCATCAACGGGATCGTGAAGTTGGAAATACCGATCTCACGCGTCAGCCCTTGTTTTTTCGCTTCCAGTAGCGCCTGCATAAACTCTTCAACGGAGACTTCATCGTTTGGTGATGGCCAGTGGATTAGCGTCAGATCAACATAATCGGTACGCAATTTTTGCAGACTCTCTTTCAGACTCGGGATTAGTTTGTCTTTAGTGAGGTTTTCAATCCAGATTTTAGTAGTGATGTAGAGTTCATTACGTGGCACGCCGCTTTCTGCAACCGCCTGACCTACTGCTGCTTCGTTATCATAGATTTGTGCGGTATCAATTGCGCGATAGCCAAGCTCAAGCGCCGTTTTCACTGATGCAATAACAACGTCGTCTTTGAGACGGAAAGTACCTAAACCAAATGCAGGGATAGCCATAATATGCCTCTTTTAATGCAATGTTCGTTAACTGAGACGATTATGGGCTTCAGACTGTTGCGGAAAAAGAGCGTAAAACGCAGAGGATTTTTGCGGTTTTGGCAATAATAGAAATACAGACGAAAAAAAACCTCGAGCATTAACTCGAGGCTTCTTAATAA
>NZ_BBMY01000153.1 GCF_000759775.1 Escherichia albertii NBRC 107761 = DSM 17582
CACCCACTATGTATTCCTGAAGTGGGTCTTTTTGTCAGAAATGCGCGGGACTCAGATGTCTGCTCTCTATATGATCGGGATGTCGTGACTGAAATGATCCGACGCAACGCTCCACATCCTCTCAGCCGGGAGCCCTTTACGCTGGACATGATTGTCAGCAGAGATAGGTGCCGTTTTGATACGACAGAACAACGTTTCTGCGTAGAATCCGAGCAGAATACACGCCTTTGAGTGATTTCGAAGTGTTTTTTCAGTTTTCGTAGATTGCCAGCATTACTTTGTGGGTTGTTAAAAGTCGACTTGAATTTATCCAGCCCCTGAATAGCAGCCCCCGGTATATAATCTTCCCGTCAGATAAGTAAGTATGACGGTGATCTACTTTCTGAGAATTGAATCCTTCTATACTACAGTAAATACCATCTTCTGAGGAGATGGTATTTTATTTTACAGACAAAAAATTAAAAAAACACTTAATTATTGCTTTGTTTTTATTTTAAAAGCAAAAACAAGCAATAACAAACACACCCTCAGCCAAAAACAAAAACAGTCCTGCGTGAAACCTAAAAATACAGAAATAATATTTTGCACAACAAAAAGAAAGGATAAGAAAATATAGATAATGCACACTTTCAGTAAAATTGCGAATACAATGATCAACAGACAGGTAGCTGGTTTATGTTGTTTCAGTTTGCTATTCAAAGAATACCAATTAGTACCAGAGCCCCCGAAACAGGCTAATATGCTTGTTCGCTATTGCACCACTGTCATCTTTCCTCTATGACACGATGGCGCCCCAGGTAAGATTTTCGCAAACATTACGATAACTATCCCACTTGAACCAGTATACCTATTAACCATGCGTTCATAATGGCGCTGTAAGTCAGAAGCCCCGCTCTTCAACGTTTGCCATCTAAACAAAAATCCCTTTATGTCAACGCCTTTTGTTACACTTCGTTATCAAGTGCAAACGAAAAACGGAACAACGATATGCCGACAAAACGCTTTGACAAAAAACACTGGAAAATGGTGGTAGTCCTGCTGGTTATTTGCGGCGCAATGCTGTTACTGCGTTGGGCGGCAATGATCTGGGGTTGAATGGTGGCGAGTGAATGCAGCCAGACCGCATTACACGGCCCGGCAGATACTATTACATGCTGTAGCCCAACGATAGCGTCGTCCGACGATCGGTATGCTCCGGCGCGGATTCCGGCGGTTCAGAATTCCATGTGACGTTGTACGCGACTTTCAGACCAAAATGCTCATTAATGGCGACATTCAACGCACTTTCCGAGTTCAGCGTTGTGTCTTCCGCACCAAAGACGGAAACACCCTGGGTAAATTTAGTGTTGTCCGTTAATTGCCATACATAGGCCCCGGAAGCATAACCCAGTGGCTGAGTCTCACTGGCATTGTCAGTATATTTGTCGTAACGCACGCCCGGACCGAATTCAAAGCGGAAGCTGTGTACCGGACCATTCAAAAACTGACGACCGTAACCAGCAGTCAACACATCGCGCTCGCGATAACCGTTATAGCGATCTGTCAACCAGCTCGCCTGACCAAAAAGATAGTCGTAGTCAGTTAAATTAAAACGGCTACGTCCACCCGCCGCATATTTTTCTGAAGAACGTTCATCGTTAGATGAGGTATTGCTGGCATTTCCCCATAGCGACCAGGCAGTAGAATGCCCATACCAGGTCATGGTAGTGTCAGCCGTTAATGAAGAACTTTTCGTGTTGCCTGATTGTGCAAGATATCCTGCATTCAGATTACCTTCGAACGGTTTTTTGGCACTGGCAGGATCGTCCATGACAGTAAAAACGGAATCATCGGCAGTTGCATTCAATGACGCAAACATGCCCCCCGCCAACATAACGATGGCAGGAACTGTCTTCAAAAGCTTCATTTATCAAGAGTCCGTACAACAAAAAAGAGACCATCGAGGTCCCGGAATCTTTCTTAAGGATCAAAGAGTAACGTCCCTGGAAAGGTAACAAATTATAAAAAGGCGCGAATAACTTAGCAATGAATTCTTATTTCATTTTTTGAATAAGCTCGTTGTGAAAATAGATATTTATTTATATATCTTTTCATCATTGATTTTAAATAAACATCTAATAAATCATATTGTTAATTTCTTCACTTTCTACAGATTCGGTGCCAGACTGAAATCAGCTTACAGGAGGAAATAATGGTACGTATCTATACGTTGACACTTGCGCCTTCTCTCGATAGCGCAACAATTACCCCGCAAATTTATCCCGAAGGAAAACTGCGCTGTACTGCGCCAGTGTTTGAACCTGGCGGTGGTGGCATTAACGTCGCCCGCGCTATTGCTCATCTCGGCGCAAGCGCTACAGCAATCTTCCCGGCAGGCGGCGCAACCGGAGAACATCTGGTCTCGCTGCTGACCGACGAACATGTCCCTGTTGCCACAGTGGAAGCCAAAGACTGGACTCGCCAGAATCTACATGTACATGTGGAGTCAACAGGCGAGCAGTACCGGTTTGTCATGCCCGGCGCGGCATTAAGTGAAGATGAATTTCGCCAACTCGAAGAACAAGTTCTGGAAATTGAATCAGGAGCCATTCTGGTTATTAGTGGAAGTTTACCCCCCGGCGTGAAACTGGAAAAATTAACCCAGTTGCTCTCCGCTGCACAAAAACAAGGGATTCGTTGCATTGTTGACAGCTCCGGCGAAGCGCTAAGCGCGGCACTGTCGATTGGTAATATTGAATTAGTTAAACCTAACCAGAAAGAGCTCAGTGCGCTGGTTAATCGCGAACTCACCCAACCGGATGATGTACGCAAAGCTGCGCAAGAAATTGTTAATGATGGCAAAGCCAAACGGGTCGTCGTTTCCCTTGGTCCTCAGGGGGCGCTGGGGGTTGATAGTGAAAGCTGCATTCAGGTCGTACCGCCACCGGTGAAAAGCCAAAGTACCGTTGGTGCCGGTGACAGCATGGTAGGAGCCATGACGCTGAAGTTAGCAGAAAATGCCTCTCTGGAAGAAATGGTCCGCTTTGGGGTAGCTGCAGGCAGCGCCGCCACGCTCAATCAGGGAACACGCCTGTGCTCTCATGACGATACACAAAAAATTTACGCTTATCTTTGCCACTAATAGAGACATTCCCCCACTGTGGGGGAATCGCCACAAACCTGTCGGCAACGTCTTTCTCCGACTATGCTCAAAAGTTATGGGATAACAAAGGGGTGAATTATGTCCAGTGGAGATCTTGTCCGTTATGTCATCACCGTTATGCTGCATGAGGAGACATTGATTGACATTAACGAATTAAATAATTATCTGACCCGCAATGGTTTTCTGCTCACCATGACAGATGATGAAGGCAAGATTCATGAGCTGGGAACGAATACCTTTGGGCTTGTCAGTCCCCAAAGTGAAGAGCAAATAAGAGAACTGGTTTCAGGGCTCAGCCAAAGTGCAACAGGCAAAACACCTGAAATCACGATCGCCACCTGGGAGGCGTGGAATAGCGACAGAAAATAAATGGTTTTTGAGCAATAATCAGTCTGTGGTGTGCGTTAGCTCGTGTTTTTACACCGCGTTTTTGCGCTAACCTTATGATCTGGCAGACAACATGGGAGAGACATCATGTGGCAGGCAATCAGTCGTCTTTTGAGCGAGCAGTTAGGTGAAGGCGAAATCGAACTGCGTAATGAACTGCCTGGCGGAGAAGTCCATGCCGCATGGCATTTGCGTTATGCGGGGCGTGATTTTTTCGTCAAATGTGATGAAAGGGAACTGCTTCCCGGCTTCACCGCTGAAGCCGATCAACTGGAATTACTGTCTCGCAGTAAAACCGTCACGGTGCCAAAAGTCTGGGCTGTTGGCGCTGACCGCGACTACAGTTTTCTGGTGATGGACTATCTCCCACCTCGCCCGCTGGATGCACATAACGCATTTATTTTAGGGCAGCAAATTGCACATCTACATCAATGGAGCGACCAACCACAATTTGGCCTCGACTTCGATAATGCCCTTTCTACAACGCCACAGCCCAACACCTGGCAACGTCGCTGGTCAACATTTTTTGCTGAACAGCGAATTGGCTGGCAGCTAGAGCTGGCGGCAGAAAAAGGGATCGCCTTTGGCAATATCGACGCCATTGTCGAACATATTCAGCAGCGCCTGGCCTCGCATCAACCACAGCCTTCCTTGCTACACGGCGATTTGTGGTCCGGGAACTGCGCGCTGGGTCCAGATGGTCCGTACATTTTCGACCCCGCCTGCTACTGGGGTGACAGAGAGTGTGATTTAGCGATGCTGCCGCTGCATACCGAACAGCCGCCACAAATTTACGACGGCTATCAGTCAGTTTCACCGCTACCGTCAGATTTCCTCGAACGTCAACCGATTTATCAACTCCACACTTTGCTAAATCGGGCAAGATTGTTCGGCGGGCAACATTTGGTTATTGCTCAGCAATCGTTAGATCGCTTGTTAGCGGCATGAGAGGGTGACTCACACAGAAGAGTACCGTTTTTTCGGTACTCTTCCCGACGGACATCTAAATATCGCCTTTATTGCAACGTATCCTGGTCAGGTAAATGAATTCCACTTTGTGCCAGTAAGCCCATTTGGCAGTACATTGCACAGGCAGCATCAATAATTGACATCGCCAGTGCAGCGCCGCTACCTTCGCCAAGACGCATATCGAGATGAAGAAAAGGCCGCAACTCAAGATAATCCAGTGCCAGCCTCGCCCCCTTCTCTGCTGAGAAATGAGAAGGAATACAGTAATTTTTGACCTCTGGCGCTATCTGGCAAGCAGCTATTGCCGCAGCATATGAAAGAAAGCCATCTAACACCACCGGCAATCCACATGCGCCAGCCCCCAGGATAACACCTGTCATGCCAACCAGATCATAACCACCCACTTTAGCCAGAACATCGATAGCATCCCGTGCATCGGGTTTGTTGATATGTATCGCCTGGCGAACTATCGACTCTTTATGGCCAACGCGATTCTGTGGCAAATTAGCACCAATCCCAACAACATCATGTGGATCGCTACCTGTCAAAACAGCAATAA
The DNA here is from genome assembly GCF_000759775.1 of Escherichia albertii NBRC 107761 = DSM 17582. Taxonomy (GTDB): domain Bacteria; phylum Pseudomonadota; class Gammaproteobacteria; order Enterobacterales; family Enterobacteriaceae; genus Escherichia; species Escherichia albertii. The sequence continues at coordinate 5,058 of NZ_BBMY01000153.1, forward strand.
CCGCCGAGGCTGATGTCGTATTCGCTATTCCCAGTTCCCCTACGCCAAAAACCGAAATGCCTTCCTTCGCGCGTTTTTTTACAAGTCTGGCACTAGTCAGTAGAAGATGTTCAGCGTCCTGACGCGACATCGCCGGCCCCGTGGCTATATTGCCGCTGCCCTTTGCAAGTTTGATATTAAGCATGTTATCAATGGGCTCACAATCAATGCCGATATCGACTGGCAGCACCGATGTCTGGTTAGTTCGCGCCAGTACGCAAACACCGGTAATTCCTTTTAACATGTTGAGCGCCTGAAGCCTGGTCACTTCTTTCGGCGATACCGCAACACCTTCATCAAATACGCCATGGTCAGCACACATAACAATAATTTCTTTTTGTAAATTATTGAGTTGCTTAATCCCCCACATCCCCGATATTTGTATAGCCAGGCTCTCAAGACGTCCAAGGCTGTTTGTCGGCTTGACTAACCCATCAATATGTTGGGCTGCTACCTGCATTTTTTGTTTATTCAGCGGTCTGATCAATGCAATCAGATCCTTTACTGTTTCCATCCTTGTCATCCTTATTTGTCGGTTTGCAACATGCTTATACGTCAACTGCCTTTGATCTTGACGCCAATGCCAGAGACCACCAGCCACACCTCCTGTGCCGCTTGTGCAAGTTTTTGATTTGCCCTGCCGGAAATATCGACAAAATGACGGGCCAGCCGATTTTCTGGCGTAATACTCATCCCCAGTTCATTGGTCACAACAAATATCGGAGCCGATGACTGCTGGCATACCGTAATAAGCTCGTCCACCTGCTGTTGTAGTACAGCCTCCAGAGCGGTGAAATCCAGAGTGTCAGGTGAAGCGCCACCACTCGCCTCATAAAGCAAATTGGCCAGCATTGTCGTGATGCACTCCAGCACAACACCTTCGCCAGGCTGTACATGGTGGCGAATCACGTCGCCGATATCGCGATACCCCTCCCAGGTGCGCCAGTGTGCAGGACGCTGTGCCCGATGTTTTTTAACGCGTTGCGCCATTTCATCGTCTGTGATCACGGACGTGGCAATGTAAAGAACGCGTTCGCACTGTGACAGGGCCAACTGTTCAACGTGGGCGCTTTTACCGCTACGCGCCCCTCCTGTGACCAGGATCATGTTGGGATCTCCAGGTGCTTATGATAAATATCATTAATATCGACACGCTCTCTCATAACGCTCGCTAATACATTAAAATCAGTAGAAGATACAACATGATAAGAGAGCGCTGCTTCGACATTTTCCCGCTATGGCTCGCTCATTTTTATCGTCCATTCAGGAGAAATGCAGAATAACATCGTTCTGTCTGAAAGAGTTCTGCGAAATGGAATCGTCAAAGAAAACAATGAACGCTGGTGTAATCACCAGCGTCCTGACAGCCCGGCGCTACGTTAAATAAAACCAAGCAAAGAAAAGAATACATATCCCGCAACAATGCAAATTACTGGCAGGATATAGAGTGAGAAAAACTGCAGGAAGATAGTATGATGCGGCACGACAATGCGCGATTCAATTTGTTCACGCGTTAATCCCTCATCCCCTTTGGCTTTCTCCAGAATGAGTTGGTCCTCCACCCCTTCACGCAAAAAACGCGCCTGGCGGCTCATTCGGGCGCCGGAGTCTTGTAACGCCAGTCCGATAAAAATCAGAATAAAAATCACCCAGAACATAACGTTCACGCCACCATTAAAATTAGGCGTTGGCGAGTTGAACCAGAACAGATTCAGAAAAGGCGTATTCGCCTGCATCATATCGATCATGACATGGGCAAAATCGAGCATTACCGCATTAATGCCTTCCTGGGTTTCCTGCCGACTATTCATAAACTTCAGCAAAGAAATCAATGTAGAGATCAGTGCGGGTATAAAAATCAACCAACCGAAAATCCTTTTCAAAATAGCAATGCGTCCAGCTTGTTGATACGTCATGAGTTCTCCTTGATTAAGACGCGTCGTTTCACTTAGTTTACCTGTAGATATCTGTTTTCGCCCATTCTTTAAAGGCGATATGATAGGCGCTTAATCATAAGCACTGCTTAATACCTTACACATAATGCTCTAAAGGAGAGGTTGTAATGTCAACCCCGCGTCAGATTCTTGCTGCAATTTTTGATATGGATGGATTACTTATCGACTCCGAACCTTTATGGGATCGGGCCGAACTGGATGTGATGGCAAGCCTGGGGGTGGATATCTCCCGTCGCAATGAGCTGCCGGACACGTTAGGCCTGCGCATCGATATGGTGGTTGATCTCTGGTATGCCCAGCAACCGTGGAATGGGCCGCGCCGCCAGGAAGTTGTAGAGCGGGTTATTTCACGAGCTATTTCACTGGTTGAAGAGACCCGTCCATTGCTACCCGGCGTGCGTGAAGCGGTTGCTTTATGCAAAAAGCAAGGTTTATTAGTCGGTCTGGCTTCAGCATCACCGCTACATATGCTGGAAAAAGTGCTGACGATGTTTGACTTACGTGACAGCTTCGATGCCCTCGCCTCTGCCGAAAAATTGCCTTACAGCAAACCGCATCCGCAAGTGTATCTCGACTGCGCAGAAAAACTGGGCGTGGACCCACTTTCCTGCGTAGCGCTGGAGGATTCTGTAAACGGAATGATCGCTTCTAAAGCGGCACGAATGCGTTCCATCGTTGTTCCGGCGCCGGAAGCGCAAAATGATCCGCGTTTCGTACTGGCGAACGTTAAACTTTCATCACTCACTGAGCTGACCGCTGCAGATCTGCTGGGCTGATATCTTTGGGCGGTGGTAACACCGCCCCTCGATTCTTACCTGATTTCGCGTTCAACTGGCGGATTTATCGTCAGTTTGTGATAAAGAGTTACACCGTCACCACTTCCGCACACTGTATAAAAATCCTATACTGTACGTATCGACAGTTTAGCGAGTTTTATCATGACGGCGGAAGGCCACCTTCTCTTTTCTATTGCTTGTGCGGTATTTGCCAAAAATGCCGAGCTTACGCCTGTGCTGGCGCAGGGTGACTGGTGGCATATTGTCCCTTCCGCAATATTAACGTGTCTGTTGCCAGACATCGATCATCCGAAGTCGTTTCTTGGGCAGCGATTAAAGTGGATATCAAAACCCATCGCCCGCGCTTTTGGGCACCGTGGTTTTACACACAGTTTACTGGCTGTGTTTGCCCTGCTGACGACTTTCTACCTGAAGGTTCCAGAAAGCTGGTTTATTCCTGCTGATGCTTTGCAAGGTATGGTGCTGGGTTATTTGAGCCATATTCTTGCCGATATGCTGACCCCCGCAGGCGTTCCTCTACTCTGGCCATGCCGCTGGCGTTTCCGCCTGCCGATTCTGGTACCGCAAAAGGGCAATCAACTGGAACGTTTTCTGTGCATGGCGCTCTTTGTCTGGTCGGTATGGATGCCCCATTCACTGCCCGAAAATGGTGCGATTCGTTGGTCATCGCAAATGATTAATACATTGCAGATCCAGTTTCATCGCCTTATTAAGCATCAGGTTGAATACTAAAAAGGCAAAATTTATCTTTCTGGAATAAGCAATTCCATTTGAATATAAGAGGCCGCTCACAGTTCTGTTAATCTTGCGCCAACACTATGACTGCTACGCAGTGATAGAAATAATAAGATTAGGAAAACGGGGATGAACTTTCCATTAATTGCGAACATCGTGGTGTTCGTTGTGCTGCTGTTTGCATTGGCCCAAACTCGCCACAAACAGTGGAGTCTGGCGAAAAAAGTGCTGGTAGGTCTGGTGATGGGCGTGGTTTTTGGCCTCGTCCTGCATACCCTTTATGGCTCTGACAGTCAGGTGCTTAAAGATTCCGTACAGTGGTTTAACATCGTCGGTAACGGCTATGTTCAGTTATTGCAAATGATCGTTATGCCACTGGTCTTTGCCTCCATTCTGAGTGCAGTTGCTCGTCTACATAACGCCTCTCAGTTAGGTAAAATCAGTTTTCTGACTATTGGTACATTACTGTTTACCACACTGATTGCAGCTCTGGTCGGTGTACTGGTAACCAATCTGTTTGGTCTGAGCGCAGAAGGCCTGGTTCAGGGCGGCGCAGAAACGGCACGTCTGAACGCTATCGAAAGTAACTATGTCGGTAAAGTCGCTGACTTAAGCGTGCCACAACTTATTCTGTCCTTTATTCCGAAAAACCCGTTTGCCGATCTGACCGGAGCAAATCCGACGTCAATTATCAGCGTGGTAATTTTCGCTGCATTCCTTGGTGTCGCTGCGCTAAAACTACTGAAAGATGACGCGCCGAAAGGCGAACGCGTCTTAACGGCTATCGACACGCTGCAAAGCTGGGTAATGAAACTGGTTCGCCTGGTCATGCAACTAACCCCTTACGGCGTTCTGGCGCTGATGACCAAGGTGGTTGCGGGGTCTAACCTACAGGACATTATCAAACTGGGGAGCTTCGTTGTCGCGTCCTACCTCGGTCTGATCATCATGTTTGCGGTCCATGGCATTCTGTTGGGCATTAACGGAATTAGTCCGCTGAAATACTTCCGCAAGGTATGGCCTGTACTGACTTTCGCTTTTACCAGCCGTTCCAGCGCAGCATCCATTCCGTTGAATGTCGAAGCGCAAACGCGCCGCCTGGGCGTACCCGAATCCATCGCCAGTTTCGCCGCTTCTTTTGGTGCGACCATTGGTCAAAATGGCTGTGCCGGGTTATATCCGGCAATGCTGGCAGTGATGGTTGCGCCAACAGTTGGCATTAACCCACTGGATCCAATGTGGATTGCGACACTGGTCGGTATTGTCACCGTAAGTTCTGCTGGCGTTGCGGGTGTTGGCGGCGGTGCGACTTTCGCTGCACTGATTGTTCTCCCAGCAATGGGATTGCCGGTAACTCTGGTTGCGCTGTTAATATCCGTTGAGCCGCTTATCGATATGGGACGTACTGCGCTGAACGTTAGCGGTTCTATGACAGCCGGTACGCTGACCAGCCAGTGGCTGAAGCAGACCGACAAATCGATTCTGAATAGTGAAGACGATGCGGAACTGGCTCATCGTTGATTTAATATAAACGCGACGGCTCGTTTCCCCGGGCCGTTGCCCTGCTTCTTATTTTATCCAATTGAGAGTCTATGAGCTTCCGACTATCGTCAAAGACCTTATCACTAAGCAGTGTCGTTAACCTGTCAATACATCCCTGAGAGTTTCTTTCAAATTCTACAAAAAATTTTAAACACTCAAATCCAAGACACTTTTTTATATGTGGGTCAACGATTTCGCTAATATCACTAAAATCAAAGCAATTAAAGAAAAAATTAACATTAAATAATAAAGGTGGAGAAGGAAAAATTAATACAGGGTTGCCCGCCTTCATTTTATGCAACGGTGTTCCGGT
>NZ_BBMY01000152.1 GCF_000759775.1 Escherichia albertii NBRC 107761 = DSM 17582
CCTATCCGTCGAACCAGTGAAATAAGCCTTTGCAACAGATAAGCCCGAATGCCGCCCTTTGGGCGGCATATTTAAATTATCCGATTCTGTTTAAAGTCACGCAAAAAGCCACCCCAGCGACGTTCATAGAATGGCGCAATATGTTCGGTAATAAAGTGGCTAATTCCTTTTTCCCCTTTTTTCACCTGGCAAATATCGATTGGTTCATCGCCAGGTAATGTATCAGTCGCTACACTTCCCGCCGCCTGAATAATTTCTTCAATATCGCCATCGGCTTCAATGCCAATAAGTAAATTAGGCTGTGCCTCTTCGTTCTCTTTAATTGAGCAAATAAAAGCACGCTTCACCGGCTTAATGGTTTTAAATAAGGTGGTGAGTGAATCAATCATTTGTGCTGGCGGCTCTGCGACTTCCGATAATATCAGCGACTCACCGCCTTCCAGTACTTCCTGACTGCTCAGCGGATTTCCCTCTTCACCAATTAGCAAACTGATTTCACGCGGCATAAATTCTTTACCGGTTGGCAGTTTGGCATTAAGGAAGAGCGTTTCACCAAGGGTCATCTCAAACAGTGTGCGAACAGGCATGACGACAAATGCCTGTTCATCTTCAACCGCCTGTTGAAGTGCTTCTAACGAGGTGAAAAAAGGAATGACGCTGGTGCCATCTTCTTTTTCCCAGTGCTGTAAATCGAGCGCGCTGTCCTCAACCACAGCCTCACCCTGCGCCGCCGTACCTGGCACCCAGACGGTGGATTCCAGTAGAGTGCGGAAAAAAGCCGGACGGTGCGCCGGTTCGGTTGCTGCTTTTTCCAGCAGGTCTTCAAGTTCGTTTTTAATTTCGGACATAAGAACCACAATTCATTCAACGTTCGGGGCGAAAGTGCCTGATGCGCTACGCTTATCAGGCCTACAAGGAAATCGCAATTTGTTGAACTTGCAATATTTTGTAGGCCGAATAAGGCGTTTACGCTGCATCCGGCATATGAGTTTACGCCGTTAACAGATTAGCAATCGTGCGCACACCCAACCCGGTCGCCCCCGCAGACCACTGTTCAACCGGCGCTTTGCGATACGTTGCCGAGCAGTCGATATGCAGCCAGCCTTGTTGATAATTCTCAACAAAGTGCGACAGGAATCCCGCGGCTGTGCTCGCGCCTGCCGGATAAGCAGCACTACCTGTATTGTTCAGTTCGGCAAAGTTAGACGGCAACTGGTTGCGGTGAAACTCCGCCAACGGCAGACGCCAGAACGGTTCGTTCTCCTGTGCGGCACTCGCCAGCAAGCGTCCAGCCAGCGCATCGTCAAAGCTGAACAGCGCGTGATAGTCATTACCCAGCGCAGTTTTCGCCGCCCCGGTGAGGGTCGCCGCATCAATAATCAGTTCCGGTTTCTGCGCACTGGCGTCAATCAGGCCATCTGCCAGAACCAGACGCCCTTCCGCATCGGTGTTCATCACTTCAACTTTTTTACCGTTGCGATAGGTGATGATATCCCCCAGTTTGAACGCATTGCCACTGATCAGGTTATCCGCACAGCAGAGGAACAGCTTCACGCGCTTGTTCAATCCGCGCGTAATGGCAAATGCCAGCGCCCCAGTAACCGTTGCCGCACCGCCCATGTCCGACTTCATCGAGTCCATAAACGCGGTCTGTTTGATGCTGTAGCCGCCGGAATCAAAGGTGATACCTTTACCTACCAGACATGCATACACCGGCGCTTCTTTATCGCCAGTTGGGTTGTAATCCAGCGCCAGCAATACCGGAGAACGTTCGGAACCGCGCCCGACAGTGTGCAGCCCCATATAACCTTGCTCACGCAGATCTTCACCTTTGGTGATCCGATAAGTCACACGATCGCCCGCGACGTTGCTGATCAGATCCACAGCACGCTGTGCCAGTTGTGATGGCCCCAATTCTTCAGCCGGTGCATTGATGGTGTCACGCACCCAGTCGATGATCATCAGGCGGTTATCCAGTTCCTGACGTTGGGCATCGTCCAGCTCAGGCCACTCGACTTTACGCGTGCCTTTCGGGGCTTTGTAACCTTGCCAGAATGCCCAACAGCGATCCGCATCCCAGCCTTCACCGCTTAGCTGAACATGCTTGATGCCCAGACCATCAATCTTGCGCGCCGCACGCTGAATAAGCCCCAGATCGTCAGCCCCGTTCAGGTGCAGGGTTATGCCATCATTATTAATGCTATAAGTCGCTTTTTCTCCCCAGCGCGCGTCAGCAGGTTGGGTCGAGAGGGTAATCTTCATCGCTTCTGTCATTTTAGTTATCCTTATTTGTAAAAGGGCCGCCAGTTGGCAGCCCCAGGATTTTTCCGCTAAATGATTCGCGTTGCAGGAAGGCGGCAAGTGAGTGAAGCCCCAGGAGCATAGATAACTATGTGACTGAGGTGAACGAGCGCGGCCAACGCATCTGCGGCGTGAAGCATGACGCGGAAATCACTCGGCTTCGTCCAGCCAGACCAGCAAAATCGCTTCGAGAATTTTCTCGTTCGATGCCTGCGGGTCGTCGTCGAAATCTTCCAGCTCGCAAATCCACTGATGCATATCGGTGAATCTAACCGTTTTCGGATCAATATCGGGATATGCATCGTACAGTGCTTCGCCTATTTCGCGGCTATCGGTCCACTTAAGTCCCATACTAACCTCTGTTAATGCTCACGCGCATGGTTGATAGTGTAACGCGGGATTTCGACCACTAAATCTTCATCGGTGACGCGCGCCTGACAGCTTAAACGGCTTTCCGGTTCCAGCCCCCAGGCTTTATCCAGCATATCGTCTTCCTGCTCTGAGCTTTCCGGCAGCGAGTCAAAACCTTCACGAACGATGCAGTGGCAGGTGGTGCAAGCACAGGATTTTTCACAGGCGTGTTCAATCTCGATACCGTTACGCAGCGCAACGTCGAGAATGGTTTCACCGCTATTTGCTTCCAGAACAGCGCCATCAGGGCAGAGATCCTGATGAGGCAAAATAACAATCTTTGGCATATTAAACCTCGTCCACGGAATGGCCTTTCAGCGCACGACGAACCGACTGGTCCATGCGGCGAGCGGCGAAATCCTGGGTTTGTTTTTCTACGTTTTTAATCGCTTGTTCGATGGCGTCAACATCATCACCCTGCGCCACTTCACTCAAGTGAGCAGCAGCGTCATCAATGACCTGACGTTCTGCGGCGCTTAACAGCGCGGCATCAGCAGCCAGCGCGCCGTTCAGGCTTTCCAGCACACGCGCCGCTTCTACTTTTTGTTCAGCCAGCATACGCGCTTTTACGTCCTGCTCGGCATAGCTCATCGAATCTTTAATCATTGAGGCAATTTCGTTGTCGGTCAGACCATAAGAAGGTTTGACCTGGATAGACGCCTCAACGCCAGTGGATTTCTCCATCGCGGTTACACTCAGCAGACCGTCGGCATCGACCTGGAACGTCACGCGGATATGCGCACCGCCAGCCGGTAACGGCGGAATACCGCGCAGTGTAAAACGCGCCAGCGAGCGGCAGTCCTGCACCAGTTCACGCTCACCCTGCATAACACGGATAGACATCGCTGTCTGTCCATCTTTAAAAGTGGTGAAATCCTGGGCGCGGGCCACCGGAATCGTGGTATTACGCGGGATCACTTTTTCTACCAGACCGCCCATGGTTTCGAGACCCAGCGACAGCGGGATCACATCAAGCAGCAGCATTTCACTGTCTGGCTTGTTACCCACCAGAATATCCGCCTGAATCGCCGCACCAATAGCGACGACTTTATCCGGGTCGATGGAGGTCAGCGGCGGACGACCGAAAAATTCACCCACCCGTTCACGCACCAGCGGCACGCGAGTAGAGCCACCAACCATCACCACTTCCAGAACTTCATCGGCTTCTACGCCCGCGTCTTTCAGCGCACGACGACAAGCCAGTAAGGTTCGTTTTACCAGTGGCGCGATCAGTTCGTTGAATTGTTCGCGGCTGATTTCACCCTGCCAGCCCGCAACATTCACGGTCACAGAGTCCGCATCGCTCAGCGCGATTTTGGCCGCAATGGCGGCATCCAGCAATTCACGCTGAACGCGGTTATCGCTACGATCAGGAATACCTGCCTGTTCGCGAATGTAATCTGCTAACAGATGGTCAAAGTCATCGCCGCCGAGCGCGGAATCACCGCCGGTCGCCAGCACTTCGAACACGCCGCGACTTAAGCGCAGAATGGAAATATCAAAGGTACCGCCGCCAAGGTCATAAACAGCGATTACGCCTTCCTGACCGGAATCCAGCCCGTAGGCGATAGCCGCAGCGGTCGGTTCATTAAGCAAGCGCAGAACATGCAGCCCCGCCAGACGCGCCGCGTCTTTGGTGCCCTGACGCTGGGCATCATCAAAGTACGCCGGAACGGTGATAACCACACCATCCAGCTCGCCTACCAGGGCTTCAGTCGCCCGCGCCGCCAGTGCTTTGAGGATGTCCGCGGAAACGCGCACCGGATTCAGCAGCCCCGCCGCCGTTTCAATCATCGGCAGACCGTTTTCGCTGGCCTGGAATTGATAAGGCAAATGCGGATAGCGTTGCTGGATATCAGCCAGCGAGCGCCCCATCAGGCGTTTAACAGAACTAATGGTATTGGCGGTGTCTAGCGCTGCGTTAGTACGCGCGTCATATCCCACCGAATGTCCTTGCTGTTGATAATGAACAACAGACGGCAACAGGTGACGGCCTTCATGGTCGGCTAACGTTTCGGCCTGACCACTGCGTACTGTCGCCACCAGCGAGTTGGTTGTGCCCAGGTCGATACCGGCCGCCAGACGACGCTGATGCGGCGCAGCACTCAAACCAGGTTCACTAATTTGTAATAAGGCCATGTTTAGCTTCCAGAAATTAAAAATCGAGCAGTTTTTCTTCGAGTTGTTCGGCACTGCTTCGCAGTTTATCGAGAAAACGCAGCTTACGCACGGTATCCGCCGCCGCGTCCCACGTCTCATTGTCTAACTGTTCAACCATCAGCTGATGGCGGATATCAAACATTTTTTTCACACGTTTGATAAAGCTTTCCAGCCGCGCTTCATCTTTCGCCTGTTCGATCTCGTCCAGTTCTTCGCGCAGTTCCAGCTGTTCCATCAGAAAGGTCGTGTCGCGCACAGTATGCTGTTCGCTGGCGAGCTCAAAACCGTGCAGCGAAAGCAGATATTCCGCCCGCATCAACGGATGACGTAACGTTTGCCATGCCTGGTTAATAGTTGCAGATTGCTGTACAGCGGCGAGTTGCTCCGCCGGGCTTCCACTGGCGAATTTATCAGGATGATACTGACGTTGTAGATCCTGAAAACGCAGGCTTAGCGCCTGGGTATCGACTTGATAACGGGCAGGCAAGCCAAAGAGGGTGAAGTAATCCATAACATTCTCAGGGCTGCGATCCACTGCAATAGCAGCGGATCAGGTAAAACAAACCCCACGCGCAGGCGACCACGGTGGGGTTATCGGGTATGCGCATCAAACGTGGAAGCTTTCGCCGCAACCACACTCATCTTTAACGTTCGGGTTGGTGAATTTAAACCCTTCGTTCAGGCCTTCTTTTACGAAGTCCAGTTGCGTACCGTCCAGAAATTGCAGGCTTTTGCCATCGACCACGACTTTCACGCCTTTGTCTTCAAACACGATGTCTTCCGGCGTCGGTTCGTCAACAAATTCCAGTACATAAGCCATACCTGAACAACCGGAGGTTCTCACGCCCAGACGCAGGCCAAACCCTTTACCGCGGTTAGCCAGAAAGGTATTTACTCGCGCTGCTGCACTGTCGCTCAGTGTAATCGACATAACCAAACCTCAACTCTTATTTTGCTTCACGTTTGCTTTTATAGTCCGCAATGGCGGCTTTGATCGCGTCTTCTGCCAGAATAGAACAGTGAATTTTCACCGGCGGCAGTTCAAGTTCTTCAGCAATATCGGTGTTTTTGATCGCTTGAGCTTCTTCCAGAGACTTCCCTTTCACCCATTCGGTCACCAGGGAGCTGGAAGCGATAGCGGAACCGCAGCCGTATGTTTTAAAACGCGCGTCTTCAATGATACCTTCATCGTTGACTTTAATCTGCAACTTCATCACGTCGCCACAGGCCGGTGCACCCACCATGCCGCTGCCCACGTTCTCGTCGTTGTTGTCGAAGGAACCCACGTTACGCGGATTCTCGTAATGATCGATAACTTTTTCGCTGTAAGCCATTATAAATTCTCCTGATTCCGATACCGATTAATGATGTGCCCATTCGATGCTGTTCAGATCCACGCCCTGCTTGTACATTTCCCACAGCGGAGAAAGGTCACGCAGACGACCGATGGATTTACGAACTAACTCGATGGTGTAGTCGATCTCTTCTTCAGTAGTAAAACGACCTAAAGAGAAACGGATAGAGCTATGTGCCAGCTCGTCATTCAGCCCCAGCGCGCGCAGCACGTAGGACGGTTCGAGGCTTGCCGACGTACAGGCGGAACCGGAAGAAACCGCAAGGTCTTTCAGCGCCATAATCAGCGACTCACCTTCAACGTAATTGAAGCTGACGTTGAGAATGTTCGGCGCACCGTGTTCCAGGTCACCGTTCAGGTAAACTTCTTCGATATCTTTGATGCCGTTCCACAGACGGTTACGCAGGCCGCGCAGACGTTCCATCTCGGTCGCCATCTCTTCTTTTGCGATGCGATAGGCTTCGCCCATACCGACGATCTGGTGAACAGGCAGCGTGCCGGAACGCATACCGCGCTCGTGACCGCCGCCGTGCATTTGCGCTTCGATGCGTACGCGCGGTTTACGACGCACATACAGCGCACCGATACCTTTCGGGCCATAAATCTTGTGGCCGGAGAAAGACATCAGGTCAACTTTCAACTGGCTCAGGTCGATAGGCAGTTTGCCCACGCTCTGGGTTGCATCAACGTGATAGATAATGCCACGAGCACGGCACATTTCGCCGATAGCCGCGATATCCTGCACCACGCCGATTTCGTTATTTACGTGCATGATGGAAACAAGGATGGTGTCGTCACGCATCGCCGCTTCGAGTTCTTTCAGATCGATAATGCCGTTACGTTGCGGCGCCAGATAAGTGACTTCGAAACCTTCGCGCTCCAGCTGGCGGCAGGTATCCAGTACCGCTTTGTGTTCGGTTTTGCTGGTGATGATGTGCTTGCCTTTTTTCTGATAAAAGTTGGCAGCACCTTTGATCGCCAGGTTGTCAGATTCGGTTGCACCAGAGGTAAAGACGATTTCACGCGGGTCAGCACCGACCAGATCGGCAATCTGATTACGGGCGATATCTACTGCTTCTTCAGCCTGCCAGCCGAAACGGTGAGAACGGGAGGCCGGGTTACCAAAGGTTCCGTCCATCGTCATAAACTGCATCATTTTCTCGGCAACACGCGGGTCCACCGGCGTGGTTGCGGAGTAGTCGAGATAAATCGGTAATTTCATTGCTCTATAAACTCCGTACATCACTCAATGCAAGGAACCAGGCTACCGGCTGGATGTACGACCGTGTTTACGGAGCGCGATACGCCCCGGCCTGATTCTGAATACTTTTTATCTTTTATGCGCGCAACTTAACATCAATTGCATCGTTACGATTGCTGCGTGGCGCGTCGTGAGTATGCTGACGACCAGACACATCCAGCACTTCCTGGTTATTAACCAGTTCGCCTAAAGTAATGTTATTGAGAAAACCGGTGAGACGGTCGCTCAAATCACGCCACAGCGCGTGGGTCAGGCACTTATCGCCGCCCTGACAGCCGCCTTTACCCTGACAACGGGTGGCATCTACAGATTCATCAACGGCGCTAATCACTTCGCCAACGGCGATGCTGCTGGCATCTTTGCCTAACAGATAACCACCGCCTGGTCCACGTACGCTGGACACCAGACCATTTTTACGCAGACGGGAAAACAGTTGTTCCAGATAAGAAAGGGAAATTCCCTGACGTTCAGAAATATCAGCCAACGGTACCGGGCCTGCTTCGGAGTTGAGCGCAACGTCCAGCATTGCGGTCACGGCATAGCGCCCTTTAGATGTCAGTCTCATGTCTTACTTCACCTCAAACTCGCCCCTGCCCGGGGTTTTTTATTGTAAAAGTGGGGGTATTGCATAGCAGGATCAAGTCTGACATTCCCGAGTAATTTGGTCAACTATTTACTTGACTGATTTAGTCGGGTATTTAACCTTCAGTGCCATTTTTTTCGTGGCGTTTGTACCTGTTGTCGGATGCGGCGTGAACGCCTTATCCGACCTACGGGTCTGTACACTGTAGGCCTGATAAGACGCATTACGCATCACATCAGGCAATAACGGTTATTCGGCCTTGTTACCTTTATTCTGCTGCTCAATAGAAGCCAGAATCCCGCGCAGGATATTCAACTCCTGGCTTTCCGGGCGCGCACGGGTAAACAGACGACGCAGCTTATTCATCACCTGCCCCGGATGGTTTTCACGAATAAAACCGGTTGCCAACAGCGTTTGTTCGAGATGACCATAAAAACGCTCCAGATCATCGACCAGCGGATACGGCGTCTCTTCATGCTCAACCTGCTCGCCGTTTTCCTGAGTCGCCAGCCAGGCCATGCGCACTTCATAAGTAATAACCTGTACGGCCATCGCCAGGTTCAACGAGCTGTATTCCGGGTTAGCCGCAATCGCGACATGGTAATGGCATTTCTGCAATTCTTCATTGGTCAGGCCAACGCGCTCGCGACCAAAAACCAGCGCCACTGGCGTATTAGCGGCTTCGGCGACGCTTTTCAGCCCGCATTCACGCGGGTCGAGCATTGGCCACGGCAACGTGCGCGAACGCGCGCTGGTGCCAACCACCAGGCTACAACCGGCTAACGCTTCGTCGAGCGTATCGACGATGTGAGCATTACCAATCACATCGCTGGCCCCTGCGGCCAGGGCAATCGCCTGGGAGTCAGGTTTCACCAGTGGATTAACCAGCCACAGATTGGTTAATCCCATTGTTTTCATAGCCCGGGCAACAGACCCCATATTGCCGGTGTGTGACGTCTCCACCAGCACAATTCGAATATTTTGCAGCATTGTCTTTCTTCGTCTAAAGATTATTTGCGCATCTTATCATAAAACGAAGACAGATTCCGATCTCGCTGCTATACTCTGCGCCGTTTTCCCGTTCTTTAACATCCAGTGAGAGAGACCGATGCATCCGATGCTGAACATCGCCGTGCGCGCAGCGCGCAAGGCGGGTAATTTAATTGCCAAAAACTATGAAACCCCGGACGCTGTAGAAGCGAGCCAGAAAGGCAGCAACGATTTCGTGACCAACGTAGATAAAGCTGCCGAAGCGGTGATTATCGACACGATTCGTAAATCTTACCCGCAGCACACCATCATCACCGAAGAAAGCGGTGAACTTGAAGGTACCGATCAGGATGTTCAATGGGTTATCGATCCACTGGATGGCACCACCAACTTTATCAAACGTCTGCCGCACTTCGCGGTATCTATCGCTGTTCGTATTAAAGGCCGCACAGAAGTTGCTGTGGTTTACGATCCTATGCGTAACGAACTGTTCACCGCGACTCGCGGTCAGGGCGCACAGTTGAACGGCTATCGTCTGCGCGGTAGCACCGCTCGCGATCTCGACGGCACTATTCTGGCAACTGGTTTCCCGTTCAAAGCAAAACAGTACGCCGCCACCTACATCAACATCGTTGGCAAACTGTTCAGCGAATGCGCTGACTTCCGTCGTACTGGTTCTGCAGCGCTGGATCTGGCCTATGTGGCTGCTGGTCGCGTTGACGGTTTCTTTGAAATCGGTCTGCGCCCGTGGGATTTCGCGGCAGGCGAGCTGCTGGTTCGTGAAGCGGGCGGCATCGTCAGCGACTTTACCGGTGGTCATAACTACATGCTGACCGGTAACATCGTTGCCGGTAACCCACGCGTTGTTAAAGCCATGCTGGCAAACATGCGTGACGAGTTAAGCGACGCTCTGAAGCGTTAATGACTCAGGCGGGTGATATCCACTCACCCGCCCTCGCCTTTCAGGCGCTATTCCGAAATACTTCCTCACCGCTTTACTTTCTTTCGCCACTCTCCCACCATCTTTCCCCGATTAATGGATGATAAAGAAGTCACAAGGAAAGGTTATGGCGCTGCCAGTGAACAAACGCGTTCTCAAAATTCTGTTTATTCTCTTTGTTGCTGCTTTCTGCATTTATTTAGTACCGCGCGTCGCCATCAACTTCTTCTATTATCCAGATGACAAGATTTATGGTCCCGACCCCTGGGCGGCAGAATCTGTTGAATTTACTGCCAAAGATGGCACTCACCTGCAAGGATGGTTTATTCCTTCGTCGACGGGTCCCGCCGAAAAAGCCATCGCGACTGTTATCCATGCTCATGGCAATGCCGGGAATATGTCCGCACACTGGCCGCTGGTCAGTTGGTTACCCGATCGCAATTTCAATGTATTCATGTTTGGGTG
>NZ_BBMY01000151.1 GCF_000759775.1 Escherichia albertii NBRC 107761 = DSM 17582
CCCAGGGTTAAAAAGGATAAATAACAGGCAAAAAAAAGCGCGGGGTGGGACCGCGCAAAAAGTATGACATTTTTGTTTGCAGCATTTTTTTATGAAAACGTTGCCATACTTAAAAAGCCTCAGCCAGACGGCGTAATGTTATTAAAACAATTACGCCTGTAGTGGAATAGTGGTTACGCTTTCACACACATTACATGGTAAATACCATCAATAATTTCGGTACCTTCTGTTTCGTGTTCAAAACCAGGGAAATGGTGATCCCAGGATTGTAATGAGCGTAAATAACTTACCTGTGGACTGTTTTTATCGCCGAAATTTTCGCCAGAGAGCAGCATTGGAATTCCCGGTGGATACGGAATAACCGAGTTTGCAGCAATGCGTCCAGGCAGGTTTTCAATAGATACCAGTTCAACGTTGTTATCGACGATAGCGTTGTAGGCCTCGCGCGGAGTGATTTCCGCCACCGGCAGGCCGGAATAGGCTTCGTTCAATCGTGCGCCAGGGTTATTTTCTTTCAGCCAGGCAAACATTTGGTCGCCCAGATCGTGAATCCCCATGTTTGCGTAAGTGTCAGGATATTGATCTGCAAGTTCCGGCATCACCTGCGCCAGCGGTGTGTTCGCGTCATAGTGGCGTTTGAAGGAGCAGAGTGTGTTAACCAGTGTTCCCCATTTCCCACGGGTTACACCCATCGAGAACAAGAACATGATCTGGAAGTCGGTGGTGCGTGTGGGCACAATACCGTGGCGACCAAGCCAGGCGGTGACCAGCGCTGCCGGGACTCCGGTTTCTTCCAGTTCACCGTCTTCCCCCATCCCCGGAGCGAGGATGCTGACTTTTATCGGGTCGAGCATGCTCCAGTTATCCGGGATATCTTTAAAGCCGTGCCAGCTTTCGCCCGGATGCATCACCCAGCACTCCTGAACGGTGGTCAGCAATGTAGTCGGTGCATCGGCAAAGTCATAGGTTTTGCCGGTTTGTGGGTCGGTGACCACTTCTTTGTTCCACGGTTTAAAGAACCAGCTGCCTTCGGCGGTAAACTCTTTATACAACCGCGCCATTGACTGACGAAAATCAACCGCTTCATCGATCACTTCCTGAGTCAGTGACAGGCCGCTGTTACCGTCCATCATTGATACAGCCACATCGTTTGATGCGCAGATGGCATACAGCGGGGAAGTGGTGGCGTGCATCATATATGCCTGATTAAAGCGGGAGAAGTTAATCGCACCGCGGCCTTCACGCACATGAATGTAAGAGGCCTGCGACAATGCATTCAGCAATTTGTGGGTGGAATGAGTGGCGAAAACGGTCGGGCCGCTGTGATCGCCCGGTTCGCCGCGCATGGCATAGTGATCGGCATAGATCGGGTTAAAACGTGCATAACCGTACCAGGCCTCGTCAAAGTGCAGACGATCGGCGGTTTTTTCCAGCAGGTCCTGCGCTTTTTTGGCGTTATAACACACACCGTCATAGGTACAGTTGGTCACCACGCAGTAAGAGGGTTTTTGCCCAACGTTATCTTTGACCAGTGGGCTTTCACTGATTTTCTTCTGCAAGGTTTCAGGTTGCATTTCTTGCGGATAGATTGGTCCGATAATGCCGTAGCGGTTGCGGCTTGGCAGCATGTAGACCGGTTTCGCGCCAGTTAACATTAAGCCTTGCTCAATAGATTTGTGACAGTTACGGTCGACGACGACGACATCGTTATCGGTCATACAGGCTTGCATGATGGTGCGGTTAGAGCCGGAAGTACCGACGACCACCGACCAGGAGCGATCGGCGCCAAATACGCGCGCGGCATATTTTTCGCTTTCGCCGAATGCGCCAGTATGGTCAAGCAAAGAACCGAGGGATGTTCTTTCGATCCCCATGTCGGTGCGGAACAGATTTTCACCATAGTAGTCATGGTAGAAACGTCCGGCAGGCGTTTTGGTGAAACCGACGCCGCCCTGGTGACCCGGTGCGGCCCAGGAATATTCATGGATGTCGCTGTATTTCATGAGCGCGCTGAACAGTGGCGGCAATAGTTGCTGACGGTAGCGACGGATTGCGGCAACGGCGCGTCCGGCAATAAAGTCAGCGGTATCTTCCAGAATCCAGGCGAATTCATCGACAAGCTCCAGCAGAGAGCGATCCATGACGGCGAGGGCTTTTTCCCGGTCGCCTAACAGGAAGACGGGCACGTTTTGTTGGCGCTCATGAAGCTTACCGATCAATTGTCTGACGTTTTTATGTTCGTCTCGATGTTCCATTTGATAGCTGAACATCAGGCAGTCAATGGCTTCGTTCGAAGAGAGAATGGCAAAACCATCATCAAAGGCGGTTGATTTAATTACGGTAACATTTTGCTGTCTTAAGGCATCCGCCAGACGCTCTACGGCGCTACCGACCCAGGTGTCCTGATGCAGAAACTCGCTTTCAACAATTAATACTTTCATCATTGCTTACCCGGTTATGAAGGAATCTTCGTTGCGGGCAAGTATCTTCCGGCCATTTCAGGCTGTAAAGCGCGTGAAAAATGGACGATATTGTATTTTTATTTTTAAAAACAAAATGTTATGTTTGTTTTGAATTAAATTTCACTGCTTATTATCGACAGCAAAACTATTTTTTTGGCTGATACTGATATCGTCTGTAGCCGGGAAGCCCGGCGACTGGCTGCCGGGCGGGTTGCGCCGCTAAAGATTGAGCGCTTCTGGCGCTCTGGTGATTAAGCCATAGCGCCGTAACTGGCGGCAGTGAAGACGAGTGAGGAATATCACCGTGGTTAATGCGCCCAGCAGCGCGCAGAACATATCGGATTGCGTATCCCACGGATCGCCCTGAGTACCGAGAAAATCATCCGCTCCCTGGCCCATCGCCAGTGCCGCCCACCACTCGATCAACTCATACATCGCGCTTATCGCCAGTGCTACACAGCAAACCAGAAATGCCGTCATTTTGCGTCCGCGAACGTATACCCCGCGCACAAGTATTTCTCGTGCCGCCAGTGCAGGCACCAGACCCTGGAAAAAATGCCCCAGCTTGTCATACGGATTACGGCTCAGCCCCAGCCATTCCTGAACTTCAAAACCGATGGGGACTTTTGCGTAGGTGTGCTGACCTCCGACCATCAGGATGATGGCGTGAAAGAAAATCAGCGTATAGAGCAGTGGGGTTAACGGGTAATGTCTGGCTGTAACAAGCAGTAGCGGAACCACGATAATCACCGGCGTTACTTCCATCAACCAGGTGAGTTTGTCATGGGCCGATATACCCGTATAAAGCAGAATTAACGCTAGCGCCAGCGCGCCAGTATTGAGGGTTAACGGCTTGAGTGTGCAGGTCATGATGAGTTCACAAGTCAGGAAAAGTACTGACTATTCACCAGTAAGCATGAAATTACAATTGCAGAAGAGGTGGCCCGGGGGGATCACCTGGCAGCACGCCGCCAGGCGCCGGGCCGAAGAGGTTATTTAGTGCAGTTTGCGCACTGTTTGTTGACGATTTGCTGGAAGAAGTCGTTG
Source organism: Escherichia albertii NBRC 107761 = DSM 17582 (assembly GCF_000759775.1). Classification (GTDB taxonomy): domain Bacteria; phylum Pseudomonadota; class Gammaproteobacteria; order Enterobacterales; family Enterobacteriaceae; genus Escherichia; species Escherichia albertii. The sequence continues at coordinate 3,510 of NZ_BBMY01000151.1, forward strand.
CCTTTGTCATCGACCAGGATAAACGCCGGGAAATCTTCCACTTCGATTTTCCAGATAGCTTCCATTCCCAGTTCTGGATAAGCAACGCATTCCAGATGCTTAATGCTCTGCTGCGCCAGCACTGCTGCCGGGCCGCCGATGCTGCCGAGGTAGAAGCCGCCGTGTTTATGGCACGCGTCGGTAACCTGCTGACTGCGGTTGCCTTTCGCCAGCATGATCATGCTACCGCCGTGGGATTGCAGTAGATCCACGTAAGAGTCCATACGGCCTGCCGTGGTTGGACCGAGTGAACCGGAAGGATAACCGGTTGGTGTTTTTGCCGGGCCTGCGTAGTAGATCGGATGATCTTTAATGTACTGCGGTAGCTCTTTACCTTCGTCAATCAGTTCTTTCAGTTTGGCATGTGCAATATCACGACCCACGATAATTGTGCCGGTGAGTGACAGACGAGTAGAAATCGGATATTGCGAAAGTTGGGCGAGGATCTCTTTCATTGGGCGGTTGAGATCGACTTTTACCGCTTCGCCTTCGCCCGCCTGACGTAGCTCTTCAGGAATATACTGGCCTGGATTGTGTTCCAGTTTTTCGATCCAGATCCCTTCACGGTTAATTTTCGCTTTGATGTTACGGTCTGCGGAGCAGGAGACGCCCATACCAACCGGACAGGATGCGCCATGACGCGGCAGACGAATCACGCGAATATCGTGAGCAAAGTATTTACCACCAAACTGCGCGCCGAGGCCGAGTTTCTGAGCCTCTTTCAGCAGTTCCTGTTCCAGTTGCACATCGCGGAAGGCCTGACCGTGTTCGTTACCTTCAGTCGGTAAATTGTCGTAATAGTGAGCGCTTGCTAACTTAACGGTTTTCAGGTTGGTTTCTGCAGACGTACCACCAATCACAAACGCGATATGGTACGGCGGGCAGGCTGCGGTGCCGAGAGTCCGCATTTTCTCAACGAGGAAATCCTTCAGCTTGCCGGGAGTCAGCAGGGCTTTGGTTTCCTGATAGAGATACGTTTTGTTAGCAGAGCCGCCGCCTTTAGCGACGCAGAGGAATTTGTACTCGTCACCATCTACCGCATACAGATCGATTTGCGCAGGCAGGTTAGTGCCGGTGTTAACCTCTTTGTACATATCCAGTGGCGCGTTTTGTGAATAGCGCAGGTTATCTTCGATATAAGTGTTATAAACGCCTTTCGACAGCGCTTCTTCATCACCGCCGCCGGTCCACACGCGCTGGCCTTTTTTGCCGACGATGATGGCGGTACCGGTATCCTGGCAGGTTGGCAGCACGCCTTTGGCGGCGATTTCTGAGTTTCTTAAAAATTGCAGCGCCACATACTTATCGTTTTCACTGGCTTCTGGGTCATGAAGAATAGAAGCAACCTGTTTCTGGTGTGCCGGGCGAAGCATGAAAGAAGCGTCGTGGAAGGCTTGCTGCGCCAGCAAAGTCAGCGCTTCAGGTTCTACTTTCAGGATAGTTTCGCCGTCGAATTCGGCAACGCTGACGTAATCGGATGTGAGCAGATAGTATTCGGTATTGTCTTTCCCCATCGGGAAAGGCGCCTGGTAGATAAACGGTTTGTTTGACATAGCTTCCAGCCTGTAACTCTGTATTTGTTATACGAAAATGGCGTGCCGCACAACGACGGGCGGCACGCAGAGTGCAATTACAAGAACCCGTACATTGCGGCGAAGATCCAGCCAAAGACGCAGGATACGCTTACGCCAATCAACCCTGGCAGAATGAAGCTATGGTTGATCACGAAGCGACCGATGTGGGTGGTGCCGGAACGGTCAAACTGAATTGCCGCCAGGTCGCTCGGATAGGTCGGCAGGATGTAATAACCGTAGCAAGCCGGTGCTGAAGCCACGATGTACGCAGGGTCAACGCCAATCGCCAGCGCGACAGGAACAATCGCCGCCAGCGCTGCGGCCTGGGAGTTTACAAACTTGGAGACCAGCAGCAGAACAATGGCATAAGCCCACGGATACTCTTTCACCATTTCACCCAGTACGTCCTGGATTTCAGACATATGCGCACCGAACATGGTTTCCGCCATCCACGCAATACCGTACACCGCCACAATGGCGATCATACCGGAACGGAAGACTTCGTTTTTTGAGATAGACGCGGGATTGGTTTTCGTCAGGATAATGATCAGCGCCCCGGTTAGCAGCATAAACATCTGAATGACCAGTACCATCGACAGCGGTTTGCCGCCGAAAGATGGACGCAGGTCAGAATCTGCACCGAGCAGAGCGACCACGGCGATTGCCGCGAGGAAGATCCACATTGCCAGCCAGTTACTCTTTGGCAGTTTTTTATCCAGCAGCGTGGCGGTATCACCGTAAACATATTCGCGGTTTTCTGGAACGGAGATGAATTTCTGGAACTCTTCATCTTTATCCAGATCTTTACCGCGGAACCAGCTAAAGATACCGATCGCCAGGATACCGATCAGGGTTGATGGAATGGTGATGGCAAGCAGGTCGAGGAATTCAAGATGACGCCCATCAAAGGTGACGTTACCCAGCATCGCGACCAGCGATACCACGGCAACGGATACCGGGCTGGCGATAATCCCCATTTGCGCGCCGATAGAACTCGCCGCCATCGGACGCTCCGGGCGAATGTTGTTCTTAATAGCAACGTCGTAGATGATAGGCAGAATGGTGTAGACCACGTGACCCGTACCACAAAGAATGGTCAGCGTACAGGTTACAAAAGGCGCGACGATAGAGACATATTTCGGGTTGCGGCGCAGCAGTTTCTCAGCGATTTGCAGCATCACATCAAGGCCGCCCGAGGCTTGCAAGGTTGCCGATGCCGCCACCACCGCAATGATAACCAGCATAACATCAACCGGTGGTTTACCCGGCTGAAGGTGGAAGACGAATACCAGAATGACCAGGCCGATACCGCCTAATAAACCCAGCGCGATACCGCCCTTTCTGGCACCATAAAACAGACATACCAGTATTATGATGAGCTGAATAGTAAATAACATGTGTGAACCCTCGCGATAATCCCATTTAAATTTTTGCCGAATAGATCACAGTCACGTTCTGGTTTGTATGAACTGTTTTCAGAGCCTGACTAAATATCCGTTTGGTCGTTACTGGCTTAAGCAAACACCTCACAGTGAATATTGACCGATTTACGCAATGGTAAATTTATGCACTGCGATAAGTGATTTTTTCAGAGATAAATACTCTCCGGCGATGGGTTTGTTGTTTGCACTTCGCAGATGTTAATGGTTTGTTTGCTTGATATCTTATTGATATTTATTGGTCTGGTTTTGTTCTACAGGCAGAAATCGCTAAGTTTATAGATTATTCTGATCTACCTATTTGTGGGTAAAAATACACATATTGCGGGTGACATAATAGTTAATTAACTTTTGTTAGCGTTTTGAAATTAAAAACACTATTCATCCGAAGGGATATTAATTTCAGGAACAGACAGGGGGATAATTATATTTGATCTGGCACAAATTTTATCGATGAACAATGTAACTTGTGCCAGTGCTATTTTGCATTACTGTAATAATTGTTACTTACAGATAACCAATAATAGTTTATTGGCAATATTGTTTTAGTAGTGAGTAATGCTCTGCCTGAATACGGTAACGGTAAACCGGGCGGCCTGTGACGCCATAATGAATGCTGGTAAATAAAATGTGACAGTTAACCAGCCAAATCAGATACTTGCGACAAGAAACGCGTGAGATGTTAACTTCGTTGGCCAGTTCATCAGTTGAGAACTCGTAGTCCTGATGGGCGTCGATCCACTGGCACAACGTACGTAGAGTCTGCGGCGTTAATCCTTTAGGCAGGCGGCGGGTATCCTGCTCGTTGGCGCTGCTGCCGTGGATCAACTGATCCAACTCGGCCTGGTCGTAATATTGATGTTTCTCCAGCGCCATTTTCTTTTGTCGCCAACCGGTTAGCGCCTCTTCAAAGCGAGAGGCCTGGAACGGTTTGATCAGGTAATCCACAACGCCGTAGTGCAGCGAATCTTTTATGGTTGCGGCATCAGCAGCGGAAGAGATGACAATCACATCGCTTTTACAACGGGCATTGTGCAGGGCTGGCAGTAAATCGAGCCCGTTCTCTTTTTGCATATAGATATCGAGCAATATCAGGTCGACAGGCGTGCCGCTGTTAAAGATAATCTCTTTTGCTTTTTCCAGCGTTGAGGCGGTGCCGCAGCACTGAAAGCCTGGAATCTGTGCGACATAGCGTCGGTTCAACTCCGCCACCATTGCGTCGTCATCGATAATTAATACATTGATCATCTGTTCGACCTCTCCCCATCCCAGGGTAACTGGACAAAAAATTGTGTGAAAATCCCGGGTTCCGATTCTACGGCAATGCTGCCGCCAAGACTTTCAACCTGTTGTTTGACAAGAGCTAAACCGACGCCTCGCTCGCTTCCTTTTGTCGAGATGCCTTTGTCAAAAATGCGATCGATTTTTTCAGGCGCGATCCCTGGACCGTCATCGTTAACTTCACAATGCAGCCAGCCGTGACGGTAGTGCAATGTTACGCTGATTTCGCCCCCCGGTTGTGACCCTAACGCTTCCAGGGCGTTTTCTATCAGATTGCCCAACACGGTGATTAATGCTGCAACCTGATCCTCGCTGCCGCTGTCTGGTAACTGGCTTTCGCTGTTTAACAAAAGTGTATGGCCCAAATCCGTTGCACGGTTAATTTTACTGATTAAGAAACCGGCGATGACTGGTGATTTGATTTTACCCAGTAGAGAGCCAATCTCCTCCTGATAGTTGTTGGCCGTTTTGAGGATGTAATCTTCCAACTGCTTATAACTCTTCAGATGCAATAATCCGAGAATCACGTGCAATTTATTCATAAATTCGTGGGAGCGTTCACGAAGTGCGTCAGCGTAGTTGACCAGACCATCCAGGCGTTGCATCAGCTTACGAACTTCCGTTTTATCCCGGAAGGAAGAGATGGCCCCGATGATGACGCCATTACTGCGTACTGGGACGGTGTTGATCAGCAATAGTCGATCTTTAACGGTAATCTCTTCGTCACGGCGCGGCGTGCCGTCGCGTAATACTTCGGAGACATCCACTACCTGCGACCATGCCTGGCTTAGTGTCGACAGCTTTTCGTCATCCTGCGATTTGTGGTAGTTAAGCAGTTCCTGTGCGGCATCATTGATGAGTGTGACTTCACCGCGATCGTCCACGGCAACGACGCCTTCTTTGATCGATTGCAACATTGCCTGGCGTTGCTCAAACAGGGTAGAGATTTCATAGGGTTCCAGGCCGAACAGGATGCGCTTAAGCACTTTGACCAGGATCCATGTTCCCAGCCCGCCGACCAGTGCGCCAAATAAAATTGACCAGATAATGCTCCAGCGGCTGTCGTTGATCTGCTGGGTCACGCGGCTTAACTCCAGACCAATCGCCACTACGCCAATTTGCTTATTATTTTCATCGTAGACGGGGGTAAATACACGTAGGGCCTGCGCCAAAAAACCGCGATTAATGGCGACATTTTCCTCACCATTGAGCGCCTTGAGGATATCGTCCCCTTTAAAAGGCTGACCAATGCGTTGCGCTTCGGGGTGCGAGTAGCGAAGGCTTTGCATATTGGTAACGACGATAAACAACAGATCATTACGCTTGCGTACGGCTTCAGCGATGGCCTGGATACCGCTCTCCTGCGGTTTTTTCTGCAAGCCCTGACGAATTTCTGGCGAGTCGGCAAGGGTTCGCGCCACAGCCAGCGCTTTGTTGGCCAGCCCGTCACGCGTCATATCACTGATTTGTGAGAAATAAATCAGATGGACCACTAGCAGCACCGAGAACAAAACAGCGCTGACCATTAAGATAGCCGTGGTGCTGAGTTTCATCGGGCGTTTGCGTAACATACGGTAGGGCAGTGAATGTCTCATCAGCTTCCTTGTGTGACAAATTTCCTAAGCATTATCCCTGATGAAGTAGGTAATTCAAAGGGAGTAAGAGGGTTGGCTTTTGTCTGGAAACTGAAACAACACGTGTTGTCTGACGATTACGGGGCTATGCTTATAGCGAAAATCACACCCATGTGGGAGGCCAGTTTATGGATCAAGAATTGTTGGACGCTGGTTATCGCGTGTATACCGGCGAGAAAATTGATGTCTACTTTAACACTACGATGTGTCAGCATTCAGGCAATTGTGTACGTGGTAATAGCAAGCTATTTAATTTAAAACGTAAGCCGTGGATTATGCCTGATACAGTCGATGTCGATATTGTGGTAAAGGTTATTGATACCTGTCCAAGTGGCGCACTGAAATATCGCCATAAATAAGTGAGGGAATGATGGAAATACATGAAGGGCATAATAAATTTTATATTAATGATGCACAGGGAAAACAAATTGCTGAAATTGTTTTTGTGCCGACAGGAGAACATTTGGCCATTATCGAACATACCGATGTTGATGAAAGCCCGAAAGGGCAGGGGATTGGTAAACGGCTGGTGGCGAAGGTGGTGGAAAAAATGCGCCGGGAGAAGCGGAAGATTATCCCGCTATGTCCGTTTGCGAAACACGAGTTCGATAAAACGCGCGACTATGATGATATTCGTAGCTGAGCAGAGAAATTGTATCCGTCGTAAGCAATACAAATCAGAAATGATGTTATGGGCATGTTTAAGCGGAATAACCCCGTAAATTCGGGGTTATTCAGGTTTTTGGCAAGCCGTACTTTGTTTATACCCGATGTGGTGTGAACGCTCTATTTTGCCTATAAATTAAACATATTGCAGGATCTAATATAGGTCTGATAAGCGTGGCGCATCAGGTAATGATACAAACCCATATGCAGACTCAATTAGTCAATATCTGTGGGTTGAGTTCTGCCAAGGGTGAATCTGTAATCGCTTCTTCTTACAGTCTGCTCAGGTGTTGCAGGCACTGTTGTGGAGCGTAGATGCGTTGTTGGTTTGCCATGCTCTGGAACATAAAAAACACCAGCGCCATGATAACCGGATATAGAAACGCTAATTCCACGACTTTCAAACTCGGCATAGACGTGTTCTGCTAATGAACGCTTTGGACCAAATAATGCACTAGCCAACCAGCCGCTGTTGGTTTTTGTTGATTTTTCTATTTATTCAGGAGAGAAATCATTGTTTTTTGTTATGTTGGCTGAGTGACAAGATGTTAATCTGATGTCTTCTACTTCATGAAGATTATGTTCTACCAGACGGTTGACGATATCAGTTGGTGGG
>NZ_BBMY01000150.1 GCF_000759775.1 Escherichia albertii NBRC 107761 = DSM 17582
CACCGGCAAAGGCAAGGCCATACGCCAGCCCCAGAGTCCGTTTACCTAACAGACGGATCATTTGCAGCGCAATACGACGCCCCAATCCGGTTTTAATAAATCCTCTGGCGATCATAAATGCTACGACAATCAGCCAGATAAGCGAACTGTTTAACTCGCTCAGAGCTGTTGCGATAGCCTGACTGGGTGTTGTATCTCCTGCTGCGTAGGCAAGAGCAAAGATGGTGATACCGATAATACCTACAGCGCCGATGGGAAGAACCTTTGCCACAATTGATGCAATGGTCGCGACAAAAATAATCGCTGAATGCCAGGCCGGCCCGCCAAGACCAGAAGGTGGGGAAATTTGCCACAAACCTCCAGAAATAAGAACAATAATAATTAATGGGAGCCATTTGACGCCCTGAGACTTTTCTTCCGCCATAGTTAACACCTATAATTTATATGAATATAAATGTATTAAATATAATAATTATGAGTAATTACGTGATTATTTGGCGGTAATGCTGCACGTATATACGGAAAAAATACACTGACGCTCAGGGACTAATTGTTTCTTAATATTTCGAAAATAAAGCCCGGCAGGAATACCGGGCCTGGAGAGGTGTTAACCGCCGAACTGGTCTGGATCTGGACCGAGGCGTTTGCCTTGATCGAGTTTGGCTATTTCGCCAAGTTCGTCTTTGTCCAGACGGAAATCCCAGACATCAAAGTTTTCGGCAATACGTGAAGGCGTGACCGATTTCGGGATCACCACCAGACCGTTATCCAGATGCCAGCGGATGACAATTTGCGCCGGGGTTTTGCCGTATTTATCCGCCAGTTCACGAATGACTTTCTGGTCAAAAACGCCTTTTCCGCCCTGGGCCAATGGACTCCATGATTCAGTCTGAATCTTGTGCGTAGCGTTCCAGGCATGCAATTGACGTTGCTGCATCAGCGGGTGAAGTTCGATTTGGTTGATAACAGGCGCTATACCCGTTTCATCAATCAGGCGTTGCAGGTGGTGGATCTGGAAGTTACAGACGCCGATGCTTTTGATTAATCCCTCTTTTTGCAGCTCGATCATGCCTTTCCAGGCTTCCACATAGTGATCGATAGCCGGAACAGGCCAGTGCATTAAGTAGAGATCGATATAATCAAGTTGTAACTTTTTCAGGCTGTCGAGCAGGGCTTCGCGGGGGCGTTTGTGGTCGTCGTTCCACAGTTTGGTGGTGATGAACAGCTCTTCTCTGTTTAGTGCGGTATTTTTCAGGGCTTTGCCGACGCCTTCTTCGTTCTTATAGGCCGCCGCGGTATCAATTGAGCGGTAACCCACTTCTAACGCTTTTTGAATGGCGGTGATAACTTCCTCATTACTTGCTTGCCAGACGCCCAGTCCCAGCTGGGGCATGACATTGCCATCCTGTAGCTTAATAACGGTTGGATTAGCCATACGTTCCTCCTTTATATGAACTCACCGGAGCAAGCTCCGGTGAGGTGTTGTGAACTTAAGTCTGGACGAAATGCCCAAAAACGAAAGTTTGAGGCGTAAAAAGCTTAGCGGGCGGCTTCGTAAATGCGGCGGCTGACATCCAGCGTAATGTCATGATTTTCACCCAGTTGGGTCATGCCGTGCTCTTCCAGTTTCTTCAGCAATGCCGGAATGGAGCTATCGTCCAGACCATAGTCGGAGAGGTGGGTCGGTACGCCTAATTGCTCGAAGAAGTTGCGGGTGGCGGCAATTGCGGCATCAATACGCTCGTTGTCAGAACCTTCGGTGATGTTCCAGACGCGTTCTGCATATTGCAACAGTTTAGCGCGTTTGGCGTCGCGTTTTTCGTTCCACAGCGCAGGCAGGACGATAGCCAGCGTTTGCGCGTGATCCAGACCGTGCATCGCCGTCAGTTCATGCCCCAGCATATGTGTTGCCCAGTCCTGCGGTACGCCTGCGCCAATCAAACCGTTCAGTGCCTGAGTCGCCGCCCACATGACGTTAGCGCGTACATCGTAGTTTTCTGGCTCTTTCAGGGCTTTCGGGCCGTCTTCAATCAGCGTCAGCAAAATGCCTTCTGCGAAGCGGTCCTGAATTTTTGCATCAACCGGTTTAGTTACATACTGTTCCACCGTGTGTACAAAGGCGTCCACTACGCCGTTAGCCACCTGACGCGGCGGCAGGGTGTAGGTATAAACCGGGTCGAGCACGGCAAATACTGGTTGAACGTGGGCAGAATGGAACGCCTGCTTGTCGCCAGTGGTTTTACGGGAGATAACTGCGCCTGCGTTAGATTCTGAACCCGTCGCAGGCAGCGTCAGTACGCAGCCCATTGGAATGGCGCTTTTAATCTCTTTACCGCCCGTTTGCAGGATGTGCCACGGATCGATGTTTTCCGGGTAGTTGGCAGCAGCAGCGATAAATTTGGTGCCGTCCAGTACAGAACCGCCGCCAACGGCCAGCAGGAAAGTGACTTTTTTCTCGCGAACCAATTTTACGGCGTTCATCAGCGTTTCATAAGCCGGGTTGGGTTCGATACCCCCAAACTCCAGTACGTCCATTCCTTTCAGCGCATCCAGCACTTGAGCGAGGACGCCTGTTTTTTTCACGCTGCCGCCGCCGTAGGTAATCAATACACGAGCATCGTGAGGAATTTGTTCGCGTAAGCCAGCGATAGCGCCTTTACCAAACAGAATGCGGGTTGGGGTGTGCAGATTAAAGTTGTTCATTTTTTGGCTCCCTTTACTGGGTCAATATGAGTGCAGAGGTCAGTCTGCCTGATGTTTTTTATTGTGGTCTCCAGCGCCGGGGCTCTCAATGCTCATTTCTGCCAATGTCTTGCCTATTTCTCCAGAGTGCTGGAGAAATGGTACAAAATTGCGCACAATCAAATTGCCGTATTATTCCTAAGAAATTACGCGATATGAAACGTGAAGAAATTTGCCGTCTGTTGGCGGATAAAATTAATAGTCTGAAAAATAAAGAAAATAATTTATCAGAACTGTTGCCCAATGTGCGCTTGTTGTATGGTGAGACGCCTGGCGCACGTACGCCAGTGATGTACGATCCTGGCATCATAATCCTCTTTTCCGGGCATAAAGTTGGTTATATCAATGAGCGCGTGTTTCGTTATGACGCCAATGAATATCTGTTGCTGACGGTACCATTACCGTTTGAGTGCGAAACCTATGCCACGCCGGAGGTGCCGTTGGCAGGCTTGCGTCTTAATGTCGATATGTTGCAGTTACAGGAATTGTTGATGGACATTGGCGAAGATGAACGTTTTCAGCCATCAACGGCAGCCAGCGGCATAAACTCCGCCACGTTGTCAGAAGAGATTTTATGCGCGGCAGAGCGGTTACTGGATGTGATGGAGCGACCACTGGATGCGCGCATTCTCGGTAAACAGATTATCCGCGAAATTCTGTACTACGTGCTGACCGGACCTTGCGGCGGTTCGTTACTGGCGCTGGTAAGTCGCCAGACGCATTTCAGCCTGATAAGTCGTGTGCTGAAACGGATTGAGAATAAATACACCGAAAATTTAAGCGTTGAGCAACTGGCAGCAGAAGCCAACATGAGCGTTTCGGCGTTCCACCATAATTTTAAGTCTGTCACCAGTACCTCGCCGTTGCAGTATCTGAAAAATTACCGTCTGCATAAGGCGCGGATGATGATTATCCACGATGGCATGAAGGCCAGCGCGGCGGCGATGCGCGTGGGGTATGAGAGCGCATCGCAGTTCAGTCGTGAGTTCAAACGTTACTTTGGCGTGACGCCAGGGGAAGATGCGGCAAGAATGCGGATGATGCAGGGGAATTGATGCGTTCCCGGCCCGTGGGCTGGGAACGGAGTAAAACGTCAGACGTTGCAGTATTTCTTTTTAATCACTACAAACAGTGTGCCTAGCAGACCTGCGGTTAACAGGGCAATCGGCAGAATCATCAGGAATGTCATTACCTGATCTTCATGGCGTTTAACAAACGGAATCATGCTTAAGGCATAGCCAAAACTGGTGACGACACATACCCACAGCAAACCGCTCAACCAGTTAAAAAACTGGAATCGACGATTTGGCAGCCCGGAGATGCCCGCCATCGTTGGCAGCAGTGTGCGTACGAATGCGAGAAAACGCCCCGCCAGCAGCGCCAGCAAACCGTGGCGGTCAAACATACAAGTGGCGCGCTGGTGATATTTAGCCGGAAGCTGCGCCAGCCAGCCTTTCACCGTTTTGGTATTGCCTAACCAGCGCCCCTGAATATAGCTTAACCAGCAGCCCAGACTGGCTGCAGCAGTCAGGATCGTGATGGTTGGAAGAAAATCCATAACCCCCTGGGCAATCAATGCACCTGCCAGTATCAACAAGCTGTCGCCTGGCAAAAATGAAGCCGGCAACAAACCGTTTTCTAAAAACAACGTGGCAAACATGACAAAGTAAACAACGCTAACAATATGGGGATCAGCCAGTGCAGTGAAGTCGTGTTGCCAGAGCGCAGTGATAATATCTTGAATAACAGCCATGGACTTTCCTGTGGAACAGCGTTTTAGCCTTTATCTGCCTATTGTACTCCTGAATCGTCCAGGACGCCTTGATCCCGGACGCAACAATTTAAGACTTTTCACAATAAAATGTCTGCAAAATTGTCCAAAGCTTGCAATGTTACACAATTCGCGCGAAGCCCGCGTCCAGATCGGCAATCAAATCATCGACGTTTTCCAGACCAATATGCAGGCGAATCAACGTACCGCTAAAATCGAGCTTACCTTGCGGACGGATGGCGGCGAGATGCTCCGGCTGGTTTGCGAGGATTAACGATTCATAACCGCCCCATGAGTAAGCCATGCTGAATAAACTGAAGTTATCCAGATAGTTCGCTAACTCTTCGTTACTCAGTTTTTTATTGAGCACGAATGAGAATAGCCCGCTGCTGCCTGTAAAGTCTCGTTTCCAGAATTCATGCCCTTTACTTCCAGGCAGAGCTGGATGGTTAACCCGTTCGACCTGAGGATGCGCCGCCAGCCATTCGGCGACTTTCAGGCTACTTTCATGATGTTGACGTAGACGCACGCCTAACGTTCGCAAGCCGCGGCTGGTCATATAGGCGGTATCGGCGTCGACCATCTGCCCCATCAGATAGGCATTTTCTCGCAGTTGCTCCCAGCAGCGGGCATTGCAAACCGCTGTGCCGATCATCGCGTCTGAGTGACCGACCAAATACTTTGTTCCCGCCTGTATGGAAACATCAATGCCAAAATCCAGAGCTTTGAACAGTATGCCAGCAGCCCAGGTGTTATCGATCATAATGATGGCGTCCGGCAGCATGCGGCGCACGGCGGCAACAATCGCCGGAACGTCGTGGACTTCCATGGTGATGGAGCCTGGTGATTCCAGAAAAACCACTTTGGTATTTGGCTGTAGATGCTTAACAATATCCGCGCCAACCAGCGGATCAAACCATGATGTCGTCACCCCTGATTTACTGAGGATTTTGCTACAGAAATCCTGACTCGGTTCGTAGGCGGTATTGGTCATCAACACATGATCGCCCTGTTCGACAAAGGCAAGAATGGAATTAGCAACAGCCGCGGCACCGCAAGGAAACAGCACACATCCTGCGCCGCCTTCCAGCTCGCACATCGCCTCTTGCAGTGAGAAGTGGGTTAACGTTCCACGCCTTCCATAGAACAATTCGCCATTAGCACGATTATGTGTTGCGTGCTTTTTCGCTTCCACGCTGTCGAAAACCAGTGAAGAAGCGCGCTGAATCACGCTATTCACCGCACCAAGAGTGTATTTTTTGCTGCGTCCTGCGTTCACCAGCTGAGTATCAAGTTGTTTGTCTGCCATGTTGAGATGCCTGATTTTATACGTCTGGATGTCTAAATTAGCATGAATGTTGCCATGAGCATCCTGAAGAATTGGCACAAAGAAGAAAATTTTCGCAAATGACATGCGGGTGGGTTTTTTACTGCGTAAACGCAAGGAAAAGAAAGCAAAGCTACGGCAGTATGCAAATAGTAATGAGAACGACTATCAATTCGACGTCGTTTTGATATTATTATGCGCAGATTTTGTGACTTGCGTCCTGGAGATACACAGTGGGTAATAATTTAATGCAGACGGATCTTTCCGTCTGGGGTATGTATCAGCACGCCGATATTGTTGTTAAGTGTGTGATGATCGGGCTGATTTTGGCCTCCGTCGTCACTTGGGCAATCTTCTTCAGTAAGAGCGTTGAGTTCTTCAACCAGAAGCGCCGTCTTAAGCGCGAACAGCAAATGCTGGCTGAAGCTCGCTCCTTAAACCAGGCCAACGATATCGCTGCTGATTTTGGTAGCAAAAGCTTAAGTCTGCATTTGCTCAATGAAGCGCAAAATGAGCTGGAACTGTCAGAAGGCAGCGATGATAACGAAGGTATTAAAGAGCGTACCAGTTTCCGCCTTGAGCGTCGGGTCGCCGCAGTAGGTCGCCAAATGGGCCGTGGTAATGGCTACCTTGCAACCATCGGCGCGATTTCGCCGTTTGTGGGCTTGTTTGGTACGGTCTGGGGCATCATGAACAGCTTTATCGGTATTGCGCAAACGCAGACCACCAACCTGGCGGTGGTTGCGCCGGGTATCGCAGAGGCTCTGTTGGCAACGGCAATCGGTCTGGTGGCTGCGATTCCGGCGGTCGTTATCTATAACGTATTCGCACGTCAGATTGGCGGCTTTAAAGCGATGCTGGGCGATGTCGCAGCGCAGGTTCTGTTGCTGCAAAGTCGTGACCTGGATCTGGAAGCCAGCGCCGCAGCGCATCCGGTACGTGTCGCACAAAAATTACGTGCAGGGTAATGCTCAATGGCAATGCATCTTAACGAAAACCTCGACGATAATGGCGAAATGCACGATATCAACGTGACGCCGTTTATCGACGTGATGTTGGTTCTGCTGATTATCTTTATGGTGGCGGCGCCATTAGCGACGGTAGATGTGAAGGTGAACTTGCCTGCTTCTACCAGTACGCCGCAGCCGCGCCCGGAAAAGCCGGTTTATCTGTCGGTGAAGGCAGATAAATCGATGTTTATCGGTAATGATCCGGTCACCGATGAAACCATGATCACGGCGCTGAATGCGTTAACGGAAGGCAAAAAAGATACTACTATCTTCTTTCGTGCTGACAAGACCGTCGATTACGAGACGTTGATGAAGGTAATGGATTCGTTGCATCAGGCGGGTTACCTGAAGATAGGTCTGGTTGGCGAAGAAACCGCCAAAGCGAAGTAAAGCATAATTACCTGATGCGCCACACTTATCAGGCCCACAAGATATATCGTGATATATTGAATTTTCACGAATTTGTCGGCTGGGTAAGGCGCTAATGTCGCATCTGGCAAGAGTTAAACGTACGATGATGCCCGGTTGTTTTTCACAGCCGGGCATTTTTTCAGCCTGAATGTTCGCTGCCGCACACAGATACGGCAACATCGCCAAATGCCCGATTTATCATTACGGCTTGTTGGCGGGCACAACTCTCGTACCCGCATCATTGTGCTATTTGTCCGATGATGCCTGCCACAGATTCAGTTCGCCATCGGCGATATGTTGGTCAATCTGCGCCAGTTCTTCGGCGCTAAATGTCAGATTATTTATCGCCTGCACATTCTCCTCTACCTGTTCCGGGCGGCTGGCGCCAATCAGAACTGATGTGACGCGTTCATCTTTGAGTAGCCAGCTTAAGGCCATTTGCGCCATCGACTGACCGCGCCGTTGCGCCATTTCATTCAATAACCGCAGACTGTTGAGATTGACTTCGGTAAGCATTCCCGGCGTCAGTCCGCGGACTTTGTGACCTTCGCGATGCATCCTTGAATCTTCTGGAATACCGTTGAGATATTTTCCGGTCAGCAATCCCTGGGCCAGAGGGGTAAAGGCGATACATCCCACGCCATGAGTTTCCAGAGTATCCAGCAGGCCGCTTTTATCTACCCAACGGTTCAGTAGATTGTACGAAGGCTGATGAATTAACAGAGGAATTTTCCACTCGCGTAGCAACTCGACCATTTTTTGGGTGCGCTCTGGAGAGTAAGACGAGATCCCGACATATAGCGCCTTACCGCTTTGCACTGCATGCGCCAGCGCTGAGGCGGTTTCTTCCATTGGCGTATTCTCATCAACGCGGTGAGAATAAAAAATATCAACGTATTCCAGTCCCATGCGTTTCAGACTTTGATCGAGGCTGGCGAGCAGGTATTTACGCGAGCCTCCAGAGCCATATGGGCCGGGCCACATATCGTATCCTGCTTTGGTGGAGATAATCAGCTCATCACGATAAGCGGCAAAATCCTCTCGTAGCAAACGGCCAAAGTTCTCTTCCGCACTGCCTGGAGGCGGTCCGTAATTATTGGCTAAATCGAAGTGGGTGATACCTGAATCAAAGGCTCTGCGCAGTATCGCGCGCTGTGTTTCCAGTGTGTTTACGTGGCCGAAATTGTGCCATAAGCCCAATGACAGCGCGGGCAGGCGTAAACCACTTTTCCCGCAATAACGATACTGCATCTGTCCATAACGCTCGGGATTCGCTAACCAGACCATGACATCTCCTTTCTACCGTTCAATTTCGAAACAATATTTCTAGCTTAGCGATTCGCCAGAGGAGATCCCGTCACCTGGCTCACAGAGTGACGAAAAAACAGTCGCTTATGTTTTGCTCAAAGCGCTATGTCGGGAGAGAGTCGTGAATGCTGCCGCAGTATATGCAATCTGGAAAATGACGACGACAGGAGATGTGTGTGTATTCGCGGGATAACGGGCGCCATAACGATCCGACGCCTGGCGGTGACAAATTGGTGACTCACCTTGCGTAGGCAGAGAATACTTATCAGATATTGCCAACTATCTCTTTTAATTCACATATTGCATACAAGGTAACTTTTTTTAATCGCAGAAAAAATAGCGTGCGATGGTGCCATTCTTTGCCTAAAATATCGCTATATATAATTATATATAGCGATTGAGGTGAATGATGAATAACCATTTTGGTAAAGGTCTGATGGCGGGATTGGAAGCAACACATGCCGACAGTGCCGTCAATGTGGCGAAATTCTGCGCTGATTATAAGCGTGGTTTTGTATTAGGTTTCTCGCATCGTATGTATGAAAAAACCGGCGACCGCCAGCTTAGCGCCTGGAAAGCAGGCATTCTGACGCGTCGTTATGGGCTGGATAAAGAAATGGTGATGGATTTTTTCCGTGAGAATCACTCCAGTACGATATTGCGGTTTTTCATGGCGGGTTATCGATTGGAAAACTGAGCAAAAATTGGCAAGTGAGAGCTCGCTTCTATTTTAACAAGTATCATCTTGCTCTTTTCTTGCGATATGGATATACGTGTCTCAATGGCTCTTGGCAATACCAGTGGGTTATTGATGAAGAACTTAATCACGACGCAAGATGTCCCCTCTCATGAACGGTTCTCGTTTTTTCGGGATACTGTCAGGTCGCGTTTCCTCTCTTCCTATGACTGCGATCCCGGCCAGGGGCGAATGTTACAACAGCCGTTTTATGCCAATCTTGTTCAACAACGTGTTCTGGATTTGCAGTTTCTTTTGTTAGAGTCAAATGCTCATCAGGCGAGCAGTAAGCCGAGAGCGTTAAGCTGCGGTCAGGGAGGCGATTTTTATATTGAGTTGCAGCGTTCTGGTGCTGGACAACTCACGCAGGATGGACGTACCGCTTTTCTCCGCCAGGGCGACTTCTGCTTCTGTGATATGTCCAGAGCCGTTTCATGGCGATTTGAGAGTGATTATTCGTTATATAAGATTTTGATTCCACGTGAAAAAATCTCCAGCAAACTGGGTAATACTCATAATTTGACTGCAAAAGCGGTACGTGGGAACAGTGTGAGCGGTTCTCTGGTTTATAGCTTTGTGATGAAATATGTGCCCTTCCTGGATTTGCTTTCTCCGCAACGCGCCAGCCAACTGTCTGACATCCTGCTGAATCTGATCGTTTCTGCACTCAGTGAGTTGAGTGAGGGATCTCCGGTACAACCTTGTGGTCATACAACCATTTTTTTTATTGCGCAGGATTATCTCGAACGTCACCTTTCCGATCCTGATTTGAGCATCCACGACTGCGCGCAAAAGTGTGGGATTTCAACACGGTATTTACAGAAGCTGTTTCAGGAGCAGGGAACGACAGTAAATAAATAGATCCAGAATCGTCGTATGGAGAATTATAAGTGTGCGTTGACTGATCCTCTTTTGGCAGAAAAGAATATTACTCAAATAGCCTATGATTGTGGTTTTAGCGATATATCTAATTTGAGTCGTAAGTTTAAAGCGGAAAATATGGTTACACCTTCTGAATATCGTAGAACGCACCTTGCCAGATTATATTTATTTAACACCAATCACTAATTCACAACATTTTTATCACCAATTAAAACATTAATACTACAGTTCCTGATGTTCGTGTGTTCTGTGCCGACAGAGAGCATTTTTTATCTGTAAACAGGGAATGACGAAAATTAGTTCGTAATTTACCAAGTCTCATCGTAGGCCTGTCCTCCACAATCGTCACAATATCGGAGGAGGCATTATGCGTCTTTTATCAGTAACGACCGGATTATGTCTTGATGCCAGAGTTGAAACTCAGGCATTGGAGACTGCAATTATTGATGCGCAGTCAGGGCGGGAAGTTTCCTGGTGTGACCTGAACAGTCGTGTTGATAAAATTGCAAGGGGGTTACTGGCTAAAGGATTAAAGAAAGGAGACAGGCTAGGAATTTGGGCACCTAACAGTATCGATTGGGTCACTTGTTTCCTTGCTGCAGCTAAAACAGGCATTATTGCACTCTGGGTA
>NZ_BBMY01000149.1 GCF_000759775.1 Escherichia albertii NBRC 107761 = DSM 17582
ACAAAAAAGCCGGAGGCTCCTCCGGCTTTTTCACATCATCAGAAATGCCAGTAACTCATCGCCAGCCCTAAAAACAACACCAGGCCCACATAGTTATTATTCATAAACGCTTTAAAGCAGGCTTCACGCTCGCGGTTGGCAATCAGTTTTTGTTGATAAACAAACAACGCGCCAGCCACCAGTATTGACCCATAATATCCCCAGCCCAGGCCATTTAACTCACCGATTATCGCCATCAGCGCCAGTACGCCAATCTGCAAAATACCAATAATCAATTTGTCGTATTGACCAAACAGGATCGCCGTAGACTTAATACCAATCTTCACGTCGTCGTCCCGGTCAACCATCGCATACTGCGTGTCGTAGGCCACCGCCCAGAAAATATTGGCAAGGAACATCAACCAGCAACTTAGCGGTACTGATTCACTAACGGCAGCAAAAGCCATTGGAATCGACCAACCAAACGCCGCGCCCAGCACCACTTGCGGTAAATGGGTGTAACGCTTCATAAACGGGTAAACCCACGCCAGCGCTAGCGCGGCAATCGACAACAAAATAGTCATCGTATTCAGCGTCAGCACCAGTAAGAATGAAATCAGCACCAGCACCACAAACAACGTGCGCGCCTCTTTCTCCGAGACCTCGCCGCTGGGAAGTGGTCGGTTTGCCGTGCGCTTAACATGACCATCAAACTTACGGTCAGCATAATCATTCACCACACATCCGGCGGCGCGCATCAACCAGACGCCAGCAACAAACACCGCCAGAATCCAGAGTTGGGGGACGCCTGGCGTCGCCACCCACAGCGCCCACAAAGTTGGCCAGAGCAGCAGTAACGCGCCAATTGGCTTATCCGTACGCATTAAGCGGTGAAATGCCAGCAGCTTATTCTGCGTCAGACTCCACTCCATATTTTTTTCCTCTTAGTACAACGGTGATGCCGGTAAAAACAGTTCAGTCAGCAATAGCGGCTTACCGCTTAATCGCAGGCGGGAACGGCGCCCCCACAATCCGGCATCACGGCCTATCTCAATAAAGTCCCGAGTCAATGTCGATGAAGTAAACAGATAACGGCCTAACGGCGTTTTCCCCAGATTGCGCAACGCCAGCTCGGGACCGCTTAACGTTGACGCAGGAACGACAGTACGCCCGGCAAGCCAGGGTTCTTCATCGGCACATAACAAAATTTCACGTAACCAGTAACGAGACTCTTTCGGCAACAGCGGTAATTCTTCAGGGATTTCATTCTGGTCGACAAACCCTTCGCGGATCATCGTCACGCTCACCGTTTTTCCCTGCTGTTCAAAACGTTTCGTCATGGAATCTTCCAGTAACAGCCAGTCGAGTTGTTGTGGGTCCAGGTCAGGGATCTCTTCAAAGTAGCGCAGCGCACGCAATTGCGTTAACGCAGGGTGTGACATGCCGAACTCTCCGTTACATAACGTAAAGGCATTGTATCGCAGAAAAACGTTTACGGGAGGAGTAAAGCAAATTAAGTGATCTAATGCGCAACAAAAACGCAACAATGGCACAGGAGAAGAAAAAAAGGTGCGCCAAGAGACGCACCAGTTGTTGCAAAATCAGCACTGTGGAGCGTAATTACCCCTTGCCTTTTACACTGCTGATAAAGGTGGAACGGGCAGATGTCGATCCCAGACGTTCGGCTTCATCAAGCAGCTTTAACGCCTTATCAACATCCCCCTTCGCGACAGCATTTTTGATCGCAGTATTAAAATAACTTTCCGTATCGTTGAGCATTGGTTCGCTTTTCTTCGCCGGTGCCGGAGCTGGTGCAGCCACAGCAGGTGCCGCCGTGTTACCTACCGTAACCGGAGCTGGAGCGGAAGAACCAAATAACGGCCCTACCAGTACGCTGGAACTGGAATTGTTTTTCACTTTCAGTTTCAGCAAACCATCAGTGGTGTGACGGGCAATCGGGTCTGGAATATCCGGCACCGAGTTACCGACGCCTTTGGCATACGCTTTTGCCGGGTCAAGCAATTGGGTCGTCTGTTGAAGATCTTTTTCGGTGGTAAAGACCAGTACATAGAGTTTCTGTTGCCCCAGCGCCGGAGTCAGACGCATTACCCCTTCCAGACGGTCAGCGCTTATTACTCCAGGTTCCTGATAGGTAAAGTAACTACCAGGGAAATAAGCCGATGGCGTCATGTTCTGATCAAGAATTAACACATTCGGCGCAAATACGCTGGTTTGCTTGTTAACTTCGCTGGTCAGCGTCAGCGTTAACTCACCGATATTCGCAGGCACACTGTATGCCGCGACCGGGCCACGGATGCCAGGGACGTTCAGTTGTTGTCCATCGGTTGCCAGATGAGTGGTCTGGGTTTTGGATTGATCGACCGGTGTCCAGGTTAATTGTTGCAGCGCGGCGGAAGGAATAGCGGGCGCGTCGCTAGTATTTTGCGGTACATAGTTGACGTCGGCGAGGCTGATTCCAGGCGCGCTCGCCAATAGCCCTGCGGATAAACAGAGGGCGATGAGACGTTTATTCATTTTCATTGTTTTCACCTCAAAATCTGGAGCTCAGCGGTAGCCAGGCAATAGCGCGCTTAACCCGATAATCAGAGGGGCTTACGCCCCTTAAACCTGTTTTTATGCCGGATGCGGCGTGAACGCCTTATCCGGTCAACGCTTTGCTATTACCACCAGATTTCCATCTGGGCGCCGAAGGTCCACTCGTCGCTGTCGCCACGACCGAAGCTACCACCATTGAAATCAGCCGAAACGGCCTTGCCATAGTACGGGTTGTTTGTGGAGTTACCCGTGTAGTCATAACCCCATTTCTCATCCCACTTGGCATAGGTTGCAAAGACACGAATAGCCGGACGTGACCAAATGCTGTCGCCCGCCTGCCATTGTTGTGCGAGGGTGATTTTGTACTGATTGTTCTTGTCGCCAGTGCGCTGGGATTCGACATTGTCGTAACCCACTTCCAGCAAGGTACTCATGATAGGCGTCCACTTGTACATCGGGCGAATACCGACGGTCCACCACTTGGTGCCGTTATCGTTATCCCAGTTGATGTCCTGGTACATACCGACGTACATCATGTCCCAGTTATCGCCCATGGAGATCGCACCATGGTCGAGGATACGCAACATGTGACCGTTGTTGTTGATATTGTAAGCAAAGTGTTCATTATCAAACGCAACGCCAGAGCCCTGCGACAGACCTTTACCCTGTGAGGTCATCGAGTCAGTAGCGTACTGAACAACAAACTTGTTAAAGCCCTTCAGGACGCTCTGAGTATGCTCGGCAGTGAATAACCAACCGTCTTTCGATGCACCATCAACCAGACGATAGTTATCACGCAGGTTGGCACGACCGTAGTCGACGCCCAGCTCTAATGTGCCGCCCGGGTTAATTTCCATCTGCGCCAAACGCACGTCGAAGACATCGTTCGCAGTTTCGTTGGTATAGTCATAAATATTGTTGCTGGCGAAAGAGGAAGAACCACCAGCTTCAGAGGAGCGGGTTGCTGCCAGAGACAGCTTACCGAAGCCAACATCGATGTTTTCCAGACCGGCGCCAGGACCAGAAATATCCCAGTAGTAGAAGTCGATCATATGAACGTCATGACGTTGGTAGAAACGCTTACCCGCCCAGATAGTGGAACCAGGCAGCCATTCAATCAGGTTTTTACCCTGCACGTTCGCTTCACGGAAGGCTGGATCGGTGGCTTCCCAGTCATTCTGTTGCGCTACGGAATAGGCCACATTAGTGTCGAAATAGAAGCTCTTGTCGCCCTCTTTCCACACTTCCTGGCCCAATTTTAATTCAGCATAAGTTTCACATTCGTTGCCAAGACGGTATTTACTTTGAGCGCCAGTGGTCTGGAAACACTGTTGTTCACCGCCTCTCCCTGTCCAGCCGATACCGGAACGCGCGTAACCGTGGAAATCCACAGCCATTGCCTGAGCAGACATTACGCCCGCTGCGACGGCAACCGCCAGAGGAAGTTTGCGCAGAGTAATCATCATTCTATCTCCTGAGTCATTGCTTTTCTTTTTCACATCACCTGTCACAGGTTTTGTGTCTTTTGTAGGGTGCTTAAACGCCCGGCTCCTGATGCAGTCGACGACATGCAGTGCCATCCTCACGGAACAGATGGCAACGCTCTGGCGGCAGGCCGATAGCGAATGTGGCACCTTCTTCTACCAACACCACGTCAGACTGGCGGTACACCAGGTTTTGACGAATGGAAGGGATCTGGATATGGATTTGCGTTTCGTTGCCAAGCTGCTCGACCACCTGAACTTCACCCTCAAGGATGACGTCAGCGATATCGCTTGGCAGTAGATGTTCCGGGCGAATACCCAGCGACATGTTGGCCCCGACCTGAACGTCGCGGCTTTCAACCGGTAGCCAGACTTGCTGGCGATTTGGCATCGGCAACTCAACCTGAACTTGATCAATGGCAGTGGCGGTCACTTTTACCGGCAGGAAGTTCATCTTTGGTGAACCGATAAATCCGGCGACAAAACGGTCTGCGGGATAGTGGTACAGCTCGAGCGGTTTCCCAACCTGCGCCACGCGACCGGCGTCCAGCACCACGATTTTGTCGGCCAGCGTCATTGCTTCGACCTGATCGTGGGTGACGTAAATCATCGTGCGGCCCAGCCGTTTATGCAGACGAGAGATTTCAATACGCATCTGCACGCGCAGCGCAGCATCGAGATTAGAGAGCGGTTCATCGAGCAAAAACACGCTGGGCTCAGCCACCAGCGTACGACCAATCGCCACACGCTGACGCTGACCACCGGAGAGCGCTTTCGGTTTACGATCCAGCAAATGCGCCAGTTGCAGCACTTCCGCCACCTGGTTAACGCGTTGGTTAATTACCTCTTTTTTCGCGCCAGCCAGTTTCAGACCAAACGACATGTTTTCTGCTACAGACAGGTGGGGATAGAGCGCGTAAGACTGAAACACCATACCGACGCCGCGTTCTGCCGGCGGAGTATCGTTCATTCGTTTGTCGCCGATATACAGGTCGCCGCTGGTAATCGTCTCAAGCCCGGCAATCATGCGTAGTAAAGTCGATTTACCGCAGCCGGACGGACCGACAAACACCACGAACTCGCCTTCGTGGATGTCGAGATTGATATCTTTCGATATCACCACCTCGCCCCAGGCTTTCGTTACATTTTGCAGCTGTACGCTCGCCATGCCCTTCTCCCTTCGTTACAACCTGTCATCGACAGCAACATTCATGATGGGCTGACTATGCGTCATAAGAAGATGGCTTGAATCCTCCGCCCCCAGGCTTTTTTATGGGGGAGGAGGCGGGAGGATGAGAACGCGGCGTCTGCAAGCTAAGTCGAGACAAAGTAAGGAATTTCGTGATGTTGCTTGCAAAAATCGTGGCGATTTTATGTGCGCATCCCCACATTACCGCCAATTCTGTAACAGAGATCACATAAAGCAACGGTGGGGCGTAGGGGCAAGGAGGATGGAAAGAGGTTGCCGTATAAAGAAACTGGAGTCCGTTTAGGTGTTTTCACAAGCACTTCACCAACAAGGACCATAGATGATGAAAATAACAACAAGTGCACGCATCCTCGCATTATCCGCATTAACGACGATGATGTTTTCCACCTCAGCTCTCGCCAAAATCGAAGAAGGTAAACTGGTTATCTGGATTAACGGCGATAAAGGCTATAACGGCCTCGCTGAAGTGGGTAAGAAATTCGAGAAAGATACCGGAATTAAAGTCACCATCGAGCACCCGGATAAACTGGAAGAAAAATTCCCTCAGGTTGCAGCAACTGGCGATGGTCCTGACATCATCTTCTGGGCGCACGACCGCTTTGGCGGCTATGCGCAGTCTGGCCTGCTGGCTGAAATCACCCCGGATAAATCATTCCAGGACAAGCTGTATCCGTTCACCTGGGATGCCGTACGTTACAACGGCAAGCTGATTGCTTACCCAATTGCTGTTGAAGCGTTATCGCTGATTTATAACAAAGATCTGCTGCCGAACCCGCCAAAAACCTGGGAAGAGATCCCGGCACTGGATAAAGAACTGAAAGCGAAAGGTAAGAGCACGCTGATGTTCAACCTGCAAGAACCGTACTTCACCTGGCCGCTGATTGCCGCTGACGGGGGTTATGCGTTCAAGTATGAAAACGGCAAGTACGACATTAAAGACGTTGGCGTGGATAACGCTGGCGCGAAAGCAGGTCTGACCTTCCTGGTTGATCTGATTAAAAACAAACACATGAACGCGGACACCGATTACTCCATCGCAGAAGCAGCCTTTAACAAAGGCGAAACAGCGATGACCATCAACGGCCCGTGGGCATGGTCCAACATCGACACCAGCAAAGTGAACTACGGCGTGACGCTGCTACCGACCTTCAAAGGGCACCCTTCTAAACCGTTCGTTGGCGTGCTGAGCGCGGGTATTAACGCCGCCAGTCCGAACAAAGAGCTGGCGAAAGAGTTCCTCGAAAACTATCTGTTGACTGACGAGGGACTGGAAGCCGTCAATAAAGACAAACCGCTGGGTGCAGTGGCGCTGAAGTCCTATCAGGATGAGCTGGCAAAAGATCCTCGCATCGCCGCCACCATGGATAACGCCCAGAAAGGTGAAATCATGCCAAACATCCCACAGATGTCCGCCTTCTGGTATGCCGTTCGTACCGCAGTAATCAACGCCGCCAGCGGTCGTCAGACTGTCGATGCCGCCCTGAAAGATGCACAGACTCGTATCACCAGGTAATGCGATGAAATGCCGGATGCGGCGTGAACGCCTTATCCGGCCTACAAAACCGAAACGTATGTAGGCCTGATAAGACGCGTCAGTGTCGCATCAGGCCGTTGTTGCCGGATGCGGCGTGAACGCCTTGTCCAGCCTACAAAACCGGAATGTATGTAGGCCTGATAAGACGCGTCAGCGTCGCATCAGGCCGTTGTTGTCGGATGCGGTGTGAACGCCTTATCCGGCCTACAAAACCGAAACGTATGTAGGCCTGATAAGACGCGTCAGTGTCGCATCAGGCCGTTGTTGCCGGATGCGGCGTGAACGCCTTATCCGGCCTACGAAATCGAAACGTATGTAGGCCTGATAAGGCGCGCCAGCGTCGCATCAGGCAGTTGTTGTCGGATGCGGTGTCACCGTTTATCCGTCCTGGAATGAGGAAAAACCCCATGGATGTCATTAAAAAGAAACATTGGTGGCAAAGCGACGCGCTGAAATGGTCAGTGTTAGGTCTGCTCGGCCTGCTGGTGGGTTACCTTGTAGTTTTAATGTACGCACAAGGGGAGTACCTGTTCGCTATTACCACGCTGATTTTGAGCTCTGCGGGACTGTATATTTTCGCCAATCGTAAAGCCTACGCCTGGCGCTATGTTTATCCAGGAATGGCCGGGATGGGGCTATTCGTCCTCTTCCCTCTGGTTTGTACCATCGCCATTGCCTTTACCAACTACAGCAGCACCAACCAACTGACTTTTGAACGCGCCCAGGAAGTGTTGTTAGATAGATCCTGGCAAGCGGGCAAAACCTATAACTTCGGTCTTTATCCGGCAGGTAATGAGTGGCAACTGGCACTCACCGACGGCGAAAGCGGCAAGAATTATCTCTCAGACGCTTTTAAATTTGGCGGCGAGCACAAACTGCAACTGAAAGAAAGCGCCACCCTGCCTGAAGGCGAGCGCGCGAATCTGCGCGTGATAACCCAGAATCGTCAGGCGCTGAGCGACATTACCGCCATTCTGCCGGATGGCAACAAAGTGATTATGAGTTCCCTGCGCCAGTTCTCTGGTACACAACCACTCTATATCCTCGGCGAGGATGGTACGCTGACCAATAACCAGAGCGGCGTGAAATATCGCCCGAATAACCAAATTGGTTTTTACCAGTCTATTACCGCCGACGGTCACTGGGGTGATGAAAAGCTAAGCCCGGGCTACACCGTAACCACCGGCTGGAAAAACTTTACCCGAGTCTTTACCGACGAAGGCATTCAGAAACCGTTCCTCGCCATTTTCGTCTGGACCGTAGTGTTTTCGCTGATCACCGTCTTTTTAACGGTGGCGGTCGGCATGGTTCTGGCCTGTCTGGTGCAGTGGGAAGCGTTACGCGGCAAAGCGGTCTATCGCGTCCTGCTGATTCTGCCCTATGCCGTGCCATCGTTTATTTCCATTTTGATTTTCAAGGGATTGTTCAATCAGAGCTTCGGTGAAATCAACATGATGTTGAGCACGCTGTTTGGCGTAAAACCCGCCTGGTTCAGCGATCCAACCACTGCACGGACGATGCTGATTATCGTCAACACCTGGCTGGGTTATCCGTACATGATGATCCTCTGCATGGGCTTGCTGAAAGCGATTCCTGACGATCTGTATGAAGCCTCAGCGATGGATGGCGCAGGTCCCTTGCAGAACTTCTTTAAGATTACACTGCCGCTGCTGATTAAGCCGCTGACGCCGCTGATGATCGCCAGCTTCGCCTTTAACTTTAACAACTTCGTACTGATTCAACTGTTGACCAACGGCGGCCCGGATCGTCTTGGCACGACCACGCCAGCCGGTTATACCGACCTGCTCGTTAACTACACCTACCGTATCGCGTTTGAAGGCGGCGGTGGTCAGGATTTCGGTCTGGCGGCGGCGATTGCCACACTGATCTTCTTACTGGTGGGTGCGCTGGCGATAGTGAACCTGAAAGCCACGCGAATGAAGTTTGATTAAGGGAGATAACGAAAATGGCAATGGTACAACCGAAATCGCAAAAAGCACGTTTAATTATCACTCACCTGCTACTACTGCTTTTCATCGCGGCGATTATGTTCCCGCTGCTGATGGTCGTCGCCATCTCGCTGCGTCAGGGGAACTTCGCGACCGGTAGTCTGATCCCGGAGCAAATCTCCTGGGATCACTGGAAACTGGCGTTAGGTTTTAGCGTTGAACAGGCTGATGGTCGCATTACGCCACCGCCGTTTCCGGTACTGCTGTGGCTGTGGAACTCGGTGAAGGTGGCAGGGATTTCCGCAATTGGTATTGTGGCGCTCTCCACCACCTGCGCTTACGCCTTCGCCCGTATGCGCTTCCCTGGCAAAGCGACATTACTGAAGGGGATGCTGATTTTCCAGATGTTCCCGGCGGTGCTCTCACTGGTGGCGTTGTATGCGTTGTTTGACCGTCTGGGTGAGTACATTCCCTTCATCGGTCTGAATACGCATGGCGGCGTTATCTTCGCTTACCTGGGCGGAATTGCGCTGCACGTCTGGACGATTAAAGGTTATTTCGAAACTATCGACGGCTCGCTGGAAGAAGCGGCGGCGCTGGATGGTGCGACACAGTGGCAGGCCTTCCGCCTTGTCCTGTTGCCGCTGTCAGTACCGATTCTGGCGGTTGTGTTCATCCTGTCGTTTATCGCTGCCATTACTGAAGTTCCGGTCGCGTCGCTATTACTGCGTGACGTGAACAGCTACACCCTGGCCGTGGGTATGCAGCAATACCTCAACCCGCAAAACTACCTGTGGGGCGACTTTGCCGCCGCTGCCGTGATGTCTGCCTTACCAATCACCATCGTCTTCTTGCTGGCTCAGCGTTGGCTGGTCAACGGCCTGACGGCAGGTGGTGTGAAAGGTTAAAGATGTTGTTCTGTCAATGTTATGCCGCTGCACCCTCAACTTACGTTATCCCAACTTGTGACTGTTATTCGGCGCTCTTCGGAGCGCCTTTTTTTACTCCCGCTTCAGCCGTTTCGAATTACACAGCCACAGGGTGATCACCAGCAGCAGGATCGCCGCCGAGTAGATCAACACATCCAGTGGAGATTTATGATCGACGATGATCAAGCGCACAATGGCAGTGATCCCGATATAGACAAAGTAACGTAAGGGAAAATGAAAACCGGACTGAAAGTACTTCACAATCAGTGCGATAAATTCGAAATAGAGAAAGTAAACCACCAGCCCTTCCACCAGCTCATATTTGCTGGCCTGTTCTGGCGCGAATAACACATCAGCCAGATGCACCGTTTCTTTGCCGAGGAAGACGATCAAAATCAGGCCGAGACACAACAGGCCAAGATTAAGTACGGATTGCAAAATAGTGGAGATAAACTCCACGCGAGGACGAGTGAGCGACGTCATAGCAGCAACTCCTTCTCAGTGGCGAGCTTCCTGTATAACGCAAAAATGTGACGGGGATCTATATTTTTTGTGTATGTTTTGTTCAACCTGGATTCAGTGGGCATCTCCCAACCAACACCGGATACGGCGTGAACGCCTTATCCGTCCTACCCGTAGGCCGGATAAGCCGCGTCTGGCGGCGCATCCTGCACCATAGACTGTACTGCAAAAATCACCCATACGGGTGATTCCCAGCCACCAGTAATGCGCGAAAAATCGACCATGTTCCTCTGGAACAAATGAAACGCAACCTGATAAAGGTGGTAAAAATGAAGCCTTATTTTGCTGCTTTGTTGTTATCAGTCTCTGTTCTTCCTGCTTTTGCTGGTCCACTCGGTACTGCTGATAAAGCCGATCTTCCGCAAAGCAATGTCTCCAGCCCAATGATGGCCCAGTCGCTCAGGCAACCAGACCTGCAACCGATATCGACGGACAGGAAAACAGAATGTTTTCGCCTTTACACGCCAGATCGCAAACCGGGGGTAAACTGCATTCCTGATGGCTCAACAGGCCATTAAGAATAAAGGTGTCAGTGGTTACACATACTGGCACCTTTTCCATGACTTCACAGAAATTAACGCGACGGTCATGGGGCACGCCATACAACTGGAACTCCCGCCCCGATACACCAAACATCATGTCGAAATAACCGCCGTAAATCTGGG
>NZ_BBMY01000148.1 GCF_000759775.1 Escherichia albertii NBRC 107761 = DSM 17582
TGTGCATTACAAACTGCACGCAGGTATGCGCATTTTGTTCACTATTTGCGTAAAACCCACCAGCGAACACATATCCTGCGCGTTTATTTCCTTACATCCGGCAAGAGTTAGTTTTACTTCTCCAGGCCGTATTTTCAGTGATAGCGGTGTTTTATCGCGCATCTGCTGTAAAGTCTGAAAGACGAAAGAAGCCTGAATCCACTGGCTGTTATCACTTAGCCGACGCCAGCGTTCAAACACCAGTTCACCACCCGGCGGCGTGTTATCTGGCTGGCCTGGCAGCGTCCAGTTAAGCCCTAACGCGCCGCCCAGATTCGCCAGATTGGTATCGTGTCCGACAATAAACAACAGTGACGTCGGAAGCATTACGCCATGGCTCTGTTTTTTCAGGCCATGCGCGGTCAACGCTGTCAGGACCAAATCCAGTAATGGCGTGGCGCGACTACGGGCAACTTCTGGCGTACGTTGTAGCAGATAAAATTGCGCATTATGCAGACTTAACAAAGTATTCCACTGCTGTGAATCGGTAATTCGCCCCCAACCCGGCTGTGGCATTCCTTGTGCTTGTTGCAGGAGAAAGATCTCTGTCAGCATTGATGCCAGGCTTACCGCTCCGGTTAATGAGACATTGTCGCTACTCACGTTGAGTTCCGATGGTAATACTTGGGTCAGCGAACAACTTTCGCCTTGTTTCTCTCGTTTGAGGCACAAGCGTGATTGAGAAAAATTCAGAACCCGCTCCAGTTCACGAAATGCCGTTTGCCTATGCTCAGTGAATCCGGCTATCGATCCCCCTGCCCTGTTGAGAATAGCCCCGGTCACCTTTGCCTTATCCAGTTGGCAAATACCGGTTTTAAGGGGATTAAACAACGGGTCGGGACGGGAAGTGTCTGGCAGAGTGTGTACGGGAAGAACACAGCCGGGCGCCAGTCCGGCTGCAAAAGCTTCGCCCGTTTTACGGGTGCGTTCGTCAATATCGGCAATAATCGCGACCTGCCCCGGTTTCGGGCATCCCTTTTTTGCCAGCAAACCATCAGCCACCAGACGCTGACGTTGGTAATGCCCAAGATAAGAGACCAGCTCGCCGCCGCGCGGCGTCAGCCAGCCCAGTTTTGCTGGCCAGGTTGGCCATGCATTGGGGGTGACATCCTGCATGAGTGATGTTGCTTTGGTTGGCGCACGCACGCCATGACGGCTAACAATCACCACACTTTCCAGCTTTAGCTCCGGCTCATTCTGAGCGTATGCAGGCGACAGTGTTAACGGAAGCAGAAGAGAAAAAAAAGGGAGCAAAATCACTTTCATCGCCAGGTTCCCGTTTTGCATATTTCGCATTAAGGTCTGGTGCGACGCTTGATGCGTCACATCAGACCTACGCTCGTTAACCTTTTAGACGTGGCTCCAGCCATACTAACACTACGGTGGAGAGTGAACACATCAACAAAATGCCGACGAACCAGAGTAAATACCACATCGTTCCTGCTCCTTAGTACAGCTCGTTTTCGTGATGGCGGAGAGTTTCTGTCGTCATACGCCCCCACATTTTGTAGTAGCTCCATAATGTATAGAGCAACACAATGGGCAAAAATATCAGCACGATAACCAACATAATGCTCAGCGTCATCTGGCTGGAAGTGCTGTCCCACAATGTCAGACTGGATACTGGACTGATGCTTGAGGGCATGACAAACGGGAACAACGTGATGCCCGCAGTGAAAATCACGCCAAATTGCATTAATGAAGCCATCAGAAATCCCCATCCTGGGCGCCCCCGATAAATCGCCATCACCGTCAACAACGGGCAGAAGAACCCCAGCAACGGGAAAAGCCACAATACTGGCGATTCGATGAAATTATTCATCCAGGCACCTGGCAGTACAGCGACCATTTTCATTAACGGATTCGACGGACCATTAACATCCTGAGCGAGCAACACAAAGCCATCAATACCGACCCATAGCCAGTAACCCGCCAGTAAAAAGCACAACATCACCAGCAACGCTGCGCGTTTGGTCGCCAGTTGCGAGCGCAGGTGAATGACGCCGACGGTCTTAAGTTGCAGCCAGACGCCTCCCTGCAAAATCACCATCCCCAGACTGAGCAAGCCGCACAGCAATGGGAATGGTGTAAGCAACTGCCAGAAAGTACCGAGATACTCCACGCGTAATTGCGGTGTAAAGGCAAATGGCACGCCGAGTAACAAGTTACCGAATGCGATCCCAAAGACCGCAGGCGGCACCAGACTGCCAATAACCAGACCGGCATCCCACATTTTACGCCAACGCACATCGGCGATTTTGCCGCGATAATCAAAAGCCAACGGGCGAAAAAACAGCGAGCACAGAACCAGAATCATTGCCACATAAAAGCCGGAAAACGCCGCAGCATAGACTCTGGGCCAGGCGGCAAATAATGCTCCGCCTGCGAGGATCAGCCAGACCTGGTTGCCTTCCCAGTGCGCGCCAACGCTGTTTATGACTATCCGACGTTCATCATCGTCACGTGCAACCAGCGGTAGCAGACAGCCGATCCCCATATCAAATCCGTCGGTGATCATAAAGACCACCAGGATCACGCCCATCAGTAACCACCAGATGAACCGTAATGTCTCATAATCAAACATGACTCCCTCCTTTACCCCTGTTGCTGCGCGGGTTGTTCACTCTGCATCGCACTCGGCCCCAGGCGAGCATATT
This sequence comes from Escherichia albertii NBRC 107761 = DSM 17582, assembly GCF_000759775.1. GTDB lineage: Bacteria > Pseudomonadota > Gammaproteobacteria > Enterobacterales > Enterobacteriaceae > Escherichia > Escherichia albertii. The sequence goes on from NZ_BBMY01000148.1 coordinate 2,697, forward strand.
TCTGCATCAGGTAGACTTCGGCGATAAGGAACAGGGTATAAAGCCCGACGATCATGATCAGTGAGAAAGCCAACTGACCCGTAGTTAATGCAGAGTGCGCGGAATATGTTGGTAAAATGTCCTGTATCGCCCACGGCTGGCGGCCAAATTCGGTCATAAACCACCCGGCCTCAATGGCAATCCACGGTAGCGGCAGACTCCAGAGCGCTATTTTTAGCACCCAGCGATGCTGGTCAATTTTGCCACGCAGTGTCTGAACAAGCGCAATCAGCATTACCAGTAGCAGCAGCGAGCCGCAGCCCACCATGATACGGAAGCTCCAGAATACCGGAGCAACCTGCGGGATAGCGCCTCGCATCGCTGCCTGATACTGTGCGGCAGTGACATGATTCATATCCGGCGCATAGCGGGAGAGCAGCATGCCGTAACCGAGATCGTTTTCCAGTTCACGAAACGCCTGCAACACATGCGGCTCACGATTGCCTTGCGATATCTCCTGCATTAGCAGCCAGGCCATACGTCCGCGTTGTAAGCGTGGATAGGTTTCAGCCATTAAATTTTTCAGCCCCGGCACGGGCTTATCTAATGAGTGAGTGGCGAGGATCCCTAGCAGCGCGGGGATTTTGATGGCAAAGGTATTGCGCTCTTGATCCTGCTCCGGCCAGGCAATGAGATGAAACGGCGCTGGCGCAGGCTCTGTCTGCCACTCCCCTTCCATCGCTGCCAGTTTTACCGGCTGTACACGAGCAACTTCAAACGCAGAGCTGTCTCCAAGTTGCAGCGCGCCAATTATCGCCAGAGTGCCAAAGACGGAACCGATAGCAAACGAGCGTAACGCCACATCGCGCTCCCGCCCGCGCAGTAAATACCAGGCGCTAATTGCCATAATGAACATCGCTCCTGTCACGTAGCCCGCCATCACCGTGTGCACAAACTTCACCTGGCTGACGGGGTTAAAGACCAGATCGCTAAAGCTGGTCATCTCCATGCGCAGAGTGTCGATATCGAAATGAGCGCCGGTCGGGAACTGCATCCAGCCATTGGCATTCAAAATCCACAATGCGGAGATATTGGAACCGAACGCCACCAGCCAGGTGACCAGCAGATGTTGATATTTATTGAGACGTTGCCAGCCGAAGAAAAACAAGCCAACAAAGGTGGATTCGAGGAAGAAGGCCATTAGAGCTTCCATCGCCAGCGGCGCGCCGAAAATGTCGCCCACATAGTTAGAATAAAATGACCAGTTAGTACCAAACTGAAACTCCATCGTCAGGCCAGTCGCCACGCCAAGAGCAAAGTTGATACCGAAGAGCTTACCCCAGAAGCGCGTCATATCGCGGTAGATAATCTTGCCAGTGACCACGTATATGGTTTCCATGATAGCCAGCAAAAAAATCAGCCCCAGAGTAAGTGGCACGAATAAAAAATGGTACAGCGCGGTCAGAGCAAACTGCCAACGCGATAAATCAATAACATCCCACATGCGAACTCCTGTAAGCGAAGAGAGGGAAATAGCTTATTAATAGTAGATCCCCTCTTTTATCCTTACAGTTTGTGGGTAGTTATCTTCGCTAATTTCGATATTCATAGAACTGAAAGCGATATTTGCCGCCGTTTTTCACTACGGCGCGCTTTCCGCCAGCCACCGACAGACCTCACCCAATCGTTGCGTAGAATCGACCAGATCTTCTGGCGCTGCCAGCACGACTTCCGGTATTGGGCAGATCTCATAGCTCTCAAGCAACGGGCCCTTTAAGGTATCCAGACAACGTAAATGCCAGACATGGCGTAATCCGGTGGCGTTGATATAGCTTTCGCCATAGCCAACGGTGCGAATCTGAATATTCCCCGGCCCGCACAGACGCGAGAGGAAAACCCGGTCAGCCTCGCTGATGGGCAACTGTGTCAGATTGATACTGTGTGGCTGCGTATCAGGGTTACGCACATGCGCCAGCAGTTCATGGGCCAGCGGCAGACCATTCATCAGACCGTCGATGGGAGGAGGTAATAGTGAATCCGTCGGTAGCGTATTTTGTGTTGTCGCCTGCAACAACACCAGCGGCGCGCGACCTACCTCCAGCCTGTCTTCCTGCAATCGAGCATCGCGACGTTTGCGTACGCGCCAGAACCCGCAGAAGATCGCTTCCTGAATTTCACTTTCGCTACCGTCAGCATGCTGAATACGCACCGAGACTTCCCCTTCCCCGAGAAGCGTATTAATGAAGTGACGCTCATCGGCGTTGAGATTTAACAGGTTAACGGCTAACACTTCACCCTGCGGCGGCTGGCGTTGACTTAGCTGTTTTTGCAAATCGTTTAACAGCGCAATGACCCGCGGACTATGCGAACACCGTTCCAGCGCCGCCATGCTCGGTTCATCATTCACCTGGCAGGTAATTGGCAGCGGGTTCATGCTGAAACTGTCATCGTTCGGTTGCGTTCCAGGTCCCAGCAGATGAAAAAAAGTTTCACTCATGAGGCTTGCTCCTGTTGCTGTGCGACAAGCCCGCTCATCAGGCTTACCCACTCTGCCCACGGGTGAATACCATTCAGCACGCCACGATAATTGCCATCGGTAAACACCAGTGTTGCCGGAAAGCGAAAAACCCCAAAGCGATCGCCAATGGCTTCACTCTGTTCGAGATCAGCGATCGCCACTTGCCACGCATATTCTGGAAACTCGCGCAGTAATTCGCCAATCATTACCGGGTTATCGTTGACCTCTGGCGTGCGTTTCGGATCGCTGCTTAATAACACCACGCCGTCTGGCGCTTGCGTAAGCCAGTCGTCAAGGCTTGTTCCAGTGACTGGCGTCCAACCGCGCGCCAGCATTCGTTGCCACAACACATTAAATGGCGTGTTGCTGTTCATCCCTGCTCCTCCAGCGTCATCCGATACTGGCGCAAGCGAACGCCTTCGTAATTTTCCATCGACAGACAGTCATAATTGAGACAACGCGACTCTTCAGCCAGTTGTGGCACAACTCCCCACTCAGCCAGTTGCGCCAGCGCCGCTTGTTCCGCGGCGGGCAGTTGCGCCCGTGCCAGTTCGCTCAGGCTACCGCCGTAGTCGTCGAGCATCGCGGGTTGCAATCCGATAAGGGCGATTTGTGCAGGAAGATGACCTCGAATATCCGCCAGCGCCAGCACTTCGGAGAAGCTGTTCTGATGCAGGCTCATTTTCTTCGCGCTAAGGTAAGCAGGAATGCGCTCTCCGGCATAAGTGCGTAATGCCCCGGGCTCCAGACCATAATCAATAGCATCGAGGATCAACAAATGACTGGCGCTTTCGACATAGCCCAACAGGTTAAGCCCTTGAGTACCGCCATCGACAATTTCTACCTCTTCAGGCCAGCGGTAATGAGCATACAACCGTTCAGCCACCCGCACGCCGAAACCTTCATCAGCCCACAGCAAGTTGCCCAGCCCCATTACCACGATGCGTCGTTCGCTCATGAACGCTCCTTGTTGCTCATTTTGCCAAATTTATGACTGCGGTAACCATTAACCATCGTGGAGATCACCGTGTCGTCGGACATGATGTCTTCACGCAGCGCCATGTAGACATGACCGATCACAAACGCGCCAATCAGCCACATCCCCAGCCGATGCCAGCTGTGAATGTCCATTGAGTTGCCGCCCGTCCAGTAGAAAAACTCCACCACATAACGGAACGGGGTAAAAATGGCGTACTGGCTGTGCTCGCTGTACAGCGCAAAGCCGGTGATGATCATAAAGACGGACATCAGGAAATAGCCGAACATCGCCGCCTGGGCGATGGGGTTATGACCTATATCGGCACTCGGACGTTTTGCCAGAAACAGATACCAGCGGATTTCATACCACACGCCCTGCCACCAGCTTTTGCGCCATATCGGCACGATAAAAAGCTCGCGGGAGTAACGATTACCGACAAACGCCCAGTAAATCCGCATCAGCAAGACCACGGTAAAAATCATCCCGGCGCTGAAGTGGATTAACCTGATGTAACCCATATAGAACAGATACGTCGCCTCGCCGCTGACGGAAGGCAACGGCTTACCGATAAAGTATCCGGTGACCATCAACACCGCCATGCATAACACCGTCAGCCAGTGCCAGATCCGCACTGGCGCTTCAAACACATAGTGACTGACAACGTTGTCGCTTTTCTCTTGCATGATGATTCTCCTTCGCTGTTAACGCACCTGCACGGAGATAAGTTCGCTGCCGTCGTTGCCCAGTACATGCGTTGAACAAGCCAGACACGGATCGAAGCTGTGTAAGGTACGCAGGATCTCCAGCGGTTGCTCGGGGATCGCCATTTGGGTGTTCATCAGCGCGGCCTCATAGGCGCCAATCTGCCCTTTCGGATCGCGCGGGCTGGCGTTCCAGGTGGTCGGTACCACGCACTGGTAGAGCTCAATCTTGCCATCGCGAATCGCGGCCCAGTGGCCTAACGCTCCGCGCGGCGCTTCGGTAAAGCCGACACCACGGCACTCTGTCGGCCAGGTTGCAGGTTCCCATTTTTCAGTGGAGGCGGTGGCGAGATTGCCGTTTTTCAGGTTGGTCATCAGTTTGTCGAAGAAGTATTGCAACTGACCTGCGGCCCACTGCGCTTCATGCGCGCGGCACAAAATGCGACCCAATGTCGACTGGATGCCAGAAAGTGGCAGGTTCAGCGCCGACATCATGCGATCGACCGACTCCACGGTCGCAGCATCGCCTTTATGGTAGGCAATTAGCGTGCGCGCCAGCGGCCCCACTTCCATCGCATGACCGCGCCAGCGTGGCGCTTTGATCCACGAGTAGCGTTCCTGTTCATTCAGTTGCTGAATGTTGGTATCGCTGCCTTTGACATCGCCAGGGTTGTACCACGGGTCGGTAATACCATCGAACGGATGACGCCCGACCTGATCGTTGGGATAACGATACCAGGCATGATCGACAAACTCCTGCACCTGCTGCGGATCAACCAAATCCACTGGCAGCACATTGTTGAAGTCGCCGTTAATCACCGCGCCACCAGGCATCAGCAGACTTTTCTCGCTAAAGTCATTGGCAATATCCGGGAATGCGCCGTAGCTGAGGACGCATTTATCAGAAAGCCCCGTGCCGATTTCACTCCATGGTTTATTGAACTGACCGATGGCTAAGGCGTCGGGGATCATCACGTTATTAATGAAGTCCGCCGTGCGGGTAATGATCGACTGCACCAGATTCAGGCGTTCCATATTGACCGCCCCAACCGCGCCGCTTTCATCAATGTTAATGGCGCACGGCATCCCACCGACAATCCAGTTTGGATGAGGGTTTTTACCGCCAAAGACCGCGTGGATTTTGACAATTTCACGCTGGAAATCGAGAGCTTCGAGATAGTGGGCAAAGCCCATCAGATTAGCTTCCGGCGGCAGTTTGTACTGTGGATGGCCCCAGTAGCCGTTGCGGAAAATCCCCAACTGCCCGCCTTCAACAAATTTCTTCAGTCGGTTTTGCACGTCAAAGAAATAGCCAGGGGAGGATTTTGGCCATGAGGAGAGGCTTTGCGCCAGTTCGGAGGTTTTCCGCGGATCGGCTTTCAGCGCATCTAACACATCAATCCAGTCCATCCCGGCAAGCTGATAGAAGTGCACCAGGTGATCGTGGCACCAGAGCGTTGCCAGCATAATGTTGCGGATGATATTGGCGTTGTCCGGCACTTTAATGCCGATGGCATCTTCGATGGCATAGACCGAAGCCAGGGCGTGTACGCCGGTACAGACGCCGCAGATACGTTCAACGAACGCCCACGCATCGCGCGGGTCTCGCCCTTGCAGGATGATCTCCAGCCCGCGAAACATGGTGCCGCAGGAGACCGCGTTGGTGATCACATTCTGATCGTTAATATTCACTTCACAGCGCATGTGACCTTCGATGCGCGTGATCGGGTCAACCACCAGGCGGCGTCCGGCATTATTGATGGTGTACCCCTGAGTTTCGTACTGAGTGCTCATGCCTGTTTATCCTCATTGCCTGGCTGGTGTTCGGTTTCTGTAGGTTGCTGGTTATGACGTCTGCGCTGGTCAACGGCGCTGGCGACTGCATGCACACCAACAGCCGCAGCCACCACGCCAAGCGCGGTTAAGCCAACGGTATCGGCGGTGGAATGGGTACCCATTTGCGGAATATCGACCACGCGGCTGTAGAACGAACCGCGATCCCAGAAACCATTTTCAGCACAGCCCAGGCAGCCATGACCAGACTGGATAGGGAAAGAAACGCCATCGTTCCAGCGGGTAGAGGAACAGGCGTTATAGGTGGTCGGCCCTTTGCAGCCCATTTTGTACAGGCAGTAACCTTTACGGGCAGCGTCATCATCCCAGCTCTGGACGAACTCTCCTGCGTCGAAGTGAGCACGGCGATAGCATTTATCGTGGATTCGCTGACCATAGAACATCAACGGACGCCCCATTCTGTCGACATCCGGCAGACGATCGAACGTCACCATGTAAGTAATGATGGCGCTCATCACATCCGGGATTGGCGGGCAGCCAGGTACTTTGATAATGGGTTTGTCGGTAATGACTTTGTCGATAGGCGTTGCCTGCGTCGGATTGGGGCGCGCGGCCTGCACGCAGCCCCAGGAAGCACAGGTCCCCCATGCGATAATCGCACTGGCTCCGGCAGCGGCGCGTTTGAGTTTCTCAATAAATGGCCGACCACTGCTGATACAGAACATCCCCTGCTCGCCCAGCGGCGGGTTACCTTCTACTGCGAGGATGTATTTGCCATTGTATTGCGTGATGATGTCTTCAAAGACTTCTTCCGCCTGGGTTCCGGCGGCGGCCATCAAAGTATCGTCGTAATCGAGGGAGATAAGGGAAAGAATGACATCCTTCGCCAGCGGATGGGCGGAACGGATAAAAGATTCGGTACAGCAGGTACATTCCAGACCGTGGATCCACACCACTGGAATGCGCGGTTTATTCTCCAGCGCCCAGGCAATCTTCGGCGCCATCCCCGCGCCTAATCCCAGCGACGTGGCAGCCAAACTGCAATATTTAAGAAAACTTCGCCGGGTGACCCCCTGACGCCGCATGGACTGGTAAAATGTTTCCTCATTATTCATATCGCACGTCTCTTCTCCTTGCGACACCGGCAGAACACCGGGCGCTTATGGTCGGCAAGCGACGTCCCTGTAGCAAGGCAAACCATCGCTTCACGTGAGATGCTGAAAACGAAAGCTCATCCTTCTGCACTGGCGCACGTCGCCAGAAAGTAATGTTAATAAAGCGTAGTGAATTTTTTGCGCAAAACAACACAGTTTGTATGGATTTGTCTTTTTGCGATAAAAATAGACCTTATTTTCGTTCAGGCATGTTCTGAAGGGAGTAAAGGTTGCTGTACTGATAATTCACGTCTGGCATCGCAACAACCGCTTTTTATGGCTACGCAATCGCCAAATTGCTGTTATTTCACGCTATCAATGCGGTTTTGGCTGTTTTTCAGGCAAACGAACACATTAGGGGTTTACACGCCGCATCGGGATGTTTATAGTGCGCGTCATCCCGGAAGTGTGGCCGAGCGGTTGAAGGCACCGGTCTTGAAAACCGGCGACCCGAAAGGGTTCCAGAGTTCGAATCTCTGCGCTTCCGCCAAATAATCAAGGGGTTACCAAATGGTAGCCCCTTTGCTTTTTTGGCTCTTGGTATAAACTTGGTATACCAATTGGTATATTTTTATTCGGATGAGATTATCGGTCATGAGCGGAACCTCAGGTTCCTCGTCTGATGCCGCTCTTGCAACACGTTACGCTGCCGAGTATTTTTGTAAAACATGGACTGCTCCAGGCCTGAACCAGGCAGAAGGATACAAAGCTATCTCAGATCTGTCACATCACTATTTTCGTGCAGAAGGCTCTAGCCCTCCCCAATCAATGGCGACAGGTATAAATAAGGTTCGTTGTGATGCAGGAATGAAAGAGAAACATGTAAACTCACTGGATATATTTACACATAGTTATCCAGAAATTTATGCTGGAGTAGCATTAACACTTGCAGGAGTATGCAGTAAAGATAAACAGGCGATGTATAATATTACACAAGAAACCGTCCGTATCCTTCACGAAACTGAAACAAAAGATTGAACATTCTCAATAAAGAGCTGCGCCAAGCAGCACATATTCTGCATTGCAGTAAGATATG
>NZ_BBMY01000147.1 GCF_000759775.1 Escherichia albertii NBRC 107761 = DSM 17582
TCAGTGCCGCTTCGCTTTTTCTCAGCGGCGCGGGGTGTGCATAATACGCTTTCCCGCTACAGAGTCAAGCATTTTTTGCTTTTCTCTGTCAGGATTCTCAGGAGAATCCTGCTGACCCGGCGGCGTGTTTGCCGTTGTTCCGTGTCAGTGGTGGCGCATTATATGGAGTTATTCCGGCCTGACAAGCGAAAAATATAAAAACTTTATCAATCGCTTACTTTTCAGGCAAAACATCCTGAATATGGTCTTTCCCGTCTAACTTATAGACAAAAACGAGCCCCGAAGGGCTCGTTTTATCATTTACTGGACGGCGACAATCCGGTTTTCATTAACCTCCAGGCGAATGACTTTACCCGGAACCAATTCACCAGACAGTATTTGCTGTGCCAACGGGTTTTCGATCTGCTGCTGGATTGCACGTTTCAGAGGACGCGCGCCATAGACCGGATCATAACCGTTCTCGCTCAACAGTTTCAGCGCCTCGTCAGAAATGTGGATTTCATAACCACGCTCTTCCAGACGTTTGTACAGACGTTTCAACTGAATCTGCGCAATCGAAGCGATATGTTGTTCACCCAACGGATGGAAGACCACCACTTCATCAATACGGTTAATGAATTCCGGGCGGAAGTTGTGACTAACCACTCCCAGCACCAGCTCTTTCATGTGCGCATAATCCAGTTCGCCAAAACGCTCCTGAATCAGATCAGAACCGAGGTTAGAGGTCATAATGACGACCGTATTACGGAAGTCGACCGTTCTCCCCTGCCCATCAGTCAGACGCCCATCATCCAGTACCTGCAACAGAATGTTGAAGACATCCGGGTGCGCTTTTTCCACTTCATCTAGTAGGATGACGGAATACGGACGGCGACGCACCGCTTCAGTCAGGTAGCCACCTTCTTCATAGCCCACATATCCCGGAGGAGCACCAACCAGACGAGACACCGAGTGTTTTTCCATAAACTCGGACATGTCAATACGGATCATCGCCTCGTCGCTATCGAACATAAAGTTCGCCAGCGCCTTACAGAGTTCGGTTTTACCCACACCCGTTGGGCCGAGGAACAGGAATGAACCAATCGGGCGATTCGGATCAGCAAGCCCTGCGCGGCTACGACGAATGGCGTTAGATACCGCATCAACCGCTTCGTTCTGACCAATAACGCGATGGTGCAGTTCTTGCTCCATACGCAGCAGTTTTTCGCGCTCACTTTCCATCATGCGAGAAACAGGAATACCCGTCCAACGGGCCAGCACTTCAGCGATTTCAGCATCAGTCACTTTATTACGCAACAGACGCATAGTTTTGCCTTCGAGCTGCGTTGCGGCTTCCAGTTGTTTTTCCAGCTCCGGGATTTTGCCGTATTGCAGTTCAGACATCCGAGCCAGATCACCCACACGGCGCGCCTGTTCAATGGCGATTTTCGCCTGCTCCAGTTCTGCTTTAATGGTCTGCGTACCAGAGAGCGACGCTTTCTCTGCTTTCCACTCTTCTTCTAACTCAGAGTACTGGCGCTCTTTGTCACTCAGTTCTTCGTTGAGCATATCCAGGCGTTTTTTACTGGCTTCATCAGACTCTTTCATTAACGCCTGTTGTTCCAGTTTGAGCTGAATAATACGACGATCGAGTCGGTCAAGCTCTTCCGGTTTTGAGTCAATCTGCATACGAATGCTGGATGCCGCCTCATCGATCAGGTCGATAGCTTTATCCGGCAACTGACGGTCAGCAATGTAGCGATGAGACAGCGTAGCTGCCGCAACAATCGCCGGGTCAGTAATTTGTACATGGTGGTGCAGTTCGTAACGTTCTTTCAGACCACGCAGAATCGCGATGGTGTCTTCCACTGTTGGCTCGGCAACAAACACTTTCTGGAAGCGACGTTCTAATGCAGCATCTTTTTCTATGTACTGGCGATATTCGTCCAGCGTCGTGGCGCCTACACAGTGCAACTCACCACGAGCCAGCGCCGGTTTCAGCATGTTCCCGGCATCCATTGCGCCATCGGCTTTACCTGCGCCAACCATGGTATGTAATTCGTCGATAAACAGGATGACATTGCCTTCCTGTTTGGCGAGATCGTTAAGCACGCCTTTTAAACGTTCTTCAAACTCACCGCGATATTTCGCCCCGGCCACCAGCGCCCCCATATCCAGGGCCAGTACGCGGCGACCTTTTAACCCTTCAGGCACTTCGCCATTGATAATACGCTGCGCCAGCCCTTCAACAATCGCAGTTTTACCAACACCAGGTTCACCAATCAGTACCGGGTTATTTTTAGTACGACGTTGCAGTACCTGAATGGTACGGCGAATTTCTTCATCACGACCAATCACCGGATCGAGTTTGCCCTGTTCGGCACGTTCGGTGAGGTCAATGGTGTATTTTTTCAAAGCCTGACGTTGGTCTTCAGCACCTTGATCGTTCACGCTTTCACCTCCACGCATTTGTTCAATCGCTTGAGTAATGTTGGCGGTGGTCGCTCCTGCTGCTTTCAGGATATCGGCCAGCGTGCCGCGAGACTCAAGTGCCGCCAGAACAAACAGTTCTGACGAGATAAAGTTGTCACCACGTTTTTGCGCCAGCTTGTCGCAAAGATTAAGAACGCGCACCAGATCCTGTGATGGCTGGACATCGCCACCTGTACCTTCAACCTGCGGTAAACGATTTAATGCCTGATTGATATCTGTGCGCAACTGACCAGCATTGATGCCGGCTGATGTTAATAAAGGACTAACCGATCCCCCTTCCTGATTCAGCAGGGCGCTCATTAAATGAAGTGGTTCGATGAATTGGTTGTCGTGCCCGAGAGCAAGTGATTGGGCATCGGCAAGAGCAAGCTGGAATTTATTAGTAAGACGATCCAGACGCATAACTCCTCCCATAACGGATCAAAGTTGCTACTGGAGATTAAATGAGGTCATCCCTCAATTATTCAAGGTTATTGACCAGATTAATGTGAAAAGAAAATCACGCGTACCGGATCGTCTTGATTCTTTAGGTTATATCAGCCAAATGAAACTTGCCATACGGCCCGTGATCTTGTCGCGACGATAAGAGAAGAAAGTCTCATTTTCCGTATATGTACAACGGTCACCGCCAAAAATTTGCTCAACACCAACGCCCGCCAGACGCTGCCGGGCAAGCTGATAAATATCCGCCAGATATTTATCACCACGCTGAATAAAAGCTTCACTCGCGTTGGCATCAACTGTCATAAACGCCTCCCGAACTTCCGGCCCCACTTCAAACGCGCGTGGACCAATTGCCGGCCCTAACCAGGCGAGAATATTTTCGGGTTTATCAGCAAAACAGGAAACCGTCTCTTCCAGTACGCCAGCGCACAGTCCACGCCAGCCTGCATGGGCGGCAGCGACTTCCGTTCCCGCACGATTGCAAAACAGCACTGGCAGGCAATCGGCAGTCATCACGGCACAAACCGTGCCGGGAGTATTACTATAAGACGCATCTGCCCGTTTGGACGCATAGGTTTCGCCAGTCAGTCTGAGCACGTCTTTGCCATGCACCTGTTCAAGCCAGACCGGTTTTGAAGGCAAATGTCCCGCAGCAAAAAGCCGTTTGCGATTCTCCTCAACGTGCTCCAGGTTATCACCACAATGGGCACCGAGGTTAAGCGAGTCGTAAGGCGGCAAGCTCACGCCGCCGATACGGGTAGAGCTACAGGCAGCAACACCTTTTGGCTGCGGCCACTGCGGGACAATCAGCTTATTCATAACCAGTCCACTTCGTCCTTATGTTCTTCAAAATCCGCACGCATCGCCTCAACCAGTTCCACCATATCTTGTGGGATAGGCGCATGCCATTCCATTTCGATGCCGGAGATCGGATGGTAAAGACGCAACATAGTTGCATGAAGCGCCTGGCGGTCAAACTTACGCAGCGTGGAGATAAACGCTTCCGAAGCACCTTTTGGCGGACGCGGACGGCCACCATAAACCGGATCGCCCACCAGCGGATGAGTGATATGCGCCATATGCACGCGGATCTGGTGCGTACGTCCAGTTTCCAGACGCAACCGCAGACGCGTGTGCACACGGAAGTGTTCCATGATGCGATAGTGAGTGACCGCCGGTTTACCCATGGGATGCACCGCCATGTGAGTACGTTTGGTCGGGTGGCGGCTGATTGGTTCATCTACTGTACCGCCAGCGGTCATATGACCAATTGCCACCGCTTCATACTCACGAGTAATTTCACGCCGTTGCAAAGATTCGACTAAACGCGTCTGAGCCGGAACGTTTTTTGCCACAACCATCAGCCCAGTGGTGTCTTTATCCAGACGATGGACAATGCCCGCACGCGGTACATCGACAATGGGCGGATAATAATGAAGCAACGCATTCAGTACCGTGCCATCCGGGTTACCCGCGCCAGGATGTACCACCAGGTCGCGCGGTTTATTAATGACGATGATATCTTCATCTTCATAAACGATATCCAGCGGGATATCCTGCGGTTCAAAACGCGCTTCCTCTTCAATCTCAGCGTTGATGGCCACCTGTTCACCACCCAACACTTTTTCTTTCGGCTTATCACAAACTTTGCCGTTAACCAGCACACGCTGGTCGAGGATCCATTCTTTTATTCGCGAACGTGAATAATCCGGGAACATTTCAGCCAAAGCTTGATCTAAGCGTTGACCGAGTTGTTTTTCGGACACCGTTGCAGTGAGCTGTACTCGTTGTGCCATATATACTGCTTCTTCGTTTATCGTTGGGGTTTTACGGCTTTGCCGTTTAATATAGTGTGCTATTGTAGCTGGTCTTAACCGGGAGCAGGAACAGAGAATCTCCCGTAATACATTTTGAGGAAAGTCAAAACGTCATGACGCGCATGAAATATCTGGTGGCAGCCGCCACATTAAGCCTGTTTTTGGCGGGTTGCTCGGGTTCAAAGGAAGAAGTACCTGATAATCCACCAAATGAAATTTACGCGACTGCGCAACAAAAGCTGCAGGACGGTAACTGGAGACAGGCAATAACGCAACTGGAAGCGTTAGATAATCGCTATCCGTTTGGTCCGTATTCACAGCAGGTGCAGTTGGATCTCATCTACGCCTACTATAAAAACGCCGATCTGCCGTTAGCACAGGCCGCCATCGATCGTTTTATTCGCCTCAACCCGACGCATCCAAATATTGATTATGTCATGTACATGCGTGGCCTGACCAATATGGCGCTGGATGACAGTGCGCTGCAAGGGTTCTTTGGCGTTGACCGTAGCGATCGCGATCCTCAACATGCAAGAGCTGCGTTTAATGACTTTTCCAAACTGGTGCGCGGTTATCCAAATAGCCAGTACACCACTGACGCCACCAAACGTCTGGTGTTCCTGAAAGATCGTCTGGCAAAATATGAATATTCCGTTGCGGAGTACTACACCGAACGTGGCGCATGGGTTGCCGTTGTTAACCGCGTCGAAGGCATGTTACGTGACTACCCTGACACCCAGGCTACGCGTGATGCACTGCCTCTGATGGAAAATGCTTACCGCCAAATGCAGATGAATGCGCAGGCAGAAAAAGTAGCGAAAATTATCGCTGCTAACAGCAGCAACACATAAACAAGCTTTATAAGCGCAAAATGGCAGCCGCTGGGCTGCCATTTTTTATGCAGAAAAGTCAGCAACTGAAGCGATTTAGTCGTGACCGATCCCATCAAATATGGCCTGCTTTGAGATATTCCTCAAGTAAAAAAACACCTCTTCCTGCGATTTCTCACAAAAAAGCTTCGTTGACAAAAAGTGACAAAATTATGAGATTTTCATCACACATTTTGACATCAGGAACGGTATGCTGAATTTACCAAGACGGGAAGACAAGAGGTAAAATTTATGACAATGAACATTACCAGCAAACAAATGGAAATTACTCCGGCCATCCGCCAACATGTCGCAGACCGTCTCGCCAAACTGGAAAAATGGCAAACACATCTGATTAATCCACATATCATTCTGTCTAAGGAGCCACAAGGGTTCGTTGCTGATGCCACTATCAATACACCTAACGGCGTTCTGGTCGCCAGTGGCAAACATGAAGATATGTACACCGCCATTAACGAATTGATCAACAAGCTGGAACGGCAGCTCAATAAACTGCAGCACAAAGGCGAAGCACGTCGTGCCGCAACATCGGTGAAAGACGCCAACTTCGTCGAAGAAGTTGAAGAAGAGTAGTCCTTTATATTGAGTGTATCGCCAACGCGCCTCCGGGCGCGTTTTTTGTTGACAGCGTGAAAACAGTACGGATACTGTACTGAAGCCGCTTAAGGAAACAAACATGAAACATACTCCGTTCTTCTTCGCATTCTTTTTTACCTTCCCCTGAACGGAGGCATTTCGTCGTGTGAAACAGAATGCGAAAACGAACAATAAGGCCTCCCAAACCGGAGGCCTTTTTTATTGATAACAAAAAAGGCAACACTATGACATCGGAAAACCCATTACTGGCGCTGCGTGAAAAAATCAGTGCGCTGGATGAAAAATTACTGACGTTACTGGCAGAGCGACGTGAGTTGGCCGTTGAGGTAGGCAAAGCCAAATTGCTGTCTCATCGCCCGGTACGTGATATCGATCGTGAGCGCGATTTGCTGGAAAGATTAATTACGCTCGGTAAAACGCACCATCTCGATGCCCATTACATTACTCGCCTGTTCCAGCTCATCATCGAAGATTCCGTACTGACCCAGCAGGCACTGCTCCAGCAACATCTCAATAAAATTAATCCACACTCAGCACGTATTGCTTTTCTCGGTCCGAAAGGCTCTTATTCCCATCTTGCGGCACGCCAGTATGCGGCCCGTCACTTTGAGCAATTCATTGAGAGCGGCTGCGCCAAATTTGCCGATATTTTTAACCAGGTCGAAACCGGTCAGGCTGACTATGCGGTAGTGCCGATTGAAAATACCAGCTCCGGGGCGATAAACGACGTTTACGATCTGTTGCAACATACCAGCTTATCAATTGTTGGCGAGATGACGCTGACCATCGACCATTGTCTGCTGGTTTCCGGTACGACTGATTTATCCACCATCAACACGGTCTACAGCCACCCACAGCCATTTCAGCAATGCAGTAAATTCCTTAATCGTTATCCACACTGGAAAATCGAATATACCGAAAGCACATCCGCCGCAATGGAAAAAGTCGCACAGGCAAAATCACCACATGTCGCTGCGCTGGGGAGCGAAGCTGGCGGCACGTTATACGGCTTACAGGTACTGGAGCGAATTGAGGCAAACCAGCGACAAAACTTCACCCGGTTTGTGGTGCTGGCACGTAAAGCCATTAACGTATCTGACCAGGTTCCTGCAAAAACCACACTGTTAATGGCGACGGGGCAACAAGCTGGTGCACTGGTAGAAGCGTTGCTGGTGCTGCGTAACCACAATTTAATTATGACCCGTCTGGAATCACGCCCGATTCACGGTAATCCGTGGGAAGAGATGTTTTATCTGGATATTCAGGCCAATCTCGAATCCGTGGAAATGAAAAAAGCATTGAAAGAGTTAGGGGAAATCACCCGTTCAATGAAGGTATTGGGCTGTTACCCAAGTGAGAACGTAGTGCCTGTTGATCCAACCTGATGAAAAAATGCCGGATGATATAAATCATCCGGTACAGGATTATTACTGGCGGCTGTCGTTCGCCTGACGCAATAATACGCGGCTTTCACTCTGGAAGCGTTGAGCGTAATCGCCGAACCAGTGCTCTACCTTGCGGAAACTGTCGATAAACGCCTGATTATCCCCCTTCTCCAGCAACTCAATCGCCTCACCAAAACGCTTATAGTAACGTTTGATCAACGCCAGATTACGTTCCGATGACATAATAATATCCGCATAAAGTTGCGGATCCTGAGCAAACAGTCGCCCAACCATCGCTAACTCAAGACGATAAATAGGAGACGAGAGCGCCAGAAGCTGCTCAAGCTGAACATTTTCTTCTGCCAGATGCAGGCCATAGGCAAAAGTAGCAAAGTGGCGCAGTGCCTGGATAAACGCCATATTCTGATCGTGCTCGACAGCACTAATCCGGTGTAACCGCGCGCCCCAAACCTGCATTTGCTCCAGAAACCATTGATACGCTTCCGGCTGGCGACCATCACACCAGACGACAACCTGCTTCGCCAGACTGCCGCTGTCCGGGCCGAACATCGGGTGTAGTCCCAACACCGGACCATCATGCGCCGCCAGCATGGCCTGTAATGGTCCATTTTTCACTGATGCCAGATCGACCAGTATACAATCATGAGGTAGCGGTGGCAGTTTCGCGATAACCTGTTCAGTAACATGAATCGGTACGCTGACAATCACCATTCCAGCATCTGCCACAATCTCTGTTGCCCGCGCCCAATCATGCTGTTCCAGAATCCGCACCTGATAACCAGAGAGAGTCAGCATCTTCTCGAACAAACGCCCCATCTGACCGCCGCCTCCAACAATAACCACCGGACGCAGTGACGGACAAAGCGTTTTAAAACCTTTATCGTTCTCACTGGAATAGGACTCACGCATCACTCGACGCAGAATGTCTTCAATCAAATCCGGCGGCACGCCAAGAGCTTCCGCTTCTGCCCGACGCGAGGCCAGCATGGATGCCTCACGCTCTGGAACATAAATAGGCAGCCCGAAGCGACTTTTCACCTCGCCAACTTCGGCGACCAGTTCAAGGCGCTTCGCTAATAAATTCAACAGCGCTTTATCTACTTCATCAATTTGATCGCGTAACGCGGTCAATTCAGCAACCATAATAAACCTCTTAAACTACACGCGCCGTCAGTTGCCCGTTGAGATCATGATGAATTTCACGCAGCAAGGCATCGGTCATTTCCCAGCTAATGCAGGCATCAGTAACGGATACGCCGTACTCCATTTCACTGCGAGGCTGCTCGGAAGATTGATTCCCCTCGTGGATGTTGCTTTCGATCATGAGACCAATAATAGAACGATTACCATCTTTGATTTGAGCAACCACAGACTCTGCCACCGCAGGCTGACGGCGATAATCTTTATTGGAATTACCGTGGCTGCAATCTACCATCAGCGACGGGCGCAGTCCCGCCTGTTCCATCTCTTTTTCACATTGCGCAACATCCGCAGGGCTATAGTTCGGCGCTTTACCACCGCGCAGGATCACATGCCCATCTGGATTACCCTGCGTTTGCAACAACGCAACCTGCCCAGCCTGGTTAATACCGACAAAACGATGCGGCTGAGCAGCAGCACGCATGGCGTTAATTGCCGTTGCCAGACTGCCATCGGTGCCATTTTTAAAACCAACCGGCATGGACAACCCAGATGCCATTTCACGGTGCGTTTGCGATTCCGTAGTACGGGCGCCAATTGCCGACCAGCTAAACAGATCGCCCAGATATTGCGGGCTATTTGGATCTAACGCTTCCGTCGCCAGCGGCAGCCCCATATTCACCAGTTCAAGCAGCAATTTACGCGCAATTTGCAGCCCGGCTTCTACGTCAAAAGAGCCATCCATATGAGGATCATTGATCAACCCTTTCCAGCCGACAGTGGTACGGGGTTTTTCAAAATAGACGCGCATCACCAGATAGAGGCTATCGCTGACCTCTGCGGCAAGGGCTTTAAATCGACGAGCATATTCCAGAGCCGCTTCAGGATCATGGATGGAGCAAGGTCCACACACCACCAGCAGACGAGGATCGCGCCCGGCGATGATATCTGAAATGGTCTTACGCGATTGGGCAATCCGGGTTTCTTGTTGCAGACTTAATGGGAAAGCAGCCTTTAACTGCTCCGGGGTCATCAGAATCTGTTCGTCGGTAATGTGTACGTTGTTCAGCGCGTCTTTTTGCATGATGGCGATCCTGTTTATGCTCGTTTGCGATAATTGCTCCTCAGCGAGGATGACGTAACGATAACACAAAAAGTAAAGTTTTCAATCCATACTTCGTACGCATCTCTTTACACAAGCAATTTATTCGCGCTTTTTTACTCTTGTTTATGTATAAATAAATTTACACTATCTTTGAAAACAATCCACTATGCTTTGAAAAAGGAGAAAGAAATGATGAAAAAGTTTATCGCCTCCTTGTTGGTTTTACTGGTTAGCGGATGTCAGATTGATCCTTATACTCACGCGCCAACCTTGACTAGCACCGACTGGTATGATGTTGGTATGGAAGATGCAATATCGGGCAGCGCCATAAAAGATGACGATGCATTTAGCGATTCACAGGCGGATCGCGGTCTATACCTTAAAGGATATGCTGAAGGGCAAAGAAAAACTTGCCAACCTGATTTTACCTACGCCAGAGGGCTTTCCGGTAAAAGCTTTCCTGCAAGTTGCGACACAGTGGAAAATGCCAGCCAACTACATGAAGTATGGCAAAAAGAGCAAACGAAAACGCCAGCACAATGCGTCTGAATTAAATTAAATTTCAAAAAAAATTAACCATGAGATTTAGCTCAAGTAATTTTAATTCTCACCGTAATGACGCTCGCCTAAAAGAATGATATTTTATTAAGTATCTGAAAAAATTTTTCGAGCGAAGATGGTGAGGAATCCTGAATGCGCTTTTCTCACCGAATAATCTTGCTGCTTACCCTCCTCCAGACAGGAGAGTCAGTATTCGCTCAGGAGATTACTGACGTTGCAAAAAATGTACGTTTGATGGTCTCCGGCATCGTCAGCTATACTCGCTGGCCTGGGCTGTCTGGTCAGCCAAGGTTATGTATTTTTTCATCTTCACGTTTTAGCGCGGCTTTGCAAGAGCATAGTGCGACGTCTTTACCCTATCAGCCCGTCATCATTAACACCAAACAAGATGCGTTAAGTTCAAGCTGTAATGGCTTTTATTTCGGCAGTGAATCTCCAACATTTCAAATGGAATTAATCGATCAATATCCATCCAGGGCGTTATTATTAATTGCTGAACAAAACACGGTG
>NZ_BBMY01000146.1 GCF_000759775.1 Escherichia albertii NBRC 107761 = DSM 17582
GAAATGGCGTTAAAATTGATACATCTCTGAAGGAAATTCCCCATGAATCATCATTTATAATCGGTCCTGAGAACCTGTCAATATCAGATAAAATAAACATTTTTGCCCCCCGTACACTTCCCACAATAAAAATCAAAGAACACGCTAAAATTAGCGATATCAGAGACGAATCAGATACAAACCATTCAGGTTCATGTAATAGGAAACACAGAAAACTCCTGATAAGGATAAAATCAGTCCTGCTGCGTATTATTCAATATCTTGAATAGTGTCGAATGCCACAAATAATGCATGGTGGAAATTACCAATAATAATTACCAGCCGGAATTGACTCTGAGATAATGGAAACAAAACTGTCACTTAAGCGTGTATTAGCTTCCACAGCCCGGTTCACCAAAGCAACACAGATTCAGAATATCAGTGAATGACTATGCGAGGCAGACCATCTATGGAAACGCAGTACGTACCATCATTAATAAAAATTGTCGTCAGATTGTGGCTGCTTACAGAATAGCGAACACCACACAGATTTACACCGCAGGTGTAAAAACTGTACACAGGCATGCGCAGGATACTGCTCTGAATCGCGGTAATCAGTATACGCACAACGGCGGTACAGCTTTTGTACACCTACTGTAAACAGTAACAGCTGGCAGATTGTCAAGAAAAGTGATCTGGCGGATTTCACTACCGTTAACCAGAAAGGAAAACTGCAGGTGAATGTCGGTGGCATAGCCACAACTATCAACCTGAAAAAGTAACCTTAGGGTGGCTACCATCGGCCAGAGTATCCAGACGGAGAATGCACAGAATGGTGCCACCGTAGAAGAAAGTGCCTGTGCCCTCTTTAACGTATCCAGATATAATCTGACAGGTATCTGCTGTAAATAACCGATAATTATCAGATCCGGTCTGAGCGAATACATTTAATCTGATGCTTTCAACATAACCATTTGCAAAATTTCACCCTGCATTTTCTGCTGTCTAAGGGCCTGATGTTTTTCCAAAACCAACAGATAGTCACGCAAATGGCAATGTTTCTCACCACTTAACAATCTAGGTAAGAACTTTAACTGTGCATCAGGAAACATCGCTGAAGAGGATTTTTTTGTCACCACGTCTGGCGAAGGTAATAGCATAAAATGATAACCTTCATTCTTCGCAATACTGACACCCTTGGGATCAAAATCGCCAAAATAGATCGCTGCTTTCCCTGTTTTCAACCAGCAATTCTTCAACGCAACCGTTCCCTTACTATATGTCCGATCGCCGCGGTAAATAATCAGAGGCGAATGGAAATCGCACTGAGAATAATCAAAAAGTGACAGATGATAGAAACAATCTTGATTTTCTACCACGATAAGAACATCAAAGTGCGTCAGAGTAATATTACGCCAATCTGTATCGACAACGTCGATAACCATCCCAAATTCATTAACCAGAGGCTGATTAAGGCGCAATAGCACCCGATGCTGCCGTGGTCGAATTCCCGCCGTTTTAATCTCCTGGTCGCTTAACTGCGCGCTCTCAATGCGGTTTTTTATCCTAAGATCATCACGGAAGTTGGCCTGTTTTAGACGCTGCTGAGCATCTGAGATCTTATTCAGTAGCGCCGTTGTAAAAATGAACTCAGGCAGCGACAAACTGTTCGCTGGGATCAAATCCAGCGCAATACACCAACGTAAAACCTGAATCACGGTTTTACCGTCAGTATTTTTCTTTTCGCTACTTTTCACTTTCAGACGATGATCAAGTTTTTTCAGCCAGACGAGTGCGCTATACGACAACGATTCTGTTTCGATCATTTTCCCCTCACGCCAATACTCACATCCGATATGATACGCAGATCATTTACCAGGCTTGCCTGGCGCTCCTCGCCACGCAGCCAGAAACGCCTTTTATCCGCTAACGGCAATGATTGATATTCCGTAATAACCTGATAAAGCCATATCTCGCGGTCCCAGTTCAGATGATTTTCTACCAGATAATGCAGCGCGCTCACCGGCCCGGATTGTCCGGCAGCAAAGACATAAAAATCCTCAACATCCATTTTAAGCTTAATCTGACGAGCAGCGACTTCCTCATCAACAGGAGGTATTACTGAGCCCGCGCTTTTTGGCACCGGAGGAGGCATAACCGATGTTCTGGGCAAAGCGAGCAACATCTCCGCCATCACTTGTCGATCCACAGTTCTGTCGAGAGAAATAGAGGCATGCAACGAAAGCGGAGACGCAATATTGAAGACATCTGGCACTTCCCGGCGTTCAGGATAACGGACCGGTTGATACTGCGGATGCTGACGCAAAAAAGCAGCCATATTCGCCACTAATAATGTGCGCGATTGCTGTTGGCGAAATTTAGCCATCAGCTCCACCAGACGCTGTTGAACGGCCAGTAATGAACTATGGTGAAGGCTGACACGCAACTGTAACTGGCTCACTAATAATTTACGTAGTGAGCTGTTATTTTCGGCGAACTCTATCAATTCCTGAAAAACAATCAGGTCCAGCCCATCAAGCAACCGGCGCACCTGTTTTTGCGCCCGCGTATTCTCATTAATTTTTTCATTCAGACTGCTGACGAAACCGAAATCATTATTCAGACGATGCCAGAGGCTGTCGATAGCCTCTTCAAATTGCCCGCTGAGATCGTGAACGAGCTCAGTCAATCTCTGCATTTGTCGTTCAGCAATACTGTAATCGCCTTTATAATAAGCATCGCGCCAGGCCTGCACCCTATTGCGGATCTGCTCCAGTTTTTCTGCCACATCCGCATTAATCTGCCGTCGGCTCTCATCAGCAATCATGCTGGCGATGAGATCGCTCACCAGCGGGCGTAACCTCAGCGGTTGTTGTTCATCAGGGCGATACACGATACGCGCTGTAATCAGCTTTTTTAATGTCTGGTCGCTAAAAGCCGTTTCATCAATAAACCCATCGACATACCCCTTCATTAAGGCGTGATGGTATTTTCCCAATAATGCCAGCCGATCAGCACCGTTTTTAAACAGGCTGGATAATGGAGAAATTTCCTGCGCCATTATAGAAGCTCCTGTTGAACAGGCTGTGTATCTTCAACCGGTAAATGCTCTTCGTCGCGAATAAAGCGGATCACATCAATTAAATAATCAATTTTCCCGGTAGCAATAAATATTTGCTGCTCAGCGTTGGGCTGTCTGACATAGCCATGTTCTTTCAAGCGCCGGAAAATTTGTTTGAGCTGAAGATCAATAGAATCACTCCTACAATTAAAAAAACGATCGCTGGAGAGCTGATTCAGACGCTGTTGCAGACTCTGATTATCCTCCACGCGCGTCATGATTTCCGACAACCGGATATAGTCGCCTGCTGTCAAAGTACTTTCCCGCCCTTGCGTCTCCTGTATGAGTTGCAGCCACTCAAGCAGAGGCAACAGAGAAGAAATGATGTCCTTAAACTGACTCATAAGCTGGCTGCGGGCATCGCTATTCATCTCACAAAAACCCACATAATAGACAGTTTGCGTTTCATTACTGACAACTCTGTAGTTAAGAGGGCGCAAATACTTATCTATCGATTGACGGGTATTCTCATCCTGTAAATGACGATAAGCATCCGGGTCGTTGATACGACAAATAAATTCTCCTGTCAGCAGCCTTTTGATTAAAGGTCCATGTTCCAGCATTACATTGTCTCCTGTTCCATCTGCGCCAGCCGGGCAGCCAGGCGGCTCATTTTCGGCTGGATCCTTTTCAGCCTGCGCTGAGTCGGTTCAAACTGATCGGCATCAAGCAAATAACGGTGCTTAAACAGCATTAACACATCCGATTCCGCATTCGGAAAGGCGCCAACAATCACAATATTATTATGGCTACAGGCAATAAATAGTTTCTCCACATTGTGGTAGGCCAGCGTACCGATTTCATCAATAGGCCAGTGGATAACCGCGTCTGATTTGCCTCTTAATAAACGGGTAAACGCCAAAAGATATTTGCACAAGATTAGATAGGCCATACCGTGACTTGATGCTTCCAGTAGCTGGCGATCGTTTTTGATAACAATATCTTCCCCACCTTCATTAAGATGAAGTTCGAGATTTAATAACGATTCCATAGTGAAACGTTCGTCGGCATGAAGCAGTTCAACCACATCCATCAAGGCGTTCAAATAGCTTTCGGGAGGAAGCTGCTGACCAGACGAACGCCAGTCGCTATAGTTTTTAGCAAAGCGTTTTAACGGTTTCCAGAATAGTAATTGATCGATGGTCGATAAAATACGAACCTCTGATTTATTGATCCCTTCCAGTTGCAAATCGTCGGTAACCGCATCACTCAAGCGTCGACTTTGTTGCGAAATTCGGCGATTGATATCACTGAAAACATCAAAGAATTTTTTCAGATCGCCGCCGATATTTTCCCCCATCTCCAGCAATTGCTGCTGTTTATCTTTAAGAAGCTGTAGCAATTTCTCAAGTACTGGCAATTGCTGTCGGATTCTTGAAGGATCGGGAAGTTTATTTATTTCAGAATCCAGTAAATCAAAGAAAGTGGGGTCTGCGTCTTGATTAAAACGTGACTTAAACTCATTCAGTTTGTTCTCCAGCGTACCAGTCAAGCTGGCGTGCTGCTCCAACATATCGCCAGTACGCGACATCCGCTCATTAATATCAGCGGCAGAATCAATATGAGCCGGAACAATTTCAGCCAACGGCAAAGGTAATAATCGGTCCAGCAACGTCTTTAGCCGACTAACGAGTTCGTCGGTTTGACGCATCTGCGTATCATAGTATTTTTTCTCATCATTGAGTCTGTCATATTTATTCTGATATTCGGCTTTTAACTGACGCTCTGACTGCAACAATTCACGTTTCTGATGAGAAAGTTCACCTTCCAGCTTCTGTTTTTCAGGGCGCAACCGCTCCCAGTCAAGTTTAATAAAACGCTGCCATACGGTCAGCTCATCGCGACGATCTTCAACCGCTTGAATATCCTTTTTAAGCGTTTCAATGCGCTCCCGCAGTATATTGACTTCGTGATGATCAATTCCCCTCTTCGCTAAATCATCGTCCAGAGCCTGCTGAAATATTCTTATTTGTTCTTTCATGTCGGCACGTTTTTTGTTTATTTGCCGGGACAGTTCTTCCACCTTCTCATCAATTTGCTGCAGTTCACCTTGAAGGTCTATACTCCATTGCAGTGTTTGCGCATTATATTCGTCCTTTAATGCGCGCTGATCCTGCTCTTTCTGGTAAGTTAATTCAGTATACGCTTTTTCTAATGCGCTTAAACGGGCTCGTTTTTCCTGTCGACGTTCTTGCTCCAGCGCCTCATGTTCTGCGATTAAACGAGTACGGGCATCACGAGCATAGCCGACTTCCTGATTTTGACGTTGATATTGTCTTTCACACTCGTCCACTTGTGACTGTAGGAACTTGACGTTCTGATGGTGCTCCTGAAAGCTGATTTCTGCCGTTTTTTTCGCTTCTTCAGCATGCGCCCTGACTTGCTCCGCTTTAGCAAGGCTATATCGAATTGAAGTTTCATCCTGCGCAAAATCAGGCATATCCAGTACGCTTAATTCTAGTTGCAGACCATACAGTGATTCCGACAGTTCCCTTAGCTCAGGCTGCAAGTCTTTACGTTCCAGCAGATTTTCATTCAGAACCTTGCCTAAATTCTGCTCCCAGCCCTCATAACGTGAGCGCAAAAAGTGGCGTAGTGTCCCCTGTTCAGGATCCAACTGACGATGCAGGTGCAGCAATTGTTCCTCAGCCTGATGCAGGCTGGCGCGAGCAGCATGCAACTGCTTTTCTGCGCTATCTTGCTGTTTACGGGCCTCGGTCAATTTTGCCTGCGCATTTTGTCGTCGCTCACCCAGTTGTAATAAACGCTCCTGAGCTTGCTCAATACGCAATTCAGCAATCTGGCGTTCCTCATTTTCTTCAGCGGTTAACTGAGAATGTTTAAGCTCAGTACCAATAGTCGTCCGATCGCGAGATATTACCGCCAACTGCTCGTCATAATAATTTTCTTGCTGTTGCTTTTTTTCTTCGAAGCGCTGCCGAAGTATCTCTTTCTGGCTGTCAAATTTATCTCTGACGACCTCTTTTTCTTGCTGACAATCCCGAATTTTTTGTTGGAGCAACTGGCTCTGGTTGTAAAAAGTTTCCTGAAGTTTTGCTTTGTGCTGTTCAAATTCTCGGGAAAGTTCACCAGCTTGATTCTGCATGAGCTGGTACTGCTCACTTTGCGCTAAAAGCGCCTCTCGCCACTGGGGTAATTCGTCCATGTGTGCCTGCAAAAGGCGGATGTCTTTACGTTCATAACGATCGTACTCTTCCTGGATATAATCCAGCCATGTCCGAATCGTTTTTAATTCGCTCTGCGTTTTACTTAATTGATCATTCAGCTCATGGCTCTGCTGATCAAAGCAATCCTTTAATTGGGTAAGCTCTCTCCGCCGCTGAATAAGTTGCTGTTCTGCATCTATCCTTTTCTGCCTCTGAATTTGTTCATCATTTCTCAACAGGGGATGGAGTGCAGCCAGCTGTGCTTCTGTATCATCCAGCTTCAGCCCCAGGCGCTGTAAGGACTCAAACTCCTGCTGTAATTTATCGTAACGCAGCGACTGGCGCATTTTTTGGATCCATTCCCGAGCAAAGCTGCTTTTTACTTTTGTTTGGGGGAGCGTAACGCCATCATCAGCAAAAATCGCCGCCAACATAGTTTTAAGCGTTTCCATTTTGCCTTCACCGGCATGAACCGCGCTCACTAATTTCTCAATATGCCTGATTTTATTATTACCACTTACCAGACTAAACGATGCTGCCAGGCGGCGTAGTCTCATTGCCTCCGTCGAATTACCACGTAATGACGCGACATCATTCTGAATAATGCTACGGTATTCCGTTGTTGAGCCTATTTTGGCGGAAACTAAAACATCACTCCGGTTGCGCATCTGGGCAGACCATTCATTATAACTCAACCCTTTTGCACCATCCCCCGTATAGCGAAGGAAAAAGTCTGGGTTATAGGAGGTGCGAACAAAACGATACTCTACGCCCCCCTCATTTTTCCCCGTTAGAACAACCAAACAATTGTCGCCCGTTTCACGCTGGTATTCATAAATAATATAGCTATTGCTGCAAGGGAGATAAAACTCGTCGAACTTCTTCCGCGTTCTTGGTACCACTTTATTGGGCTGTTCACCGTAGAAAACCGGGACGAGGCGTTGCAGAGTTGTTTTCCCTGAAGCATTAGTTCCACAAATATTGGTATGCTGATCCAGTTGAATTTCAACAACGCCTGGCAGGTGAGTGTGTATAAGAATGATACGAAGCAGTTGTGGCATGATATCTCCCTGAACATAAAATAACCTTCGGATGATATATCCAAAATCCTTTTTAAACATTGGGTTATTTCACAATTTGATTTAACCGCAAAAATACGGTTCACTCTCCGGGGCCTGGCTATTTTTGCAACATGGGCTTATGTTAAAATCCAACTTAACAGATAACTCAAAGTGCTCAGATCCGGGCAGTAAAACCCACGGACAAGGGTTATTTAACCTTGCCCCGGATGGGTTTCACTGAGCTGTAACGTTCAGGGGGAATGAGCATTTTTATCTAATATCCAATGATCGCAGATATAGATAAAATGCATAAGTGAATCGCCGTAGATAATCCATAAACATCTGATTCATTGATAATATTGATTTTTATATTCTGTCGTGAACGGCTGACCATACTGACACTGACGGGTATAAAACAGCTAAATAATCATCGGCGCAATCACGAAACCTAATGCCACCCCTGCAATAATTCCCCCCAATCCTGGCAACATGAATGGATGATTCAGCACATATTTGCCCACGCGAGTTGTGCCAGTAGTATCAAATTCCATGGCGGCCAGCGACGTTGGATATGTTGACAGTACAAATACACCTGTGACAGCGACATAGGACGCCAGAATTGCCCAGGTGGGTACATCAAGCGCCACGGCAAGCGGGATAATTAACGGCGTGGTCGCGCCTTGCGAGTAGAGCAGAGCACAAGTGCCAAAAAGAACCAACGCCAACAACATCGGATAGGCCTGCAAAATATCGCCAGCAATATCCTTAATCTCGGTTAAATGCGCATCAATAAAAGTGGTGCCTAAGGTTACAATGCCGAGAATCACCGCCAGCGAGCTCATCCCCGCACGAAATGTGGAGGTGAGAATAATGGCATCGGTAGCCGTCTTGCACAGCGCCACCATCAGGCAGGCGGCAGAGAGCATACAGATAATAATAATATCGCGTGTTTCCATCGGTTTGCCGATATCAAACCCCGGACGCAGTTGAGGGAAAGCGGCAAGAATAACAATGGCGACCGTCGCCAGCAGGAACAATCCTACGGAAAGCGTCGCACCAGGTTTGATGCTGCTATTATTCTCGTATTTTTGCACCAGTCCTTTTTGCAGACGCTCAAGATAGACCTCGTCATCCTGCAACTCACATCCTTGTCGGGAAGCAATAAAAGCGGCGACCATCGCGGCGGCAAAAGAGGTAGGAAGACATACCGACATCACCTGAATAAAACTGACGCCGTTAACCTCCATAATAGTGAGCATAGCGGCCATTGCGGCGCTGATCGGCGAACCAGAAATCGCCACCTGCGAAGCAACGACCGAACCGGCGAGCGTGCGGGAAGGACGAATACCTGACTCTTTCGCAACTTCAGCAATCACCGGCAGTGTGGAAAAAACAATAAATCCGGTACCGGCCATAATAGTCATTGACCAGGTAATAATCGGCGCGATGATGTTGATATATTTCGGGTTACGACGCATAAAATTACCGGCGACGCGTACCAGATAATCCATTCCGCCTGCGGCCTGTAATGCTGAAGCCGCCACAACAACGGTCATAATAATCAGGATCACGTCTACTGGCGGCGACCCCATAGGCAGACCAAATCCCAGAGTCAGGATAGCGAGCCCAAGCCCGCCACATAAACCAATACCGATCCCTCCCTGGCGAATACCAAAAAATATTGCGCCAAGTACTACGATAATTTCCAGCCAAACCATGATGTTCTCCGTTATAAATATAATTTTTTCTAAAAGTGAATGACTTTCTGGCTGCGATTAAAATGATTATTGGGTTAGAAGATGCTGTTTTCCGACACGATTTTCATACCATTTTATTCCGGCGCGAACGAGTGAAGCAGTTGAGTCAATATAATGAGAAGGCCGCTCTTTAACAGCTTGCACCAGAATAACCGGAATTTCCGTACAACCAAGAACAAGAACTTCAGCGCCGCGGGAAAATAATATTTCAGCCTGCTCGCTCATCAACTGTTGTGCATGCGTCATATCGCCTGCTTTCAAAGAATAAATACTTTCCATTACTTTTTTCTGACTGTCTGCATCGGGGCGGATACAGGTAAGTCCCAGTGACTCAATTCCTTTTTGGTATAATCCCATATACAGCGTAGCATTGGTGGCTAACAGGCCAATGCGGGTTTTACCACAGTCGCGAACTTCATTGATCGTTGTCTCTACGATACTTAATATATCAATATGACAAGCATCTTTTAATTCTTTGAACCAGTAATGTGCGGTATTACAGGGAATAACAATACATTCCGCCCCGGCATCTTCCAGTTTATGCATATAGTCACGCATAACAGGTAACGGCGAGCGCCCATGATGCATTAATGCATCGGTACGGTCAGGAATATTCGGAATAGAAGAAATAATTAATGGAATATGTTCCTGATCACGTTGTGCGGCGGTAAACGTTACAAATTTATTAAACAGATCGACGGTAGCCGCCGGCCCCATTCCGCCGAGTACACCAATTAATCCTTTCACAAGATCTGCCTCTCAAAACGTTAATGGCAATGAGTAATGAATAACTACTGCTCTCTTTTTTAACAGCCAAAATAGACAATGAGAAATGCAAGGTTGTACAAGGTGATGCAAGACACGCATAGTGTAGCTATAGAGCACACAGTTCATTCGCCATGGTTATGACATTTTCTGGCTATCTAATGGAAAAAACTCGTTTTTTTGATGAAGTGTGATATCAACGTCAATACCGGAAATGAAGGCGTTATGCACAAAACGAATGACAAAAGCTAAATTGTGCGACTTGAGAACATTATTTTTATTGCCAGGATGTTTTATTATGCCTCCAGATTGAAAATACAGGTGCCATGATAATGAAAAATATCGAGACAAAATGGTTATACGATTTCCTGACGCTGGAAGCCTGTCGCCATTTTTCTCAGGCGGCAAAAGAGCGTAATCTTTCACAACCCGCATTCAGCCGACGAATTAAGGCGCTGGAAGCGGCGATCGGCGTTGCTTTATTCGATCGCACAACCACCCCTTTACAATTAACCGAAGAAGGCAGGCTCTTTCATTCCCAGACTCGCAGCTTATTACAACAGCTTGAATGCAATTTGGGGGAGTTAAACGGCCAGAATTTACTCGGCGTACCCAACATTAAAATTGCCGCTGCGCACTCACTATCCCTGAGCGTATTACCCAAACTGGTGAATTCACTGACCGCCTATGGCGGAGAATTCATCTATCATGTTGAAGCCATTGATGTTGTCCAGGCCGTAAATACGTTACGCGAAGGCAAGAGTGACTTTATTATTTCGTTTCGCGATGAAGATCTTATGCAATCGCCTTTTTGTTGCCTGAAACTGTTTGAATCTGAGTTGTACCCGGTATGTGCCGCCGATGCACAGGGGCAGCCAGTATTTGATATCACCCAGCCCCAGGTTCCTTTACTCAACTATACTGCCACTTCTTATATGGGCAGGCTGGTCAATCGCCATCTGGCAGAGGTTGGCGGTATTACCGGACGCACGATATTTATCTCTTCGATGAGCGAACTATTAAAAAATATGGCACTCAACGGATATGGTATTGCCTGGTTACCGATCTGGTCGATCATCGATGAACTGCAGACCAAACGTCTG
>NZ_BBMY01000145.1 GCF_000759775.1 Escherichia albertii NBRC 107761 = DSM 17582
C
The DNA here is from genome assembly GCF_000759775.1 of Escherichia albertii NBRC 107761 = DSM 17582. Classification (GTDB taxonomy): domain Bacteria; phylum Pseudomonadota; class Gammaproteobacteria; order Enterobacterales; family Enterobacteriaceae; genus Escherichia; species Escherichia albertii. Next base: position 2 of record NZ_BBMY01000145.1, read on the forward strand.
ACCTGGCGAAGGTTATTGGAACGGTTCTCTTCACCATGATCCTCTTTTTTCCACAACCCTTGCTAAAGTGGCGCTTCAGCGTGAGCAACGCTGTGCTCGCGAAGGGGATACTCTTTCTGTGACCGGACTGTTGCATCAGAAAGGTGAGGGGAAATCCGCATACTGGATAATTACACCGGATAAGCCACTCTTCTGCGTACGCGATGTCGACACTCGCGGGAGAAATTGGAATCGGCAATTACAATTAGTCCTTACGGCAGATGAACGTTCGGCATTGCGTTATTTATTAGATAAAAGCGTGGTAGTTGGTGGCGATCTTTTTCTTGCATTAGGCGATATGCATCATACTCCTCTGTTGTTGGATAATATTTTCATTCTGACATAGGCGCGGTGAGCAGTGATTACAGCCTGTCATTAATCCTTTAGTGTATTGTTGATCAATGCTACAATTTTCTTCTGTAACACCCTTTGTTCCGAGTTTATTACGAAAATCATTCCCGTAATGAGTAAGAGCAGAACTGGAGGGAAAATAATAAAACAGATAAATAGCGGTTGAATTCCCTTTTCGATAATAGAGCATATTGCACTGATTTCAGCTACGGTAGAAATTAAAAGGCATGTTATCGCAATAAATGGCAAAAAAGTGTGTGTGGAAAAATTACCATTCAGCAGGGTTTGGGGGCCACACTTACTCCATTTACCGTAGAATGTGCAAAAATTACGCTTACCTGATGAGGCCGTTTGATATCTGATTTTAATAGTGTTTTCTGAATATGAGACAGATAAATATTGATTTGCTGCCTGATTTAATTTTTGCTGTGCCTCTGATGGCATTAACTGAGTTTGAAAAGAGAATTTTGGCGGGACCGGAAACCAGATGCGAAATAAATTGAACATTATTCATCCTTGAACAGTCCACGCCTGCAGGCGTGGACGTTATCGTTATTACTTCGCCGGAATTTCTTTCAGCAGTTCAGTCAGAAGCGTCCAGTAGTGACCAACGCTTTCGATGTGAACTTGCTCATCCGGGGAGTGTGGGCCGGTGATGGTTGGCCCGATTGAAACCATGTCCATTTCTGGATACGGTTTTTTAAACAGACCACATTCCAGACCCGCGTGGATAATCTGGATGTTCGGCGTCTTGTTGAACAGACGCTGATAGGTTTCACGCACCAGATGCATTACCGGAGAGTTCGCGTCCGGCTGCCAGCCAGGATATGCGCCTTTCGCTTCGGTTTTTGCGCCTGCCAGTTTACCCAGCGAATCCAGCATGCTCACCACGTAGTCTTTACCGCTATCGATCAGAGAACGGATCAGGCAGTGGATTTCTACGTTTTCGTCAGTCATGGTCACCACACCGACGTTCAGAGAGGTTTCAACCACGCCTTTGGCTACATCGGAGTTACGGATCACCCCATTCGGGGTGGCGTTCAACAGGCGAATAAAGGTATCGCGAGAGTTGACGCTCAGCGCAGCTTTGTCGTTCGCTACAGAATCCAGCAGTAATGCCAGATTTTTCTCTTTCTCTGCCAGCTCGTTTTTCAGGATATCCTGATAGGTATTTACCAGCGATTTCAGCGCGTCGACTTTATCTGCGGCCACAGCGATGGTCGCAAAGGCTTCACGCGGGATGGCGTTACGCAATGTGCCGCCGTTGAAATCGATAAGACGCAGATCCAGTTCTTCTGCATGACCCGCCAGGAAGCGTACCAGCAATTTGTTGGCGTTACCCAGACCAACGTGGATTTCACCACCGGAGTGACCGCCTTTCAGACCTTTTAAGGTTAATGTGAAGGATTCAAAGCCAGCCGGAACCGCTTCACGATCTAAATGCAGGTTGGAGGTGAAGTCGATACCCCCCGCACAACCCATGTAGATTTCACCTTCTTCTTCGGAGTCGGTGTTAATCAGAATATCGGCCTGCAACCAGTTGCTCTGTAAGCCGAACGCGCCGTCCATGCCGGCTTCTTCGGTCATGGTCAGCAGCACTTCCAGCGGGCCGTGAACCACGTTTTCGTCAGCCAGAACCGCCAGTGCAGAGGCCATACCAATGCCGTTATCCGCACCCAGCGTGGTGCCGCGCGCTTTAACCCATTCGCCATCAATATAAGGCTGGATAGGATCTTTAGTGAAGTCATGCACGGTGTCGTTATTTTTCTGCGGCACCATATCGAGGTGGGCCTGCAAGACGACCGGTTTACGGTTTTCCATACCTGCGGTGGCAGGTTTACGAATCAGGATGTTACCTACCTGATCACGCTCGACGTGGAAGCCTTTCTCTTTTGCCCAACCAACAATGTATTCAGCAAGCTGCTCTTCATGATAGGACGGGTGAGGAATAGAACAAATTTTGGCAAAAATATCCCACAGCGGTTGTGGAGATAATTGAGACAGTTCAGACACGTTAAGTCTCCTTGTCGATCTCCCGCAAAACAGTATTGCAGGTCACAGGGTTAGCAGAAAATGTTGTCAGCACAAGTCAGGCTTGCGAGATATGTTTGAGAATACCACTTTATCCAGCGTCAGGGAGCGGCGGTGCGTAAAAAGACGCGGACTCATGTGAAATACTGGTTTTTAGTGCGCCAGATCTCTATAATCTCGTGCAACCTATTTTCCCCTCGAACACTTTTTAAGCCGTAGATAAACAGGCTGGGACACTTCACATGAGCGAAAAATACATCGTCACCTGGGACATGTTGCAGATCCATGCACGTAAACTGGCAAGCCGCCTGATGCCTTCAGAACAGTGGAAAGGCATTATTGCCGTTAGCCGTGGCGGGCTGGTACCGGGTGCGTTACTGGCGCGTGAACTGGGTATTCGTCATGTCGATACCGTTTGTATTTCCAGCTACGATCACGACAACCAGCGCGAGCTTAAAGTGCTGAAACGCGCAGAAGGCGATGGCGAAGGCTTCATCGTTATTGACGACCTGGTGGATACTGGCGGAACGGCGGTTGCGATTCGCGAAATGTATCCTAAAGCGCACTTTGTCACCATCTTCGCTAAACCGGCTGGTCGTCCGCTGGTTGATGATTATGTCATTGATATCCCACAAGATACCTGGATTGAACAGCCGTGGGATATGGGCGTCGTATTTGTTCCGCCTATTTCCGGCCGCTAATCTTTTCAACGCCTGGCTTTGCCGGGCGTTGTTCTTTTTAACTTCAGGCAGGTTACAATAGTTTCCAGTAAGTATTCCTGGAGGCTGCATCCATGACACAGGCAAACCTGAGCGAAACCCTGTTCAAACCCCGCTTTAAACATCCTGAAACGTCGACGCTAGTCCGCCGCTTTAATCACGGCGCGCAATCGCCTGTGCAGTCGGCCCTTGATGGTAAAAACATTCCCCATTGGTATCGCATGATTAACCGTTTGATGTGGATCTGGCGCGGCGTTGACCCGCGTGAAATCCTCGACGTCCAGGCGCGTATTGTGATGAGCGATGCCGAACGCACCGATGATGATTTATACGATACAGTAATTGGCTACCGCGGCGGCAACTGGATTTATGAGTGGGCTACCCAGGCGATGGAATGGCAGCAGAAAGCTTGTGCGGAAGAAGATCCACAAGTCAGCGGGCGTCACTGGTTGCATGCAGCCACACTGTATAACATCGCCGCCTATCCGCACCTGAAAGGGGACGATCTGGCGGAGCAAGCCCAGGCGTTGTCAAACCGCGCTTATGAAGAGGCAGCGCAACGTCTGCCAGGAAGTATGCGGCAAATGGAGTTCACTGTTCCAGGCGGTGCGCCCATCACTGGTTTTTTGCATATGCCAAAAGGCGATGGGCCATTCCCGACAGTATTAATGTGTGGCGGGCTGGATGCAATGCAAACAGATTATTACTCCCTTTATGAGCGCTATTTTGCACCGCGCGGCATTGCGATGTTGACTATTGATATGCCTTCGGTCGGTTTTTCTTCAAAATGGAAGCTCACCCAGGACTCCAGTCTTCTGCATCAGCATGTTTTAAAGGCGTTGCCGAATGTGCCGTGGGTAGATCACACGCGCGTCGTGGCCTTTGGTTTCCGTTTTGGCGCTAACGTTGCTGTGCGTCTGGCTTACCTTGAATCACCGCGTTTGAAAGCGGTGGCTTGCCTTGGTCCGGTAGTTCATACCTTGTTAAGTGACTTTCAGTGCCAGCAACAGGTGCCGGAAATGTACCTTGACGTTCTGGCGAGTCGTTTAGGGATGCACGATGCTTCAGACGACACTTTGCGCGTAGAGCTGAACCGCTATTCGTTAAAAGTGCAAGGGTTGCTGGGGCGTCGCTGTCCAACGCCAATGTTATCAGGTTACTGGAAGAACGATCCTTTTAGCCCGGAAGAGGACTCGCGGTTAATCGCTTCGTCATCTGCTGACGGTAAATTGTTAGAGATTCCGTTCAATCCGGTGTATCGGAATTTTGACAAAGCGCTTCAGGAAATCACCAACTGGATCGAAAAACGATTGTGTTAAAAATTTGCTAAATTTTACCAGTTTGGTAAAACAGTTGCTTCACAACAGGAGATCGCAATGACGTTACCGAGTGGGCACCCGAAAAGCAGATTGATCAAAAAATTTACCGCGCTTGGCCCGTATATCCGTGAAGGTAAGTGTGAAGATAATCGATTCTTTTTCGATTGTCTGGCTGTATGTGTCAACGTGAAGCCTGCGCCAGAAGTGCGTGAGTTCTGGGGCTGGTGGATGGAACTGGAAGCGCAGGAATCTCGTTTTACCTACAGCTACCAGTTTGGTTTATTCGATAAAGCTGGCGACTGGACGCATGTTCAGGTAAACGATGCAGAAGTGATTGAGCGACTGGAGTACACCCTGCGTGAGTTTCATGAAAAGCTGCGTGAACTGTTGGGAACGTTAAGTCTGAAACTGGAGCCGGCAGATGATTTTCGTGATGAGCCGGTGAAGTTAACGGCGTGACTGACATGTACCGGGTTAGATGCTCGTACATCTAACCCGGCCTGGAATATTAGTTTTTGTAGGCCGGATAAGGCGTTCTCGTTGCATCCGGCAATATTCGTTAAAATTGATATGTCATTCCAACCGCGACAATATCATCATTATTAATATTCAACTTGTTATTGCTATCCAGTTGGTTGATTTTATAATCAACAAACGCTGACATATTTTTGTTGAAAAAATATGTTGCACTGACATCAATATAATTGACCAGATCCTCATCACCGATGCCTTCAATATCTTTTCCTTTTGATAATACATAACCTAACGATGGACGCAGACCAAAATCAAATTGATATTGCGCGACGGCTTCAAAGTTTTGTGTTTTATTAGCAAAACCGCCAGAAATTGGCGTCATGTTACGTGTTTCAGAATAAAAAGTTGCCAGGTAAATATCGTTGGCGTCATATTTCAGGCCTGTTGCCCATGCTTCTGCGCGTTTGCCTGTACCACGGCTTTGCAGGTTTTGCTCATTGGTGCGGTCAGAATTAGTATAGGCTCCGCTGATGGCAAAATCGCTGCCGCCAAAGTCATAACTCAGTGAAGTACCGAATCCATCACCGTTTTGTTTTTTTACATCACGGTTTTCGTTTTTTCCTTGATATTGCAGGGTTAAGTTCAGGCCATCTACAATGCCGAAGAAGTCAGTATTACGATAAGTTGCCAGTCCGCTGGCGCGCTTGGTCATAAAGTTGTCGGTTTGTGCGGAGGAATCGCCACCAAATTCCGGGAACATATCGGTCCAGGCTTCTACGTCATATAACGCGCCCAGGTTACGACCATAATCAAAAGAACCCAAATCTTTATATTTCAACCCGGCAAACGCGAGGCGCGTTTTTTGCTGTGTGGTATCGCTTTCAGCTTTATTCCCGGCAAACTCCGCTTCCCATCGACCATAACCGGTTAGTTGATCGTTAATTTGAGTTTCGCCTTTAAAACCAAAACGGATATAGCTCTGGTCGCCATCTTTATTGTCATTATCACTGATATAATGCATGGCCTTAACTTTGCCATAAATATCCAGTTTATTACCATCCTTGTTATAAACCTCTGCGGCTTGAACAGATGCAGATGCCACAATTCCCATTACCATTAATGCCAGTGTACTCTTTTTCATTTTCATTCCTGATTTTAATTAACGCGCAAATATTCGTCGGGAGCGTCCCGTTGAAAGCAGGAAAGTTTTTAACGTGGAATTGTTAAATTTATATTACAGGGTAATAATATTCTTAAAATAGGGTAATTTATTAAATCTGTAATAAAAACGTAAACCACTGCCGCTACGCTTGCTGATCCCGCGCAATAAAACGCCCTGCTTTTTTCGCAGATGGTTGGCAACCGGCGACAGTCCTGCTAAAACGTTCGTTTGATATCATTTTTCCTAAAATTGAATGGCAGAGAATCATGAGTGACAGCCAGACGCTGGTGGTAAAACTCGGCACCAGTGTGCTAACAGGCGGATCGCGCCGCCTGAACCGTGCCCATATCGTTGAACTTGTTCGCCAGTGCGCGCAGTTACATGCCGCCGGGCATCGGATTGTAATCGTGACGTCGGGTGCGATCGCCGCCGGACGTGAGCACCTGGGTTACCCGGAACTGCCAGCGACTATCGCCTCGAAACAACTTCTGGCGGCGGTAGGGCAGAGCCGACTGATTCAACTGTGGGAACAACTGTTTTCGATTTACGGCATTCACGTCGGGCAGATGCTGCTGACGCGTGCGGATATGGAAGACAGAGAACGTTTTCTTAACGCCCGCGATACCCTGCGTGCGCTGCTCGACAACAATATTGTTCCGGTAATTAATGAAAACGACGCCGTGGCGACGGCGGAAATTAAAGTCGGTGATAACGACAACCTCTCGGCGCTGGCGGCGATTCTGGCGGGAGCTGATAAACTGTTGTTGCTGACCGATCAAAAAGGTTTGTATACCGCTGACCCTCGCAGCAATCCGCAGGCAGAACTGATTAAAGATGTGTATGGCATTGATGACGCACTGCGCGCAATTGCTGGCGACAGCGTTTCTGGCCTCGGAACCGGCGGCATGAGCACTAAGTTGCAGGCCGCTGACGTGGCTTGCCGTGCGGGTATCGACACCATTATTGCTGCTGGCAGCAAACCGGGAGTGATCGGCGACGTGATGGAAGGCATTTCCGTTGGTACGCTGTTCCACGCTCAGGCAACACCTTTAGAAAACCGCAAACGCTGGATTTTCGGTGCGCCGCCTGCGGGTGAAATCACCATTGATGAAGGGGCGACCGCTGCCATTCTTGAGCGCGGCAGCTCTCTGTTACCGAAAGGCATTAAAAGCGTGAGCGGTAACTTCTCGCGTGGTGAAGTGATTCGTATCTGTGACCTTGAAGGGCGCGATATCGCCCACGGCGTTAGCCGTTATAACAGCGATGCATTGCGTCGCATTGCCGGACACCACTCGCAGGAAATTGATGCAATACTGGGATATGAATATGGCCCGGTTGCTGTTCACCGTGATGACATGATTACCCGTTAAGGAGCAGGCCGATGCTGGAACAAATGGGCATTGCCGCGAAGCAAGCCTCGTATAAATTAGCGCAACTCTCCAGCCGCGAAAAAAATCGCGTGCTGGAGAAGATTGCCGATGAACTGGAAGCGCAGAGCGAAAGCATCCTTAAAGCGAATTCTCTGGATGTTGCCGATGCTCGTGCCAATGGCCTTAGCGAAGCGATGCTTGATCGCCTGGCACTGACGCCAGCCCGTCTGAAAAGCATCGCTGACGATGTGCGCCAGGTGTGTAACCTCGCCGATCCGGTTGGGCAGGTGATTGACGGCGGTGTGCTGGACAGCGGTCTGCGTCTGGAGCGTCGTCGTGTGCCGCTGGGGGTGATTGGTGTAATTTATGAAGCGCGTCCGAATGTGACGGTAGACGTCGCTTCGCTGTGCCTGAAAACCGGTAATGCGGTGATCCTGCGCGGTGGCAAAGAGACCTGCCGTACTAATGCTGCAACGGTAGAGGTCATTCAGGATGCGCTGAAAACCTGCGGTTTACCGGCTGGCGCCGTACAGGCGATTGATAATCCTGATCGCGCGCTGGTCAGTGAAATGTTGCGTATGGATAAATACATCGACATGCTGATCCCACGTGGTGGTGCTGGCCTGCATAAACTGTGTCGTGAACAATCGACGATTCCGGTGATCACTGGCGGTATTGGTGTCTGCCATATTTACGTTGATGAGAGTGCAGAGATTTCTAATGCACTGAAAGTGATCGTCAACGCGAAAACTCAGCGTCCAAGCACGTGTAATACGGTAGAAACGTTGCTGGTAAATAAAAACATTGCGGATAGCTTCCTGCCTGCATTAAGCAAGCAAATGGCTGAAAGTGGTGTGACGCTACATGCCGATGCTGTCGCACTGGCGCAATTGCAGGCAGGACCTGCGAAGGTGGTGGCGGTTAAAGCTGAAGAGTATGACGATGAGTTTCTGTCATTAGACTTGAATGTCAAAATCGTCAGCGATCTGGACGACGCCATCGCCCATATTCGTGAACACGGTACGCAACACTCTGACGCTATCCTGACGCGGGATATGCGTAACGCCCAGCGTTTTGTTAACGAAGTGGATTCCTCCGCGGTGTATGTTAACGCTTCAACGCGTTTCACCGATGGTGGTCAGTTTGGTTTGGGGGCGGAAGTGGCGGTAAGCACACAAAAACTCCACGCGCGCGGCCCAATGGGGCTGGAAGCGCTGACCACCTACAAATGGATCGGCATCGGTGATTACACCGTTCGCGCGTAAATAAAATCGGGTGATGCAAAAGTAGCCGTTTGATTCACAAGGCCATTGACGCATCGCCCGGTTAGTTTTACTCTTCTACCCCGTGATTCACGTTCGTGAACATGTTCTTTCAGGGCCGATATAGCTCAGTTGGTAGAGCAGCGCATTCGTAATGCGAAGGTCGTAGGTTCGACTCCTATTATCGGCACCATATAAAGCAATGAGTTACACATCATTAGTGCCTTCCTTATTTTTTGACTGGGACAAATTTGGGACCAATGGGTTCAGAATCGAGTCTATTTGCCGTGCGTGTTCGGTAAGGTGATCAGGTGCGAGGTGAGCATATCGACGAACCATTTCGATAGACTCCCAGCCTCCCATTTCCTGTAACACTGACAACGGGACTCCGGCTTGAACCAGCCAACTTGCCCAAGTGTGTCTCAAGTCGTGAAATCTGAAATCATCAATACCTGCTCGTCTCAGCGCCGCTTTCCAGGCTGTGTTTGCGTCATACCGCATCTTCCTGACCGTTGGCGCTTTCGTTCCGTCTGGTTTGGTACAGCTTTCCTTGTACACAAATACCCAACGGTGATGATTCCCGATTTGTTTTTTCAATACGCGACATGCAGTATCATTCAGCGCAACGCCAATTGCGCGGTTTGATTTACTCTCTTCCGGGTTTATCCATGCCACCCGGCGCTGCATGTCTATTTGTTGCCATTCAAGGTTGATGATGTTCGAGCGTCTTAAGCCTGTTGCCAGTGCAAATTCAACAACAGACTTTAATGGCTCCGGACATTCATCAATCAGCCTTTGTGCTTCATGAGGCTCCAGCCAGCGGATCCGTTTATTCTTTGGTTGAGGCACTTTAATAATTGGTGCTTTATCCAGCATTTTCCATTCACGCTCTGCGGCTCTTAGCAGGGCCTTTATAAATGAAAGATGCGTTGCCTTCGTTGCAACGGACGCTGGTTTTGGCGTGTATTCTGGAACAGGTTTCCCTTTTTTTCTGCATGCTTCTGCCCTGAGTTTCCAGTTTTCCTCATGACGCCGGTTCGTCATTTTCTGCATCGCGGAATAAATTTTTGATTCAGTGATGTCTCTTAGTTGCATCCCTGCGAAATGTTGAAGCCAGAATCCGATCCGGCTTTTGTCATCGTCCAGTGATTTCTTATGTGCTTTCTCTTCGAGCCACCTGACACACGCTTCCTCAAACGTCATATCAGGTATTTCACCAAGTTTGCTGACCCGCCATGCTTCAGCCTTTAGCTTGTCATGGAGCTCTGTCGCCTGCCTTTTGTCCTTTGTTCCAAGAGACTGTTTAAATCTTTTACCGTTCGGCAATGTGAAACTGGCGTACCATATTTCACTTCTGCGGAAGAGTGACATTTTCTTTCCTCTGTTATGCCATCACCCGCGCTCACCTTGATAGTATGCAGCGGAGACTGAAGCGCCGCAATGCAGGCTTGTCGCGTTGTGAGGTAAGGAGATTTTGGTTTAGTGGGGTCTTTGCGTGTTGCCTGTAGGCGGCCTGTTCGTATCCAGTTGGTGGCGGTTGGTCTGGATATCTTAAGAAACTGACAGGCCTCATCGAGTGTGAGGCTGTATGATTCCATGGTTACCTCTGCTTTTTGAACGCATGTCACGTAACTTCTTAATGTGTTCTGCCGTTTCGATCTCTACTGCTATCCGATCTGCATCAGCTTTATTCACAGGTTCAAAGTCATGATTAAAGCGGAACATGCTGGCGATACATGTTCTGCCTTTTCGGATGTAGTGAACTTTGTTGTGGGTAGAACGCAGGATTTTGCAGGGAGTGCCGTGGTGGTCGACGTACCAGGTGTTAGGCAAAATGATTCTGAACATTTTTACACCTCAGTTGGACGATGTTGAAATTTGCTCCTTTGAGGTCATCACAATCCCCATTGTTTGTTCTTAAGTTCGATCTCCTCCTGGCAACTTGCACAAGTCCGACAACCCTGAACGGCCAGGCGTCTTCGTTCATCTATGGGATCGCCACACTTACAACAATGAGTGGCAGATATAGCCTGGTGGTTCAGACGACGCATTTTTATTGCTGTATTGCGCTGTAATTCTTCGATTTCTGATGCTGAATCAATGATGTCTGCCATCTTCCATTAATCCCTGAATTGTTGGTTAATACGCTTGAGAGTGAATGCGAATAATAAAAAAGGAGCCTGTAGCTCCCTGATGATTTTGCTTTTCATGTTCACCGTTCCTTAAAGACGCCGTTTAACATACCGATTGCCAGACTTAAGTGAGTCGGTGTGAATCCCATCAGCGTTACCGTTTCGCGGTGCTTCTTCAGTACGCTACGGCGGTG
>NZ_BBMY01000144.1 GCF_000759775.1 Escherichia albertii NBRC 107761 = DSM 17582
CACCCAATCTCCAGTCTCAAATTTTGGTTGAGGGAGAAAAAATGCGACAATACATACAATTATCCGTATAGGTTGAAAGACAGGATTGATATGACGAATCTCCCCAAGTTCTCCACCGCACTGCTTCACCCGCGTTATTGGTTAACCTGGTTGGGTATTGGCGTACTTTGGTTGGTCGTGCAATTGCCTTACCCGGTTATCTATCGCCTCGGCTGTGTATTAGGGCGTCTGGCGTTACGCTTTATGAAACGACGCGCCCAAATTGCATATCGCAATCTGGAGTTGTGCTTCCCGGAGATGAGCGAGCAAGAACGCCATGAGATGATAGTAAAGAATTTCGAATCCGTTGGCATGGGACTCATGGAAACCGGCATGGCATGGTTCTGGCCGAACCGCCGTATTGCCCGCTGGACGGAAATAATCGGCTTAGAAAATATTCGTGATATACGGGCGCAAAAACGCGGCATCCTGTTAATCGGAATCCATTTCCTGACGCTGGAACTGGGCGCACGACAATTTGGTATGAAAACACCGGGTATTGGCGTCTATCGTCCTAACGATAATCCACTGCTTGATTGGTTGCAGACCTGGGGTCGCCTGCGCTCAAATAAATCGATGCTGGATCGTAAAGATTTAAAAGGAATAATCAAAGCACTAAAGAAAGGCGAAATGGTCTGGTATGCACCGGATCATGATTACGGCCCGCGTTCAAGTGTTTTTGTACCATTATTTGCCGTTGAACAGGCGGCAACCACAACCGGCACCTGGATGTTGGCACGAACATCTGGCGCGTGTCTGGTGCCGTTCGTTCCACGTCGTAAGCCGGACGGCAAAGGCTATCAGTTGATCATACTGCCGCCAGAGTGTTCACCACCGCTGGATAACGCTGAAACCACCGCGGCATGGATGAATAAAGTGATCGAAAAATGCATCATGATGGCGCCAGAGCAATATATGTGGCTGCATCGCCGCTTTAAAACACGCCCGGAAGGCGTCCCTTCACGTTATTAATCCTTCTCAGATAAGCCGGATAAGATGTGCCAACATCACATCCGGCAACAATACCCACGGCTGATTTAGCGATAAAAGCTCTCTCCATTGCGCCACCTATAAGTCAGGCGCATAATTAGCGTGCTTATCTTTTATTCTCCTGGTCACCGCGCTCCGGCGCATCAACAGCGGATTGCTATGTCACCTTCCGATAATGACACCCCCATAAACTGGAAACGAAACCTGATCGTTGCCTGGCTAGGCTGTTTTCTCACTGGTGCCGCCTTCAGTCTGGTAATGCCATTCTTACCTCTCTACGTTGAGCAACTTGGCGTTACAGGCCACTCGGCCCTGAATATGTGGTCCGGCATAGTCTTCAGTATTACCTTTTTATTCTCCGCCATCGCCTCGCCGTTCTGGGGGGGACTTGCCGACCGTAAAGGCAGGAAAATCATGCTATTGCGCTCAGCTCTCGGAATGGGCATCGTGATGGTGCTGATGGGGCTGGCGCAAAATATCTGGCAGTTTTTGATCCTGCGTGCGCTGCTTGGTTTGCTTGGCGGATTTGTTCCCAACGCTAACGCCTTAATCGCCACTCAGGTTCCACGCAATAAAAGCGGCTGGGCGCTGGGTACGCTTTCCACCGGTGGCGTCAGCGGCGCGCTGCTCGGTCCAATGGCTGGCGGACTGCTTGCAGATAACTATGGCTTACGTCCCGTTTTCTTTATCACTGCCAGCGTATTGATACTCTGCTTCTTCGTCACCCTCTTTTGTATCAAAGAGAAATTCAAGCCAGTTAGCAAAAAAGAGATGCTCCACATGCGAGAAGTGGTGACCTCGCTTAAAAATCCGAAACTGGTACTTAGCCTGTTTGTCACAACGTTAATAATCCAGGTCGCGACCGGTTCTATCGCGCCAATCCTGACACTCTATGTCCGTGAACTGGCGGGCAGCGTCAGTAACATTGCTTTTATCAGCGGTATGATCGCTTCTGTTCCCGGTGTTGCTGCGCTACTTAGTGCACCACGACTCGGCAAACTTGGCGATCGTATCGGACCAGAAAAGATCCTGATTACCGCGTTGATCTTTTCCGTGCTGTTGTTGATCCCTATGTCCTACGTGCAAACGCCACTGCAATTGGGCATTTTACGTTTTCTACTCGGTGCTGCCGACGGTGCGCTGCTTCCCGCCGTGCAAACACTGCTGGTTTATAATTCGTCCAACCAAATCGCCGGACGCATTTTCAGCTACAACCAGTCATTTCGCGACATTGGCAACGTCACGGGACCGTTGATGGGCGCGGCTATCTCAGCAAATTATGGTTTCCGTGCCGTATTTCTGGTTACCGCCAGTGTTGTTCTGTTCAACGCAATCTATTCGTGGAACAGTTTACGCCGTCGCCGATTACCTCAAGTATCGAACTGATTTTTCGCCTTTCATACTTGCAAAAGCGGAGAATCAGCTATTCTTTTCCCTGAATCCTCATCAAATCAAAGGGAGAATCGTGATGACTATGTACGCAACGCTTGAAGAAGCCATTGATGCCGCTCGCGAGGAGTTTCTTGCTGATAATCCAGGCCTCGAGGCTGAAGATGCGAATGTACAGCAGTTCAATATGCAGAAATATGTTCTGCAAGACGGCGACATCATGTGGCAAGTTGAGTTTTTTGCTGAAGAAGGCGAGGAAGGTGAATGCCTGCCTGTGCTCAGCGGTGAGGCCGCACAAAGCGTCTTTGACGGCGATTATGATGAGATAGAGCTTCGCCAGGAGTGGCAGGAAGAGAATACACTGCATGAATGGGATGAAGGTGAATTCCAGCTTGAGCCGCCTCTGGATACCGAAGAAGGACGCACCGCTGCCGATGAGTGGGATGAGCGTTAATTATTCGTACGGGCCGTGATGAATATCAATCGGTAGCAGTAAAGTATCAATAACCAGAGAAAACGGCAGATCGAGGATCGTGACATAGCGCCATGCAGAATCACGAACGTCCCATTGCACCCCAGGATAATATTGGTTGCCATGCCCCTGCCCTGGCATGGTGCGGCTAATGATACTGCCGCATCCGCTAAGCAGGGCGACCATGATGCCGACTACAATGAAACGCATTTGATACCCCTTTCGTAAAAAAATACCGGCATTACGCCGGTATTTTTATTGCTGGAAAAGTGCTCGTTGTTTCGCTGGATGCACGACCGTCTTATCAGCGTCACAAACATCGCGGTCTGAAGCGTAGCACATCAGGCATCCAGACCTTCACTGCGAAGTTGCATCAGGTTTACGCAATGCCAGCGGATTCAACGTTATCCCTTCATAATAACTCACCCATGACGAATACTTCTCCGGGGAGTTCCACACCCGGAAATGCAGGCGCGCCATGGTCACTGGATCGCTCAACAGCACCAAACGACGATCGCGATTCAGCTTCTCTGGTGTCTCGTTCAGCGCCTGTTCGACATGACGATCGCGAGCAATTTCCAGTACTTTACTGACCCGGTGACGCGCAGTGGCCATTGCCGTTGCCAGAGCGTTAAATGACGGATTAAACACGGCATGCATAAACCCATCATCCAGTGCGCGTTGTCGGTTCATTTCCAGGAAACGGTCCGTGTCGACCAGCACCTGCGGCGGCGAATACTCTTCCGGGATCAGGAACAACTTCCAGCGTTTGGTACGCAGCCCCACGGTTGTCCGGCTGGAGATCACCGAAACAAACGGTGACAGGATCAACGAGAAGACAATTGGCGCCAGCCAGAACAGGAATCGCAGATCCAGCCATGCCATGCCGACTGCCCACACTAATCCCAACAGCAACTGTGAGCCATGACGTTTGAATGCTTCCCCCCAGGAGGTGGAGTCATCATCGCGTTGCGGTGAATTCCATACAACTTCCCAACCGAGGAAAGCGCTGACCACGAATACGGTATGGAACAGCATACGAACTGGCGCCAACAGCACTGAGAACAACACTTCCAGCAGCAGCGATAACGTAACGCGCCAGAAGCCGCCATATTCTTTCGTTCCTTTGCACCAGATAAGCAGAATACTCAACAACTTCGGCAGGAACAGCAGTACCATCGTTGAGGCAAACAGGGCAATCGCCAGTTCGGGACGCCACTGCGGCCAGACCGGAAATAACTGCCGGGGTTGCAGGAAGTATTGTGGCTCAGTCAGCGCGTGCACCACCTGCAATGCGGTAGAGAGCGCCAGGAACATAAACCACAGCGGCGCGGAAAGATAAGACATTACGCCTGTCAGGAACACCGCGCGGTGAACCGGATGCATCCCTTTAACCAGGAACAGACGGAAGTTCATCAGGTTACCGTGGCACCAGCGACGATCGCGTTTTAGCTCATCAAGCAGGTTAGGCGGCAGTTCTTCATAAGAACCAGGGAGATCGTAAGCAATCCATACACCCCAACCTGCACGGCGCATCAGCGCGGCTTCCACGAAGTCGTGTGACAGAATGGAACCAGCAAAAGATCCCTCGCCTGGCAGCGGCGCCAGCGCACAGTGTTCAATAAACGGTTTCACGCGGATAATCGCGTTATGTCCCCAGTAGTGCGACTCACCCAGTTGCCAGAAATGCAAACCGGCAGTGAACAGTGGCCCATATACACGGGTCGCAAACTGCTGGCAGCGCGCATACAGCGTATCCATACCGGACGCTTTCGGCGATGACTGGATAATCCCGGCATTCGGGTTGGCTTCCATCAGACGCACCAGGCCGCACAGACAATCGCCGGTCATCACCGAGTCAGCATCCAGCACCACCATGTAGCTGTACTGGCTGCCCCAGCGGCGGCAGAAATCATCAATGTTGCCGCTTTTACGCTTCACGCGGCGGCGACGACGGCGATAGAAAATCTGCCCTTCGCCCTGCACTTCGGCGATCAGTTCCATCCAGGCTTTTTGTTCCGCCACACAGATGTCCGGGTTGTAACTATCGCTCAGAATATAAACATCAAAATGTTTGGCATTACCTGTCGCTTTCACTGACTCCCACGTCGCACGCAGACCTGCAAAAACGCGGCTCACGTCTTCGTTGCAGATAGGCATGATCAATGCCGTACGGTGCTCCGGGTTTAGCGGTTCATCACCCACGGTTGAAGCGGAAATACTGTATTTATCGCGACCAATAAGCAGTTGCAGGAAGCCCATCAACGCCGTCCAGAAACCGGCGGACACCCAGCAAAACAGTACCGCGAAGAGGATCAGGATACCGGTTTGCAGCATATAAGGCAGAAGCTGCATAAAGGAAACCCACAGATCCTGACCGACCATATCAACCGGGTTAATCAACGCCCAGCCCTGATACGGGAGGATAGTCTTCATATACCAGGTCGCGACAACGGTTTGTGCCAGCGTCAGGACCAGCAGGATGTAACGGCGGATTGTCCCGACGGTACGCCACTTTTGCTCACTCTCCTGCTCTTCTTTGGTCAATCGCGCCAGATAACGTGGCGTAACGTCGCGTCCACGCAAACGATCCCAGAAGCGTCCTACCGGGTTAGTACGCCATGGATCGGGAAACATAGAAGAGCGTTTTGCTTTCGGCATTGCCTTAAGTTGGTCACGCCCCTCATCGTCTTTGACTAATTGCCCGTCAGCGAGAGAATCCGGCCAGGCTTGTTCAAGACGTGCCTTTACCGATCCTTGCGGGGAGTCATCCTCCCGCGCATAGATACGATGTTCGGCATCCAGCGCCTGATGAACGGCGCGGATATCAGTCTTCGGCAATGCCGCTTTCTCGCTTGCGGAGACAGGCATTGCGTCAATGTACTCAGTTGTCTTATTCATTGGCAGGTAACTGGTAGCTCCAGGTTTCACTCAACGTCTGATCGGCATTAACCAGGGCAGCACGCATTTCGGTGGTTTTCTTGGCATCTTTCACTTTCACACGCATTACCAGACGCCAGCCTTTAGTCACTGGGTTATAACGCACCGTACTTTCTACAATCTCACCATTATCACCAATGCTGGTCTGTGCCGTGACTGGAGTATCCTCTGGCAGCTTTTTCATTTCAGCGCCAGTAAAATCGACCACAAAGGCGATAGTGCCGTCAGGCTGGCGAATCAGGTTTGACTGTTTAACATCGCCCGTTGAACGACGAGTCTGCTGCACCCAGGCATTATCAGGCGCATGTAGTTTGTCTTCGTCACGACTGAAGGTGATGGTGTATTTAAAATTCATCTCCTTGCCTGGTTCCGGCAGTTGGTCCGGTGTCCAGTAAGCAACGATGTTATCGTTGGTTTCATCGTTGGTCGGAATTTCTACCAGCTCAACGCTACCTTTGCCCCACTCCCCTTTCGGGGTTACCCAGGCGCTAGGGCGCAAATCGTAACGATCGTCGAGATCTTCAAAGCGCGAGAAATCGCGTCCACGCTGCAACAAACCAAAACCTTGCGGATTCTCCATGGCGAAGCTGCTGACCGCCAGATGTTTCGGGTTATTCAGCGGACGCCAGATCCACTCACCGTTGCCGGCGTGGATAGATAAGCCGTTAGAATCGTGCAATTCCGGGCGGTAGTTGGTTGTCGGAGACGGTTGATTTGGCCCGAACAGGAACATACTGGTTAACGGCGCAACGCCCAATTTGCCGACTTTATCGCGCAGGTAAATTTTCGACTGCACATCGACAACCGTGTCACGCCCCGGCATGACAACAAACTTATAAGCCCCTGCCGCACGTGGAGAGTCCAGCAATGCATAGATTGTTAAACGTTTGTCAGTTGGTTTTGGACGCTCAATCCAGAACTCTTTAAAACGTGGAAATTCTTCACCAGATGGCAACGCGGTATCAATTGCCAGACCTCGAGCGGAAAGGCCGTAAACCTGCCCTGCGCCAATGACGCGGAAATAGCTAGCCCCGAGCATGCTGACGATTTCATCGTTTTTATCTTTGCTGTTGATCGGGTAAAGCACTTTAAAACCGGCGAAACCAAGGTCTTTTACCGTGTCTTTGTCATGCTGAACATCGCCGAAAGTGAAATAATCCGGGCTGTATTTGATTCGTTTTACTGCGGTTGCAGTGACTTCATTTATTTTGACCGGTGTATCGAAGTACATACCCTGATGGTAGAACTCGAGCTTGAATGGGGTCTTCAGATTATTCCAATAAGCTTTATCATGGTTAAACTGGATCTGCTGATAGTCCGCGTATTTCATATCACGGAAGACGGAGGGCAAGTTGCTTTTCGGCGCCTCATAGCCTTTCCCGGCTAAGGATTGAGCTTGCTTAGCGACATCGTCAATGCTGAATGCCCAGCTTGAAGATGTATACAGGGTTAACATTACTGCAGCACTCAACCAACGCATTTTCATCATTTGTAGTTTATGTTTCATAATTAGTAAGCACTTCCCCCCTTTGTGTGCTTATATCGATCCGATCTATTTTAATGGATAACCAGCCATTCCGACAACAGAATCCCGGTATTGTTCAGCGCACTGGCTCATGGATTAAACACCTGGTCACAACCATTTTCACTTTCCGTGCTTCTCCTAAAGACAGAAGCGACGAGTTCGTGTAGGGTTTGCCAGCAAATTTATTTATCTACCGTCTTACAAACGCTCCCATTCTGGTTAGTGGTAGTGGTTATGCCATGCAGAACAGCCATGAAGCTCGCGCCGCGTGCGGTCAGGCTGGCTCTCTTGTGGTAAAAATCCTAAAGGCATTACCCGACAGGGATAAGACGAAAAATCCGAGATTAGTTAACCATATATGAACCCAGTACCCGCGCAGCGTGAATATTTCCTCGACTCCATCCGCGCCTGGCTGATGTTGTTAGGGATCCCTTTTCATATTTCTTTAATCTATTCAAGCCATACCTGGCATGTGAATAGCGCAGAACCGTCATGGTGGCTGACTCTTTTTAATGACTTCATCCACGCGTTCCGCATGCAGGTATTTTTCGTTATTTCTGGATATTTTTCCTACATGCTATTTTTACGCTACCCATTGAAAAAATGGTGGAAAGTACGTGTCGAACGTGTAGGAATCCCGATGTTAACGGCCATTCCCCTGCTCACTTTGCCACAATTCATTATGTTGCAATATGTCAAAGGCAAAGCGGAAACCTGGCCCGAACTATCCTTGTATGACAAATATAATACGCTGGCCTGGGAATTAATTTCTCACCTATGGTTTTTGTTAGTTCTGGTCGTCATGACGACAATTTGCGTATGGATATTTAAACGCATCAGAAATAATTTAGAAAAATCTGATAAAGCGAATAAAAAATTCTCGATGATTAATCTTTCGTTGCTTTTTTTATTTCTCGGAATCAGTTATGCAGCGATAAGAAGAACGATTTTTATTGTTTATCCACCTATTTTAAGTGACGGCATGTTCAATTTTATTGTCATGCAAACGTTATTTTATTTGCCATTCTTTATTTTGGGAGCTCTGGCTTTTATTTTCCCTAATCTTAAATCCTTGTTTACCACGCCATCTCGTGGCTGCACACTCGCTGCAGCATTGGCGTTTGCCGCTTATTTACTCAACCAGCGCTACGGCAGCGGCGACGCCTGGATGTATGAAACCGAATCAGTGATCACGATGGTACTTGGCTTGTGGATGGTAAATGTGGTCTTCTCCTTTGGACACCGATTGCTTAATTTTCAGTCGACACGAGTAACCTATTTTGTAAACGCATCGCTGTTTATTTACCTAGTTCACCACCCATTAACGCTGTTTTTCGGTGCATACATTACTCCGCATATCACATCAAATCTGCTGGGTTTTCTCTGTGGTCTGGTATTCGTGGTGGGGCTTGCGATAATTCTGTACGAAATTCATTTACGCATCCCATTGTTGAAGTTTTTGTTCTCAGGCAAGCCGATCGTGAAGCGTGAAAACGATAAAGCGCCAGCCCAATAAGCAACGCTTACAACAACCATTCAACGGGCAATATTGACGCCAGTCGGACCATAACCCGCTTCCAGAAACCGGTGGCGGGTTCTTTTTTGAGGATAATCTCTTCCTTCCTATGACGATCGACCCAGTTGATCCGCCCCCAACGGTCCAGACGAAGCTGCCATGCCACATCATACTGGCTCTGAATAAAGCGTTTATCGATTAATTGCGCCAGTGTCCCGCTCTCTATCACAAAACCCATTTCAGTATTGAGCAAAGTTGAACGCGGGTCGAAATTGAATGAACCAATAAACACCGTCTTGCCATCGATACTAAACGTCTTAGCATGCAGGCTGGCGCCGGAATTACCGGTTATGCCGCGATCGTGCAATGTGCCGCTTTGTTCTCTCGTTGGCTTAAGTTCATACAATTCAACGCCATAGCGGAGCAGTTTTTTACGCCAGCGCGCGTATCCGGCATGTACCACCGCGACGTCATTGGCGGCCAGCGAGTTAGTTAAAATGGCAATTTTCACTCCTCTTCTGACCATTCGTAGTAACTGCGCCACGCCTGCGCGCGTCGGCACAAAATAGGCCGAAATAATATCGATGCGTTCACTGGGTGAGCCCATGATATCAAACAGGCGCTGCGGCAGTAGTGAATGGCGCTTTGCCTTACCTTCTCCTTTTGCTGGATCATCGCTTAACAAACGCGTTTTTGCCCAAATTAGCGGCAAAGTTCCTTCAACCAGTTGATTCATTAACGGGCTGGATCTCAGTTTGCATAAATAACGCTGCGTGATGGGATCATTGTTCCAGGATGCAGGCAGTTCTATACGATCAGCCATTTCACCTTCGGCAACATCCAGAACCTGCTGCAGTGGTGAAACTGACTTGCAATACCAGTAACGGACAAAATCATCCGCAACGTCCTCTACGACCGGACCTATAGCCATGACATCTAAATCAGAAAAAAGGAGCTCTTCCCCTGCACCAAAATAGGCATCACCAATATTTCGTCCGCCCACCAGCGTCACCACGCCATCAACAGTAAAGCTTTTATTGTGCATACGGCGATTGAGGCGAGAGAAGTCAGTGAGATAACCAAGCGGACGCAATAAACGAAACGAAAAAGGATTGAAAAGCCGGACTTCAATGCGCGGGTGGCTATCGAGTAAACGTAAAATGCCATCAAGCCCCGGCGTATTGTTATCATCCAGCAACAAACGGACGCGAACGCCACGCTTCGCCGCAGCCAACAGAGCGGAAAATAGCAGCCTTCCCGACATATCGTCCTGCCAGATGTAATACTGAACATCCAGCGTATGTTCCGCCAACTCTGCGAGGCGATATCGTGCAGCAAATGCATCCAGACTTTTATCAAGGGGGAGAATGCCGCACAGTCCAGGATGTTGCGAACACAGTGGCAACACCGCACTTGCTAGCCGGGGTAAATCATTCATCGCCTTGTTGGGTAAGGAGTCTTTCGTAGAGGTGGGCATTTTCAGCATCATAACAGACAAAGTATACCTGCTCAGGTAAAGCGTGACGGGTCATAAATTCCGCAACAGTTTTTACGGCTATTTCAGCCGCCGCAGCGCGTGGGTAACCGTATACCCCCGTGCTAATGGCAGGAAAAGCCACTGACGCATAGCCATTCGCCGCTACCAGCCGCAGACTATTAAGATAAGCATCCTGCAATAGTTGATCTTCATTTTGTTCGCCGCCGCGCCAGACAGGTCCAACGGTATGCACCACAGCTTTAGCGGGAAGACTGCCTGTAAGAGTAATGACTGCATGCCCCGTAGGGCAATCGCCCTGTAGTTGGCGTACTTTTAAACAGGCATCCAACAACGCAGGACCGGCAGCACGATGAATAGCGCCATCAACGCCGCCGCCCCCCATTAATGATGGGTTCGCCGCATTAACAATAACATCAACGGTAAGTTTGGTAATATCGCCCTGCACAACATGGATACGCGATTTCATAACGCCTCCTTACACTCTCTTGTTTCTTAAGTGTACAGCAGGGGCTTTAGAGAAATCGCATTTTTCTTGTCAGTAAGCATGAGTTGTTCAGGAACTTAGTGATATTCGATGCTCATCACCGCCAGCTTTTTTTGCTCATCAATGTATTGCATTTTCACCGAGGCAATTTGTGCATTTTTAACTTTGCCGCTCATAAGTTCCTTGCCGGAATAAGATTGAGTATGAACGACCCCATTCTGGGTG
>NZ_BBMY01000143.1 GCF_000759775.1 Escherichia albertii NBRC 107761 = DSM 17582
ATCCGCGTAATAGCGCGAATCCAGCAGAATGTGCGCACTTTCATGGCTAATCACCACATAGCCTGATCCGGTGGAGATCCCCAGATGCGGCTGCTTGTTCTGCCGTGAGGAGAGAACCATCGCATCCAGTTGTTGCTCTGTAAGCCAGTCGCGCAGCGAGGCGAGTAATGTCATCAGGATTATCCTTCTTACAGGCTATCGAGTAACAATTTGCCTTTGCGGAACATCATCAGACGCAGGAACACCACCATCAATGCGGTAATGATTGCCCCCAACGCGATCCCTGCCATGTAGACGCCAAGATTGCTTACCAGCGGCCATGCCCAGATAGCTGATTCCGGGAACCATTGCACTGCGCCCAGCCAGACAGCGGCGGTTGAGCCGACAATCGCGCCAACCATATAGGACGGAATAGCAGTGATGGGGCTTTCCAGCGCAAACGGAATCGCACCTTCACTGATCCCCATAAAGGCGAGGAACATTGCCGTTTTCCCCTGCGGATAAAGCTGAGCATTGAACAGGCGTTTACCCGTTAAACGGCGGTCGATAATGGTCGCCAGTCCCAGACCAATTGGCGGAATAACAATGGCAATAGAGCGCGCTGTAACGGGTAAAACATGGTCAGTGGTAAAGCTGAAGGCAACGAATCCAGCCGCTTTGTTAATCGGCCCTCCAAGGTCAATTGCGGTCGCCGCAGCGATCCCCATTGCGTACATCAGCGCGCCCTTCTCACCAGCGGCAGTCAGGATGGTACGGATACCCCCATTGATCCAGCCGCCAAACGGCGTAATGACGTAATACATTGCCAGCATGACAAAAATAGCGGAAAGGATCGGCAGCAAAAATGTGGTTTTGAACGCCAGCAGGAAATCCGGCAACTGAATTTTCTGGTTCATCCATTTCACGAGGTAACCCGCAACAATGGAGATAATCAGCGCACCGATGAAGGTTGATGGAATAGGAGCACTGGTGACCCATTGCATGGTGCTGGCATCAAAATTCAGCAGTTGCGTTGGTTGAGTGGACATCAACCCACCAATAAATCCAGCCGGAAACGCCAGCTTGCCGCCGATTGAGTTAGCCACAAAAGCAGCAAACATCGGAATAGCAAAGCCAAACAACACGCCGCCAAAAGATTGCGACAGCCAGGCAAATTTCAGTAAAGAGAGGTTAAAACCGGTGAATTTTCCGCTATTAAGCGCATCCATAATGCCGATATCAGCGGGAATTTTCAGCCAGGTATAAGCAATCAACTGACTGAATGCGAGGATCACACCGCCCATGATTAAGGTCGGTACCATGCGCGAAATCCCGGACATTACATGCTGCGGAAGTTCGCCCCAGAAGCTGCTTTTAGAGGCCTGCGGATTCTTAATTGCCGCTGCCGCACCGGATGTGCCAGGCACAACGGTTGCACTGAGTTTTTTAATGGCCATAACGTTATCCCTGTCGAAAATTACTGTTGTTCAGCAGCAATCATCTCTTCGATTTCTTTGATGATGCCCGCAGCGTTTTTAATTGCGTCCTGTAAAGTGATTTCGTAAACATCCCGAGATTCGAAACGTTCGTTATCTTCCGGTGTGACGGCCACGGAGTGAATGATAATGGTCGCTTCGGCGATATCCTGCGCCGTCAGGCGGTTCTGGATACCGTCCGCGCCCTGGGTTTCAATTTTCACTTCATAACCCGCTTCCACCGCCGCTTCTTCCAGCGCCTGAGCGGCCATAAAGGTGTGAGCCAGGCCCATTGGGCAGGCACATAAGGCAATCAGTTTCTTACTCATCGTTATTTCCTTACTTGTTATAGTTGACGAGTGAAATTATGAACGTGCAAAACAAATCGCCGTTACCAGACAAATAATGCATTTACTGGATAATTAATCCCGTTACTCGGAAGTGTGACGCAGGTCGGCCTTGTGATGAGGCACAAAGAAAAATTGAATTAATCGATTGATTTGAATGGATATCGGGAGGAATTATCTCCCGACATATCAGGAAGGATTAAAGAATGTGGCCCAGTGTCTGGCGTAAATGCGCTCCCGAACCAAGAAGACCAGGATTGTCATGAACAATGAGATATACCGGAATATCATGGATATATTCTTTAAAGCGGCCTTTATCTTCAAAAGCGGCACGGAAACCGGAAGCTTTGAAAAACTCAAGAAAACGCGGCACGATCCCCCCCGCAATATAAACGCCGCCAAATGTGCCGAGATTTAACGCCAGGTTGCCGCCAAAACGCCCCATAATCACACAAAACAGCGATAATGCCCGACGGCAATCAGTGCAACTATCTGCCAACGCACGCTCGGTAATATCTTTGGGCTTGAGATTTTCCGGCAGGCGGTTGTCGGCTTTCACAATAGCGCGATACAGGTTCACCAGCCCAGGCCCGGACAGCACGCGTTCAGCGGAGACATGACCAATTTCCTCACGAAGAACGTTGAGAATAATGGTCTCTTCTTCACTGTTTGGCGCAAAATCAACGTGACCGCCTTCGCCCGGTAAACTAATCCAGCGTTTATCGACATGTACCAGATGCGCTACTCCTAACCCTGTTCCGGCACCGTAGACTGCGATAGGTTTGCCTTCGACCGGTTCCTGACCACCAAACTGGATCAGATGCTCTTTTTTCAGCATCGGGATCGCCATCGAAACGGCTGTAAAATCGTTGATGATTTCCAGATGGCTAAAACCAAGGCTCTTTTTCATTTCAGCAATCGAAAACGCCCAGGTATGGTTGGTCATCGCAACCCAATCCCCGGTAATTGGGCAAGCAATGGCGATACAACCGTCTTTCACCTCAGCCTTATGTTCTGCAAGATAAACGCGAATAACCGCTTCCAGACTGGGATAGTCGAGTCCTGAATAGGTTTTAGCCTGCGAGATTTCACCACTGGCAATATCACACAGAGCAAGACGTGCGTTGGTGCCGCCCACATCACCGACTAATGCATACTTTGTCATTCTTCTACTGCTCCGCTAAAGTCAAAATAATCATTTCTCACACTGTAAATATCCGGGGGCATAACAACAACGCCGGAAAGGCTGGCTCCCTGTAAATATCGATCTGGGTCACACATTTACTTTATCGTTTCAGCACCAATTGCAGCGATGCCTTTGCACAAGCTGGGCAAACTAAATATCTGACCCCGCATAAGGAATAAAACATGCTCCATCCGCGAGCCAGAACCATGTTGTTATTATCGCTTCCCGCCGTGGCGGTTGGGATTGCGTCCAGTCTTATTCTGATTGCGGTGATGAAAATCGCCTCAGTTTTGCAGAATCTGCTCTGGCAACGATTACCGGATAGTCTGGGAATACCCCTGGATTCACCGCTGTTGATCATCGGAATATTAACGCTGACAGGTGGCGCGGTGGGGTTGGTTATCCGTTTTAGCCAGGGGCATGCCGGGCCAGATCCTGCCTGTGAACCACTTATTGGGACGCTGGTCCCTCCTTCCGCGCTGCCTGGATTGATCGTAGCATTAATTCTCGGGCTTGCCGGCGGCGTCAGTCTGGGACCGGAACATCCGATTATGACGGTCAATATTGCCCTCGCTGTTGCCATTGGCGTTCGGCTGATGCCCCGAGTGAACACTATGGAGTGGACCATTCTAGCTTCTGCAGGCACTATCGGCGCGCTGTTTGGCACCCCTGTTGCGGCAGCGTTGATATTTTCGCAAACATTAAACGGTAACAATGAGGTTCCGCTGTGGGATCGTCTCTTTGCGCCGTTAATGGCGGCAGCGGCTGGCGCCCTGACAACCGGGCTGTTTTTCCATCCCCATTTTTCATTACCCATCGCTCATTATGGGCAGATGCAGATAACAGACATTCTCAGCGGCGCAATTGTCGCGGCCATCGCCATTGCGGCGGGGATGATTGCTGTCTGGTGCCTGCCAAGATTACACACGATGATGCATCGCCTGAAAAATCCTGTGCTCATGCTGGGGCTTGGCGGTTTTTTGCTGGGTATCCTGGGCGTTATTGGTGGGCCTGTTTCGCTGTTCAAAGGCCTGGATGAGATGCAGCAGATGACAATGAATCAAGCTTTTAGCACCAGTGATTTCTTTTTACTGGCGGTGATTAAGCTTGCCGCTCTGGTCGTTGCCGCCGCCAGTGGTTTTCGCGGTGGGCGAATTTTTCCGGCGGTGTTCGTTGGCGTGGCGTTAGGGTTGATGCTGCATGCTCACGTTCCGACTGTCCCGGCGGCGATTACAGTATCCTGCGCTATTCTCGGTATTGTTTTGGTCGTCACCCGCGATGGCTGGTTAAGTTTATTTATGGCAGCGGTTGTCGTACCTGACACTACGCTGCTGCCGTTACTGTGTATTGTGATGCTGCCCGCGTGGCTGCTGTTGGCAGGAAAACCAATGATGATCGCAAGCCGTACGAAACAATAAACACAGCGCCAACAATCTTTAGCAAAAAATGCTCTCACTCATGATTTCGGAGTTATGCCGATGATACAGGGCTTTACCTCCCCGTAATATTGCGTTAACAGGCCGCTTACGGCTCGATCGTGAAGGAGAATAACATGTTCAGGTCACTGATTCTGGCGGCCGCCCTGATGGCATTTATCCCGCTTGCTGCAAATGCAGGTGAAATTACTTTACTACCATCAATTAAATTACAAATTGGCGATCGCGATAATTATGGTAATTACTGGGATGGCGGCCACTGGCGCGATCGTGATTATTGGCACCGCAATTATGAATGGCGTAAAAACCGCTGGTGGCGTCATGATAATGGCTATCACCGTGGCTGGGACAAGCGTAAAGCGTATGAGCGTGGCTACCGTGAAGGCTGGAACGACCGTGATGATCATCGCGGAAAAGGCCGCGGACATGGTCATCGGCATTAAACCCGTTCCATTAAACGCGTAGGGCGGATAAAGCGTTTACGCCGCATCCGCCGGCAGTGCCAGATGCGACGCTAGTTCAACTACAACCCCAGAGCCGTCCCCACTAACAACCAGATATTCAGCGCTACAACCAGCACTACAATAACCCAGCCAATCTGTTTTACGCGCTTACTGTTTACCAGGTCGCCCATTAATTTACTATCACTGGTGAAAATCAGCAGCGGCACCAGCGCCAGAGCAATACCAAAACTTAACAGTACCTGACTCATCACCAGAATCTGTGTTGGATCAAGTCCCATCAGAATGACAATAAATGATGGCAGCATGGTGACAGTACGACGTACCCACAGTGGAATATGGAAGCGTATAAAGCCCTGCATGACGACTTGCCCTGCTAACGTCCCCACAACCGTTGAGGAAAGTCCGGCAGCCACCAGGCTTAACCCAAAGACCGTTGCTGCCGCATGACTTAACAGAGGTTGCAATGTCAGATAAGCCTCATCAAGATCGGCAACGCCAGTATGACCAGAAAAGTGGAATGCAGCGGCAGCCGTTGCCATCATCGCCAGGTTGACGAAACCGGCTATCGTCATGGCAATCGCCACGTCCCATTTGGTAGCAGAATAACGTTGCTGGCGCGAACCACCATGCAGATGCTGGGTTAAAGAAGAGTGCAGATAAATCACATGCGGCATAATGGTCGCCCCCAACACACCTGCGGCGAGGAAGACCGCTTCCGAGGTCGGTAAACTCAGGATCGCCATACCTTTACCTAACTGCGCCAGGTTCGGCTGAGAGAAAATCAACTCAACAATGTAAGCCGCTGCAACAAACAGTAGTAACCCGCCAATCACTTTCTCCAACGGTTTTTGCCCACGACGTTGCAGCATTAAAATCAGGAAAGTGGCGATCCCCGTCAACACTGCGCCCTGCAACAGCGAAACTCCCAGAATGAGTTTAAAACCGATCGCCGCACCGATGAATTCAGCCAGGTCGGTAGCCATCGCAATAATTTCTGCCTGAACCCAATAGAACCACACTACGGGACGCGGATAGTGATCGCGAATTTGCTCCGCCAGATTTTTACCGGTGGCAATCCCAAGTTTGGCTGAAAGAATTTGAATCAGCATCGCCATCAGGTTTGCCCATACGACAACCCACAGTAACTGATAGCCGAAGCTGGCGCCCGCCTGAATATTCGTCGCAAAATTACCGGGATCGATATAGCCAATCGCCGCAATGAACGCAGGTCCCATTAATGCGAGCCTCATCTTGCGCGCCGCCCGTCCGCTGCTACTCTCAACGCGATAGTTCGTCATCTTGTTCCTCTAAAACATAGCCTTTGCTATGTTTCATGCTATGGCAAATGAGAATGATTATCAAATTCATTTAAATGGGTTGTGATGATTTCTCTGATAGACCAGGATTATGACTACGAAAAGGCTGATAACTTGAATGTTGTGTTTTTGTTTAATGTTAGCACATTTACATAACTTCCCGCTTCCATACACAACATAGCAGAAATGTATGACAGCTCACTATTTTTGAAGCTTGTCACAGGACATCATTATAGTGTGTGTCAGATCTCGTTTTCCTGAATCATGTTGCATAGAATGTGCACGGAAACTTAACCTGCCTCATATTTGGAGCAAATATGGACCGCGTCCTTCATTTTGTACTGGCACTAGCCGTTGTTGCGATTCTCGCATTGCTGGCAAGCAGCGACCGCAAAAAAATTCGTATCCGTTATATTATTCAACTGCTTGTTATCGAAGTATTACTGGCGTGGTTCTTCCTGAACTCTGACGTTGGTCTGGGCTTCGTGAAAGGCTTCTCCGAAATGTTCGAAAAACTGCTCGGGTTTGCCAACGAAGGGACTAACTTCGTCTTTGGTAGCATGAACGATCAAGGCCTGGCGTTCTTCTTCCTGAAAGTGCTGTGCCCCATCGTCTTTATCTCTGCACTGATCGGTATTCTCCAGCACATTCGCGTGTTGCCGGTGATTATTCGCGCGATCGGTTTCCTGCTCTCCAAAGTCAATGGCATGGGCAAACTGGAATCCTTTAACGCAGTCAGCTCCTTGATTCTGGGTCAGTCCGAGAACTTTATCGCCTATAAAGATATCCTCGGCAAAATGTCCCGCAACCGCATGTACACCATGGCGGCCACGGCGATGTCTACCGTGTCGATGTCTATCGTCGGCGCGTACATGACCATGCTGGAGCCGAAGTACGTTGTTGCTGCACTGGTTCTGAACATGTTCAGCACCTTTATCGTCCTCTCTATTATCAACCCATACCGCGTTGATGCCAGCGAAGAAAACATTCAGATGTCTAACCTGCACGAAGGACAGAGCTTCTTCGAAATGTTGGGTGAATACATTCTGGCGGGCTTCAAAGTGGCAATTATTGTTGCCGCAATGCTGATCGGCTTTATCGCCCTGATCGCAGCACTGAACGCTCTGTTTGCTACCGTTCTGGGTATTTCCTTCCAGGGCATTCTGGGCTACATCTTCTATCCGATTGCATGGGTAATGGGCGTACCGGCCAGCGAAGCGCTTCAGGTGGGCAGTATCATGGCGACCAAACTGGTTTCCAACGAATTCGTAGCGATGATGGATCTGCAAAAAATTGCTTCTACGCTCTCTCCGCGCGCTGAAGGCATCATCTCTGTATTCCTGGTATCGTTCGCCAACTTCTCTTCCATTGGTATCATCGCTGGTGCGATTAAAGGCCTGAACGAAGAGCAAGGTAACGTCGTTTCTCGCTTCGGTCTGAAACTGGTTTACGGTTCTACTCTGGTGAGTGTGCTTTCTGCATCAATCGCAGCACTGGTACTGTAAGCGCAATGTATTAAAAAAGCCGGGGAGATTCCCCTGATGCCAGTCAGTTAAGCAACTGACTGGCATTACCGAGTTCAGAGAGCAATTCTCAGGCAATTGAGCACAGCGGCAATATCTTCCTCTGCCATATAACTCCGACGTTTTTTTGATAACAATTGATGTGCATAACGTCAGCCAGCATCGTTAATTTTAACAAAATTGTCTTCTTAAAGACTGATTTACTCTCATACAAATCATAGCTGTATTGCTAAACATATGACTGAACAATGCGGAGAGGCTGCGTGGGGTATATAGATAAAACCAATATTACTTTTTATAAAATTGATGACGGCATATTGTCTGCTATAGCGCAGTTTATGCAAGAAACCAGTGGCGCTCATCATTTTGCCCGGCAGGTTTCTTCTGAGCGAAATACAAAATTTATCAAGCGTTATTACTCAGGCCAGTATACGCTGGCCTGTCGTTGTCTTCATTAATTGTGTATCTGGACGTAACGCAGAAAAGTCCTTATACACAAATTATATTACTTACACTTTTCAGGAGCATTAATTATAAACGACTGCCAAATGTTCGCTCCACATATTCATTATGTGCTTTTACTGGGTTGATGTTTTGATTCAACTGCCTTTCTAAAACAGCAACTGTTCGCTGGGTTCCAAACAAACGATTCAATAACCCGCCGCCACCGGTAGGCTGAACACAGAATCCCCCCAGTTGTCTAACAGGATGAACACTATAATTCATCCCACCAATCCTTATCTGCGCACACCCCGTCGTTGCAGCTCTTGACTGAACAGCACTTACAACCTCTGGGCTTAAATGCGTAATATTTCTATGAATAAAACTAACCAAAGACATATCAATCTTCCTCAAAATACACGGCACTTCCTTGGAGGCATAAGAATAATACATAGTTATGTTATAGACAATAGCATAATACGCAGTTCATACTATGCAAGCCATAAAAAATAAATATAGATCATTTTAATTTAAAGGTGCGCATTTTATATGACTTATAAAATAAAAATAAAAAAACCATATCTTTATCAGGCAACTACAAAACAACTCAACAAACCGCCAATAAAAAAATAAAATCAAAAAAACACAAATACACGCTAATTATTATGCATTTTAGTTTTCTGTGTTTTTTTATTATAACAGCATAATAAATTTTAACGAAATATTTATCCATATTAATGATGTTCCTATTAAAAAATATCTACAAGGCGACTTAAAGCGCTCAGGACATCCCCTGAGCTGTTCACTGCAAGCTGTATGCCAGCAAAACGCTGATTACAGACAGCAACTGGCCTGCTGAAGATCGTGAATTGCCGGAAAACGCATCTGCATCTAAACCAGATGTCGTTTGACAGATACCTGTACAAATAACCGGTAACAGCCAGATAAGGCCTAAGCTAATGCTTCAGGCCTGGACAATCACCAAGAAAAATCAGCGGGTTATGCAAAGAATCGTAACGAGAAACGAGCTCGAACGCCTGTCCAATGCACATAAAAAATCCGGAAACAAGTCAGAGTTTCCGGATTTTTACACAGTCACTAGATAGGTTAACTGATCGGCATTAGAGAATATTCCCCGGCTTTTTTATACCCGCTAGTCCACTAATGGCTGCGGACGGCCAACTAAATACCCTTGCAGATACTGTACCCCAAGTTTATGTAATAGCGCCTGCTGCTGTGGCGTCTCAACAAACTCCGCCACTACGCTTAACGACTTCGCTTTCGCCAGATCGGTAATCGACCTCACAATCATCGCATCCAGCGTATTAGTAACGATATCTTTTACAAAGACACCATCAATTTTGATGATATCAGCCCGCAAACGCTTTAAGCGCTCATAATTGGCGTAACCAGTACCAAAATCATCAATCGCAATACGGAAGCCAAACTTATGCAGTTGTTCAATATTGTACATACTGCTCTCTGCGTTAGAAAACGCCTGCTCCTCGGTGATCTCAAGAATGACAGTCTCCGGGGAGATGTGATAACGCTAAAACAGGCGAATAATCCGCCAGGCGATATTCTTTTGTAGCAGCGTGAGCGGCATTAAATTGACTGAAAAGCGCGGGCCTTTTTTGTGGCAAGGGTGAGTCGCCAGCCACTTCAACAGGGATTCCAGCACCTGCAAATCGAAACGCGCGCTGAGGTTAAACTGAGCAATAAGCGGCAGGAATTTATCCGGCGTCATAATACCGTCGTCGTATTTCAGACGAGCGAGGATCTCATCATAGCCCTGCCCATCTTTGTTACGGATTGGCTGAGCGTAGAGCAGTAAATCCCCCTGATCCAACGCTTTACGGATAGTATTCAGCAGCAATACCTGTTGTGTTGTCTGCCCTGAAACGACTTCTTCCTGGTTATCCAGCGCCAGTACATGATGATGAACGCAGGATTGTTCCGCCAGCCAGCTCAACTGCCCCAGCAGAGGCTGCAGCGTTTCCTGATTGCCATCAAAACGCCCCCACGCCGCGCCATAGCCCATATCCAGCCCGGTATTATTCCAGTGGATCTGCCGACTATTGAGAACGTTGACCATATGCTGCAAACGGCCTTCCGTTTCCGGCCCGGTCAATACCAGCAGCAATTCACTCCCCGGCAACTGATACAACTTTTCATTTTCCTGCATCAATGGCAGCAGTGTGCGATAAATAGAGCGAATACAATGAACGCGCATCATTAATCCGTAATGGCGGCTCATAAACTCAAGATTATCAATCCGCAAACAGCAAAAACTCTTTCCAGCTTCTTGCTCCTGCGATTGCTCCAGCGCACGAAAGTTAGGCAATAGCGTTAATGGATCGGTCAGTGCCTGTAAATGCCAACGACGGTTAAGCCACTCGCTACGACAATAAATGCGCACCATATAGAGCAGGCAAACGCTAAAGGAAATCAATACCGCAAGAATAAACGCCAGCGAATATTCTGTTTCCACCCCTTGTAAAAAGTTCTGGTTGTAATTCAGAAGACAAAGCGTCGAAACCGCCCAGGTGAGATTTAAAAACGGATAACGAAGTTTGCCGACACCAAGAGTGAAGATAATAAAGAAAACGGGAACCAGATAACCGGCAATAAAGTCATTTTCATAAGGCGTACACATCAGCAGCAACAGCACGGTAAGTGTTGCCAGCCAGCTTAAGGTAAACGCGCGTTTCTCTTTATTTAACGAAGGAGCGATATCTCTGCGCCACAATATCTGCGCGAAGTGGGGATTCACAATCATGCGGGTGAGATAGTAAAAGAGCATGTTGTAAATCAATACCGCAGTGAAAAGACTCAGCAAATCCACAACGGTAAAAATGGCATCTGCATCACCGAAAAAGGTCGATATCTTGAGTGGAAAATCAAAGAAACGGCCCACAAGATACATGCTGCATTTGATGCCAATTGGCGTCACTAAACCAAGCCAGAAGAGACGTTTCCAGACGTTTCGGGTGATTGGTAATGCTGCCAACTTACTGATTTAGTGTATGATGGTGTTTTTGAGGTGC
>NZ_BBMY01000142.1 GCF_000759775.1 Escherichia albertii NBRC 107761 = DSM 17582
GTGACAGAAGAATACATATCGACAAAAAAACAGCGTTAGAAAGCATTTTAGGTGGCTAAAATTGGATGTACTAAACGATGAGTAGCCTCATGAGTACTGATTTGTACTCGATCTAACACTATTGTTGACCTGACGCAAACACTCTTAACAATCGGCTATGGGTCAAAGCTAACATTACTGACATAGTAGGACGTTAATTGGTTGGTATATAATGAGACATATGATTGTTGACGGAGAAATCAACAATCTATAGTGGCTACTTGTTTGAATGTGATATTTTTGTTAAACAGGTGACTGGGTAATCAAGATAGGAGCACTAAGCTATGACTTATGATGAATGCTACTACACGATTCATATTGGATAAGTAATCTAGTGTAGATGTAGAGCTTCTTACCCTTGGCTTTGAAAGCGATCGATAAAGGAAATAATATGAATTGCAGTGACCTTTTTTATGCTGATACAAATACAGAAAACACACTTCATCAGAGAACTCAATTATCTGAAGTTATATTATCTAAAGGTATTGCAAAGAAAAATGAGTTAATAGAATTTCTAAGACAAGAGTTAAAGGAAGCGTTTGACTGTGATGTGCGATTTTGGTTACAAGGTTCATATAAAAGCCATACGCTGATAAAACCGGTAGATAAGTTTTCATCATATGATATCGATATCGGCGTATATTTATTTTTCGATGCTGAAAATGAGGGGGTTGATTCTAAAGATGTTAAGGAAACGCTGAGGGATGCACTATTGTCTTATTGTTCCATTAATAATGAAGCAAAACTGCAAGAGTCAAAAAATGCTTGTGAAGGACTAAAGTTCTCTACTTTTCTTACTGTTGATACTCCTATTTATTATAAAACAGATACTAAGATAAAATTAGCGACAGACAAAGGCTGGAGTGACAGTGATCCAAAAGCTATTCAGGATTGGATTACAAATTATTATAAAGACAAATCTGACAGAGCTTTAATGAAGCGACTCGTTCGATACTTCAAAGCTTGGGTAAATGTAAAGTGGCAAAACACCGGGTTTAAAAAAATACCCTCATTAGCTATTAATGTTTTGGTAGCCCAGCATATGAAACAGCATGTGCGAGAAGATGATTGTTTTATATATACGGCGTTAAGTATTTGCGAGGAACTAGAATCTACATTAATAGTTAGAAACCCTTTAAATAATAGCAACTTAATTTCCATGCCTCAAGATGCTGAGTGCTTTGCACATCAAAAACTTGATGAATTAAAGCAAGTATGCCTTAGCTGCATTAAGTCCGATGATATTAAAAGGGGAGCCCATTTTTCAAATCTTTTCCAACATTACTTCCCACAAATATCATTAGATTCTGCTACAGGTAGCACTGGTCTGCCTACGGTAGTTAATGTTCCTGAAATCTCAGTTTGTAGATATGATAAAAATGGTAATCATGTTGAAACAATAATTACTGATAGATTGACTGTTAATAAAGGGGATTCACTAACTTTTACAATCCGTAATCATTATGATTTTAATATCTATTCTAGTGCGCAATGGACAGTCAGAAATATTGGCTCACAAGCAAATGATGCTAATGATATTGGACACTCAGTCACAGGTAAACCTAGTGAAAGTCATAAACGAGGCACTTCGTATACGGGGTCTCATACTATGGAATGTATGATTTTACATAATGGGGCAATAATAGGATTTAAAACTATACATGTAATAGTAAAACCTGCGCGTACAGTAAGAAGAAAAACACTTAAATTCTGGAGGGCATGAGAATGTGGGAGCTTTTACCATCGAAGATAAAATATGGGATATCTACTATAATATCTATTATTGTTTTTTTGTTTTTTTTGGAGTTTCTCGGGCAACCAGTTTTGAAGTCGGTTTCTTATACTATTACTACTATTACGATTTTGGCTTTTATATTTGGTAAGTATTTATGGAAGTATTTTTATATAGACTATTTAAAACATAAATTCTGCCCTGATTTTAATGGGCGATGGATAGGTAAAATAGAGTCAAATTACAGTGGTGGAACTAAGGTTGAGTTTCCACTGGAGATTAAAGCTGATTTTTTTTCAATTAAAATGAAAGGAAATACCACAATAGGGAGAACTTACTCAAATTACTGTAAGGTTGTAAGGGCTGAAGATGATAGTTTTGAACTTGTATACATGTTTAAAGTTTTCAATGATACACCTTCAATAACTGATACTAGCTTTTACGAAGGTGCAGCCAGATTACGAGTGATTGATATTAAGACAATGAACATGAAAGGGGTGTTTTGGACTAATCGATGTTGGGAAAATGGCAAGAATACAGCAGGTATAATTGAACTTTCAAAAGAAGTTTAACAGTGCTGTATATGTTTTTCATTGTACACTCTGTTAATAAAAATTTGGCTTTGTTTTTTATCACTAACTTTAGCCATTTTTTATCTCTTAACGATGCGTAGATATATGTATATTGCTTTTTACTGGTGGTTAGATCAAGTATGAGTCAATATACTGGTCACCACGAATCAACGAACGGGTGGCGAAAATACGTACAATCAACAACGACCTGTAGGGCGTTGTTGATTGCTTGAACTCAAATTATCTGACTAGTGTCTACCGCATCCATCCAATCAGAATCTATTCCTAGACGTTGTCGAATGTCTTCGTTACTGACCTCTTCCGTTATATTATCCACCAGCAAAGGGTTTTCTTCCGGATAGTTGGGGGAGAGGTTTAGATCCGTCCGTATTTCTTGCATGCTCATATCCATATGTAATTTCTTACTCCAATTGCTAGATAACTACTTACTATTTGTATTATAACTTATATTGTTTACTTTTGTATTAATGCTTGGATAGATATTCAGGTGGATAGATGATTCGCAAGCCACATTTTCCTCATTCCGAATATGATATTGAAGAAGCCAGAGAAGCGTTAACTTACCAGCTTCGGTTGCATCAGCCAGAACACTTCGAAATAACAAGCGCAGAAATGGACAAGTTGCTTAGATTTGGGGTACTGGAACTACGTCCGGATCGTGAAACAATGAGTTACGGTGTACTGACACCAGAAGATTTAGTGAGGGCTTACTATTACTATTTACCACCAGAGCCGACGCCTGAGCCACCAGCCAAAAAACATCCTCTTAAGATACACAAAAAGCTCAGAATTGAGTCTGACCCTGTAAAAGATAAATCGCGGGAGAAACCGCATAAAATACCTTCAAAGAAGGCTGGTTTTCATGAAGAGGCAAGGATAGAACGGGAGAATGATGTCACCAGCTCTGATATTCCAAGCCAAGGATACGTGAGTGTGCAAAAGGTAGCCGATTTTCTTGCTGTTAGCAAAAGTACATTACAGCGATGGAAGATGAGACCTGATTTTCCAAAGCCAGTTAAAATGGGTGAGAGGCGAGTAATGTTCGATGCCTCAGAGATTTTAGCATGGAGCAAAAAACAAGCAAAAAATCGATAAAGTGTCAATTTTATGTGTACACAAGGGTGTACCCAATGGAAAGACAGTTGTTAGAAAATCATTTAAAATCAAATGTTTTTAGTTGTTTTTGTGTTTCATATCAAGAAAAATAAGTAACCACTTACTTATTTGTTGGGTTTCCCTTTCTTTGTGGGGAGGGAAACCCGTATAAAACGCGAGGAACACGATGGAACTCAGCTGCCCAATTTGCCAGAACACTCTCGATATCAGCGGCAACACTGCCCATTGTGCAGTCTGCGATAAAAATTTCACTGTTCAGCCACTTTGCCCGGATTGTCATAAACCATTACAGGTGCTGAAAGCTTGCGGTGCAGTAGATTATTTCTGTCAGAACGGACATGGACTGATTTCTCGTAAGCGAGTCGAATTTTCCGTCTTCTGATATTAATAAAATATATTATTTAATTATATTCCATTTATTTAGTGAATATAACAGCGTATATATTATCACTATAACTGATAAAAGAGTTAAGTGAATCACTATTATTTATTTTTAGGAATGTATTTAGATCTGCAAGTGTATTTTCCCAGGGAGATTTAGAATAGAATTCTAAGCAAATATTCTCTGTATAAAATGTTATAAGGATGTTGTATGGTGCAATGGATGCGCTTTATTTTTTTAACGCTTATCTCTGGCGCTGCGTGTGCGGCACCAGAGATAAGCGTTGGGCAAAATGAATCTTCATTACCTGACCTGGGAAGCGAAGCTGCTCACCAGGAAGAACAAAATAACAAGGGTAAATCTTTTAAAGAACAGGGTGCCGATTACATCACGAACTCTGCCACGCAGGGTTTTGAAAACCTGACTCCCGAGGCGCTCGAATCTCAGGCCAGAAGCTATCTACAAAGTCAAATCACTTCATCTGCCCAGTCATACATCGAAGGCGCATTGTCACCTTATGGCAAGGTAAGATCAAACCTCTCCATCGGTCAGGGTGGTGATCTGGAAGGCAGTTCCATCGACTATTTTATTCCCTGGTATGATGACCAAAGTACTGTTTATTTCAGCCAGTTTTCAGCGCAACGCAAAGAAGAGCGTACAATAGGTAATGCAGGAATTGGCGTAAGACATAATTTTGATAAATGGTTGTTGGGTGGAAATATATTTTATGATTATGATTTTACCCGAGGCCATCGCCGTTTAGGTTTAGGAACAGAAGCCTGGACCGATTATTTAAAATTCTCCGGTAACTATTATCATCCACTTTCCGGCTGGAAAAATTCAGAAGATTTCGATTTTTACGAAGAGCGTCCGGCGCGGGGATGGGATATTCGGGCGGAAGCCTGGCTGCCTGCGTATCCACAACTGGGTGGTAAAATTGTTTTTGAACAATATTATGGCGATGAAGTGGCGCTCTTTGGCACCGATAATCTGGAGAAAGACCCACACGCTGTGACGCTGGGGCTAAATTACCAGCCAGTACCGCTCATTACGGTGGGAACTGATTTTAAGACCGGCACAGGCGATAACACTGATGTCACCGTCAATGCGACCCTTAACTATCAGTTTGGGACGCCGCTCAAAGACCAGCTCGATCCTGAAAACGTTAAGATTGCCCACTCATTGATGGGGAGTCGCCACGATTTTGTCGAGCGTAATAACTTCATTGTTCTCGAATATCGTGAGAAAGATCACCTCGATGTCACTCTGTGGCTGAAAGCCGATGCCACCAATGAACATCCTGAGTGCGTCATTAAAGATACGCCAGAAGAAGCGGTTGGTCTGGAAAAATGTAAGTGGACCGTTAATGCGTTGATTAATCACCACTACAAAATTGTTGCCGCGTCCTGGCAGGCAAAAAACAACGCCGCACGCACTCTGGTGATGCCGGTGATCAAAGAGAATACTCTCACCGAAGGTAACAACAACCGCTGGAATATCGTTCTTCCCGCCTGGCAGTACGCCTCTACCGAAGCCGAACAACAAAAACTCAACACCTGGCGGGTGCGTATTGCGCTGGAAGATGAAAAAGGTAACCGCCAGAACTCCGGCGTGGTGGAAATCACTGTTAACCAGGACCGGAAGATTGAGCTTATTGTTAACAATATTGCCAACGTACCGGAAGAGAATAACCACAGCCATGAAGCGAGCGCCCAGGCCGATGGCGTAGACGGCGTGGTGATGGATTTAGACGTGACGGATAGCTTTGGCGATGATACGGATGGCAAAGGAAATGTGCTCCCGGAAGATAACCTTAATCCGCAGCTTTACGATGCGCAGGATAAAAAAGTCACTCTTGCTAATAAACCTTGCACCACCGAAGTCCCTTGCGTCTTTATTGCCGAAAAGAACAAAGAAAAAGGTACCGTCACGCTTGCCAGTACGTTGCCCGGCACTTTCCGCTGGAAGGCGAAAGCTGCGCCTTATGACGACAGTAACTACGTTGATGTGACCTTCCTCGGCTCCGATATCGGCGGGTTGAATGCCTTTATTTATTGCACTAATGATCCGAAGCCACACAACCTGGCTGGCGTGGACGAACGTATCCCCACAGATTCAACTTACCGTTTTGTCCTGTGGCGTGACAAAAACAAAGACGGCATTTTCCAGCAGTCGGAAAAATTGACCGATGAAGAGATGGCGCAGTACGACTACCAGTGGGAATTTACCGGGCAGAGTGCACACGGTGAAACAGGCGCACAAGCCAACACGACCAATGAAGATATTGTTATTCCGGCGACCAATCAGGAAGCCGCACAGAAGTTTAGCGCGCAGGCGGGCGATGGCGTGCAGGGATACGGTTTACAGGTGAAATACAGCAAGAAATAAGATCGGCGTAATGGCCGATCGGCCAGCCGCTGAGGTTTAACCAAGGAGAGTGTGTATGCAACAGGAAACAAAACGCGGCCTGACGAAGATCGCGCTGGCGTTAGTACTCGCCGGGTATTGTGCAGTGCCCGCGGCGTTAGCAGCAGGTGAGCAACAACTGGGTAATTTGAAAAGCGGCGCCAGTTACACGATGTCCGGCAGCACGGGCGGCATTAATGGTACTGTGCCGTGGATTACCAGCAGTAGCACGCCACAGTTGGATCGGGCTTCAGATACGGGTAAGGATCATGTAATCGTAAGCATTGATCGCGGTGGCCGTACTGTTGCGACCGATGTCGATAAGCAATTTCACGTTAACGATAAAATCACGATTAATTGGACGATTGGCGATCAGCAGGGCGATGTTGACAACGGAGCGAGTAATGCTGGCGCTCCGAATGCCTTAACAAAAGCGACGGTTGT
The DNA here is from genome assembly GCF_000759775.1 of Escherichia albertii NBRC 107761 = DSM 17582. Lineage (GTDB taxonomy): Bacteria > Pseudomonadota > Gammaproteobacteria > Enterobacterales > Enterobacteriaceae > Escherichia > Escherichia albertii. The sequence continues at coordinate 6,713 of NZ_BBMY01000142.1, forward strand.
CTGGACGCGGTCCAAAAACCAAAATGGTTCGGATGCGGTTGAGATTAGCGGCACGACAGGCCAGGATTCTTACACCATTCAGGCCGACGATGCTGACTATTATATCGGTATTAAAATTCTACCAACTACCAGTACCGGTGTGCCAAATCAGGCAGAGCAAGTGCTCAACCTGGTTGACTTGTCCGATGCGGACGGTGGTGGTTCCGACAGCGATGATATCCCGACAGGGCCAGTTGTTGATGAAAGCGTGAAAGTCATGATTTACGACAACGCGGCACCTGATGTTGATCTGCTGTCTACTGGTCATACGAGTGATGTTCTGCATACAGAACATACATATAAAGTTCGCATTTACCAGGATAAAGACGGCAGCAATAGCTGGAATACCGGCGACGTGGATGTTACCGCTAATTACGACTACCGATGGGTATTTAGCGGCACCAGTCAACAACTGGGTGCGGCAGGCGGTGATTCTACTGTTGAAAACGCCGATCTGGTCATTCCGGCGACCAATGCGGCAGCCACGACTATCTTCGCCACTGCAGGCGCCGATGGTGTGCAGGGTTACGGTTTGTCCATCAAGTACAAACGCAACGACAATCAGTAATTCTGATTTCACAAACGCCATTCCATCTGGAATGGCGTTTTCAGCGGACTTTACTTAGCCAGGCCAACAATCTGATCTAACGTTAAGTAAAGTGTGTTGCGTGTTATCTCAATATGGGACAGGCGGGATGGAGTTTTCTTATGTCCAGTTTTTTTAAACTGAGCAAAATCATCGGAATCGGGGCGTTGTTCGCCATGATGATGCTTTCCGCCCATGCGGCGCTGAAAGGCGGTCAGTGGCAGCAACCCGTAATGCCAACGGGAGCCATTAACGGCACCGCTCCTTTTGCCGACAGCGCCAGCGTGCCCGTCTACCAGGGCAGCGTGCAGCTTGATCCGACCCAAACTCACGATATTGCCAATACCGCTAAACCCGGCGAGTTCAGCGTCGACGATACTGCCGCCAATATGATCCTGACCAATCCGCAGGATACCCAGGGCGATACTTTTGATATTCCGCCGTTGCTGCGCTGGGAAAACCAGACACCGCCCGCGGTTTCATTAATCTGGGCTGAGGCCGCCACGCCGGACACGCCGCTGAATCCACAGCCGCGCCCGGATCGCTCCTTCTGCGCACAGGATCTGGCTGGACATACGCTGGTGGCGTGGCCGCAAATCAGCCAATCGCAGACTATACCGCAACTGAATTTATTCACCCTGACCGGGGTGCCGAACGAGGGCGTGATCCCATTAAGCGACCAGAAGGTGACGCTCAATATCGCTCAGGCAAGCGGCGATCTGGTGACGATAAGCGTTGCTGGCTATGACGACACGCTAAAGGCGGCGAAAACCACCGTCGGCGGTACGTTGACGCTGACGGTGACGACGAAAGACTGTGTGGGCAATCCGGCAGGCAACATTCCTTTTAGCGTTAAACGTAAAGACGCCGAAAACCGTCAGGGGGGAGTAAATAACGTTGGGCCAGTAATGTTGGATACCACCGAACTGTCCACGACGGCGACAGAATATCGCGGTACGACAGACGAGAACGGCACAGCCACAATCCTGGTCACACAACCCAACGGACCAGGCGTGAAAACACCGCTGGTCGTCAGTCTGGCGGGGATTACTCAAACCAGCGAAACGGCGGTGATTTTCACGGTGTTGACCAGCCCGGACGTGCCGGAAGCCAGCATGTGGGGCCATATGGCCGACACGGTGGAAGCCTACGGCTACACCTTCTCGCGCCCGAAACTGGCGGCGGAAGCCAGTCATGACGGCACAGTGGTTGATCGCAACGAAACCTGGTCCACCTTCACCTGGAGCGGCGCGGACAACCACTGCGCCATTTTGCCCGGTATGCGTCAGTTCGGTGCGCTGGCGACGGTAATTCCGACTTCAGTGCAGCAGGTGCTGGGCTGGCCGATGCAGGATGATTACTACTGGTCGTCGCTGGCGGGAACGACCGGGCAGCACCATGCGGCGAATATGGCGAATCGTAGTGAAGCGCAGAAACCGGACGACACCCGATTTCTGGTGAGCTGTGTGGATAAAGAAGCGCCGGATGTTGAACCGAAGCTGATACTGACGCCGGGAAGTTTTGACAGTACGCTGAATGCCGCGAAAGCGAAGGTTGGCGAAACGATTACCATGCGTCTGGCGATCACCGACAACAAAAATAACGATCAGCCGTTGCCGTATTACTACTTCTCTGTGCACCTGGATAACGGCGTTAACCGTAAGGGGGAAAACGACGCCGCATGGGAAGCGCATCCGGTGCAAATTGCGGAGAATGGCAATTTGCAAAAGGTGGACGACCATACTTACGAAGGTATTACCGATGCCAATGGTCAGGCGACGCTGATCCTGACTCAGCCCGACGGCGCCGGGGTAAAAACGCATATTACGGCGAAAATGCGCAGCAATTTTACAGCTGAAGATGCCAAAGACGTGATCTTCACCGTGATCACCAGCCCGGATGTCGCGCAGGCCCGCATGTGGGGCCATATGCAAGGTCTTATTGCCGCAGGTAGCATATTTAAACGTCCGCGGCTGGCGGATGAAACCAGCCATGAGCTGGGGCAGATGCGTGAAAACAACGAAGACTGGGCGCTGTTCGATCAGGACACCAGCATGCAGGCCGAATGCGGCGTCGGGCATATTCCGCGCCAGAGTTCGCTGGAAAGTTTGTATGCTGCCTATCCCGGCAATGAGATCGGTACCCAATACGGCTGGCCGACGTCGAAGCAGGATTATCTGACCGCGGTAGAAGACGTCACGCACTCTTCCGTCAATCTCAATAATGGCGGCGTCGATAGCTACAGCGGGTTTAAACAAAACTACCTGAGTTGTTCAGGCAATGAGCTGGTGACGCGCATTGCAGCAACGACAGACCGCGATGTGACTGTCGGCACCAAAGCGCAGGCCAAAGTAGGTGAGAAAATCACCATGACGGTGCATACCTTCAATGCACTTAATAATGCGCCAGTGGCTTATGCGGCCTTCACCATTACCAAAGATATCGGCGTGAACCAGCGGGGGCGAGCCGATGGTTTTGACGATCCCACCTCTGGCGCGCTGGAGATGAACGGCACGTTTTACGGTACATCACAGCCGTCGCTGGTCTATTCCGGCACTACGGACGCGCAGGGCAATGCCGCGGTGGTGATTGAACAGCCGCAGGGCGTGGGCTTAAGAACGCCGCTGATTATTACGCCGACCAATTCAGAGATACCTAACACGGTTAACTACTCGGTGATCTTCACTGTTGTTACCAGCCCGAGCGTGCCTGGCCCGCAGGGGGCGCAGATGTGGGGCCATATGGACGACACTATCACCGTCGGTTCCCTGACCTTTGGCCGCCCGAAACTGGCGACGGAAGTGGCGAATGCGTCGAGTTCCATTACTGAGAATAATGAAACCTGGGTACGCGTGACGCAGGCTGATCTGACGAATACCAGCGCGGGCGGCTGCGGCGCCAATATGTTGCCGCGCCGCACGCAACTGACGGATTTGTATAACGCCAACAGCGGTAACGCCATCCAGACGGTTCACGGCTGGCCGACCCAGCGTCAGTCGTACTGGAGCAGTTCCCCGGCGGACAAAGTGCCGCATCTGTATACCGTCTGGCTGAACGACGGCAGTCTGGTGAATAACAATGAGTCCGAGACCTACGTCAGTTGCCTGACTACGGCGAACGCGCCTGCCGCTAGTATTACGCTGGAAGTGGTTGACCCGGCGCAGTGGGATGCGACGGACAACGCGGCGAAGCTGAAAAGAGGCGAAACGTTACCGGTTAAAGTGACGGTGAAAGACGCCGCCGGCAATCCGATGCCGGATATGCCGTTTAACCTCAACCGTGGTGATGGCTATACCCGCTATCCCGTTGAAAGACATACCGCAGGTAGCACCGATGCATTGGTCTCTCCGGTAGTCGTTGACAGCGGTCAACCTGATGAAGTGACGCTGAACGACAAAGCGACTACCTATAGCGCGATGACCGGCAGCGACGGCAGTAAAATCCTTAATATTACCCGCCCGGACACCTACGGCACCAGAACGGCGCTGACGGCGACGCTGTATTCCGATCCGACGAAGAAGGCCGATATGGACACCATTTTCACGGTGCCCACCAGCCCGGACTCTGCGAAAGCCAAAATGTGGGGCCATATGCCGGAGACGCTGACAGCAGGGGGGCTAACGTTTAAACGTCCGCTGTTATTTACTGAACTGAGCACCACCAGTGGACGAAAAAGCCAGGTTGAGGACAACGAAACCTGGGCGCTGTTTACCGAAGGTCAGGCTGGAACGACCAGTGTTAACGGCTGCGGCACGGATTATATACCAGCGCAGGATGCGCTGGTCACGCTGGCAAATAACTGGGGCGGTCATGAGACCGACGGTTGGCCTGTGCTGGTGAATTATGTGAGCAGCACGGCAGATGATGCGACGACGGACAGCCGCAAATATAAAAGCGTGCAGCTCAGCAACGGCACTGGCAGCTCGTTGGCGGCCAGCGATACCGGCTATTTAACTTGCCAGACCACCGCGAACCCTCAAGCGGCGCAGATTACGCTGACGTCAGATAAGACGATAAAAGCTGATAGTTACGACGCGGTTAAAGTAAAAACTGATTACACCACCAATCAGGAACAAATGATTCTGACGGTGACGACGCGTGATGCGCAGGGGAATTTGTTAGGCAATACGCCATTCCTGTTTCGTCATGATACATCGTTAAGTCGCAAAAACGCAGGGGTATCAGATGCCAGG
>NZ_BBMY01000141.1 GCF_000759775.1 Escherichia albertii NBRC 107761 = DSM 17582
GTAGTCATCACGTCTATACGGCTGCGGAAACGGCATAAATTCAATGTAAAAAATGAGGGATAATTAAATAGACTCTGGCAGTAATAATTCATTGACGTGTTATGGGAAAAGTGAAATCAGCTCATAACATACGCTGACAGGTTTGGCACATTTGTGCCTGGGAAGAGGGTGGAAATCCCTCGCAGCCCCCGCTGCTGTAATGCTGACAACCCCGAAAATGCCACTGATCGTGAGATCGGGAAGGTCGGGTGAGGATGATGCTAAGCCAGAAGACCTGCCTGTCAGTTAATACCAACAACTTCGGTGGGAAGTGGGTTGTCCAGAAGAGCCCTGTTGGGTACTGGCACGTCTTTATACCCCTACCACCCTGAAAGGATCAGGGTATGGCGACATTATTAAGTTCATTCATCGTAAAACCGACAGGCATCAGGAGTGCAGTTAAAGCGCAGCAATCTTTTTTCATGGCATATCGTTCTGACCGTCATGGCCGTAAATCAAGTGGGAGACGGGAGGTATGAAAACGATAAAGCCAGAATCAATAGGTCTTTTTTGTCTCTCATCTGGCGATGTTGAACTGGCGAAATATCTGGCTGGCATGTTGCCAATAACCTGTTTTGTCGGTGAGGATTGGCAGCAAGGCTTCCGGTCTTGCAACGGTGGGCTATTACAATCGTTATCAGATGCGTTTCGTGATTATTCAGTGTTGTTATTGATTGCTGAAAGCGGGGCATTCATACCAGAAAATCTCCCTCACTCTGATGGAGTGACGGTCATCTTAATAGCAGAGCACAATGCCCGCTTGCTGGCTGGTCCGGCTGGTGGAGCAACAGCATTAATCCATTATCTGGATGAGGCGTGTCAACGTCGGAGAACCGCCGTCAGTGACGCACTTTGTCGGGCGTTAACAAGAGAAAATCGAGCTATTCCGCAATGCGGTTTTAATTCATAATATGTTGATAAAAATAAGTTTTTATTGCGCGCAGTATTCGTCGCGGTAATGTTATTACGATCAGCAACGATGGAGTATCCATTGTTCTGATTAAAAAATATCATCACATAATTGAACCAGGAGTCAGTCTGATGATTTTTGTGACGAGAAGAGTCGGCACGGATAGAGCATCATCGGCAAAGTAGCCCGGCGCACGTGGAATGCTGGCAACAACGTAATGGGTTAATTGACGTAGACATTAATTCGCAGAATGCTGTGTTGCTGGAATGTATTATGACAATGGTGACTAATCTGTTGTTTGAATATAGCCGCGATACGATGGCGAGATTCCGTCGTTGATTACACGTGTCAACCTTGTCCTGCAACGGTCGTATTAGTGACCAATGAGGTGGTGATGAACATTGTGTTGGAAAATCGTCTGGCGCGATATCTTCGTGATATTGCCAGATGAGGAAATCAATGGTTAGCTGTTGTGGAAGATGAAGTATGGTTGGTCGATCCAGGTATTGGAGTAAAATTTAAATGAGTAAATTATTTTGGGCGATGCTCTCTTTTATTACACGTCTGCCTGTTCCTCGACGCTGGTCCCAGGAGTTGGATTTTGAACATTATTCTCGCGGTATTATTACCTTTCCTTTAATTGGATTATTACTGGGCGCAATTAGTGGTCTGGTATTTATCGCGTTACAGGCATGGTGTGGTATCCCATTGGCTGCGCTGTTTAGTGTACTGGCTTTGGCTTTGATGACGGGCGGGTTTCATCTGGACGGTCTTGCGGATACTTGCGATGGTGTTTTTTCGGCACGTAGTCGCGATCGCATGCTGGAAATTATGCGCGATAGCCGTTTAGGAACCCATGGTGGTCTGGCGCTGATTTTTGTCCTGCTGGCAAAAATTTTGGTGTTGAGTGAGCTGGCCTTGCGCGGTGAGCCGATGCTTGCATCGTTGGCGGCGGCTTGTGCTGTAAGTCGTGGTAGCGCCGTATTGCTGATGTATCGTCATCGTTATGCTCGGGAGGAGGGGCTTGGTAATGTTTTCATCGGTAAGATAGATGGACAGCAAACCTGTGTCACCCTTGGGTTGGCGGTTATTTTTTCCGCAATATTATTGCCAGGTATGCAGGGTGTGGCTGCTATGGTGGTTACGGTGGCGGCGATTTTCATACTTGGTCAGCTACTTAAACGTACTCTGGGAGGGCAAACTGGCGATACGTTGGGGGCGGTTATTGAACTGGGGGAACTGGTTTTCTTGCTGGCGCTATTGTAAGGCCGATAGCTTAAGGGAAGCCATGTTATCCCGGCAGAGATTGAGTTCTGTCTCAACATTGAATCAAGGGGGGGTGACACCTGGCATAAAAACCGTTTGAAATTCACTGTTAGAAACGAAAAGTCTGGGAAAAGCTATAATAATTGAATTGCTTTCGCGACTTAGGAAAGGGAAATGATGCGTCGTGTAAATATTCTTTGTTCATTGGTTCTACTTTTTGTCAGTCATAATAGCCTGGCGGTAACTTATCCATTGCCTCCTGAGGGCAGTCGTTTGGTGGGGCAGCCCATTACGATAACTGTTCCTGAGCATAATACCCGGCCTTTGGAAACCTTTGCCGCACAACACGGGCAAGGTTTGAGTAATATGCTGGAAGCAAATCCGGGAGTAGACGTTTTCTTACCAAAGTCGGGTTCACAATTGATCATACCGCAGCAGCTTATTTTGCCTGCTACTGCCCGAAAGGGGATTGTCGTTAACGTCGCTGAGATGCGTCTTTATTATTACCCGCCAGACAGCAATACTGTGGAAGTGTTTCCTGTAGGCATTGGCGAGGCTGGACGTGAAACGCCGCGTAACTGGGTGACAACCGTGGAGCGTAAACAAGAAGCGCCAACCTGGACGCCAACACCCAATACCCGCCGCGAATATGCTAAACGTGGCGAGAGTCTGCCTGCGTTTGTTCCTGCTGGACCTGATAATCCCATGGGGCTATATGCTATTTACATCGGCAGGCTTTATGCAATCCACGGCACCAACGCAAATTTTGGTATCGGGCTGCGGGTAAGTCAGGGGTGTATACGCCTGCGTAATGATGATATCAAATACCTGTTCGATAACGTGCCTGTAGGTACACGCGTACAGATTATTGATCAACCGATAAAATATACGACGGAGCCAGACGGTTCGAAATGGCTGGAAGTTCATGAACCGTTGTCGCGCAATCGTGCGGAGTATGAGTCAGACAGAAAAGTCCCTTTGCCGATAACGCCTTCTTTGCGGACGTTTATCAACGAACAAGGCGTTGATGTGAATCGCGCAAATGCCACGTTACAACGTCGCTCAGGTATGCCAGTACAAATTAATTCCGAATCAGGGAAGATGCTTTAAAATGACAGTCGAGTAAAAAGCAAAAAGCCTGCTTGAAAGCAGGCTTTTTTAAATTTGGCTCCTCTGACTGGATGCGGATTTTGTTTTATTACATTGAATTTTAATGATTTTTATAAGAGAATTTAAAGTGATGTCTTCAAAAAGGCCCCTGGGAGATTTTTGCTTAAAAAGATGATGTAAATCACATGTTCAGGGGCTATTTTTTAGTCATAATATGTTGTTAAGTCATAGTAGCATGGTTTGTTTTATATTCTGGAATTAATGGTGATATTTTTCCTGGAGTTCATCGCTCATCCGCCACTTATTGACCACCATTTATCACACTCAGAGACTGCCTGTAATTTAACTCAGACAATCTCTATTGGGATAGGTTCTTGAATAAGATATTTATTAATATATATCATGCTATCTCTTTTCTCTGTATAGGAGTGGAGAGATAAATATAACAGATAAATCATTAGATAATATAATTTAAAATATCAATAAAATTAGTTAATTATCAATTTTTGGGTATTCTGATAATTTACCTAAATCTGAATCATGTTTAATCAAGGAACAACAACCAGGAATAATTGATATAAAGTTAGATCGCCCCCGACCTATAGCAATAGAACATACACTTCCCTCTACTTCACCATTAGTAGTTAAAGATGGGCTTGCTCCCTTACTAATCAAGAAAGTTGCGAAATCAATATTGTTTTTCCATATAGCAGTCAATAAGGCTGTTCCTGTTGTCTGAGATTTTCTTGTGGCATTAATATCGGCACCATGTAATAACAAAAACTCAGATATCTTTTGATGTTCTTTAGTTCCATAATAGGCTGCTATCATCAATGGTGTTTCTTTATAAGGACCAGAAACCCCATTAACATCAACTTTTGTTACATCAACCAAAAAACTAACTGCCTCAGTATTTGCACTACTTACTGCATTTGCTAATGCTTCCTGTCTGTCTGGGATGGTTATACTCTCACATTGTTTAACATTATCATTACTACAACTTGAATCATTTAGACAGTTTTCACAAAAATACCATCTTTCTTTTAGTTTATTTATTTCTAAAGGGGAGTTTGCTACAGGGCTTAAGTAAAAACTCCTTTTATCGTCGCATGCAGCAAGAGTGAAAACAACCATCAATAATAACATTATAGTACGTATTGACAATATTATCACTCTCAAGTTAAAACAGAAGTATTGTTGAAAACAATATGTCATATTATGTTCCAAATATAAATTAAAATAACTATTATTTCCCCTTTGCCAACATTACATCTATCATATTCTGCAAACTATTCACATCATTTTTTAATTTTGCCGTTAAAGCAGCTTTTTGTGCAGCTTTATACGCATCACCGCCAGCCGGGTTAACTCGCGGCCCTGCTGATAATCACCGATACGGTCAAGCAATTCGGGTAGTCGCTCCAGCGGCAGAGCGGGATGGTGATTTTTTACGGGTGAGGCGACAACCCCGTCCAGATGCTGTGCCGGGTTGATATTCTGCGCCAGGAGCTTACGGATACCGTCGCGCTGTTGCTTGGCTTTTGCCAGTGAGACAAGCGGGTATGCGTCAAGACTGACTCTGGATTATTTTCCGTTGAAACGATATTTGAGATACCAGATACGCGAACCGCCCGGATTGACGAGCAGATACAGACCGTGAGAGTCGGAGAGTTTTACCGGACGGGAAGAGGATTTTAACTTACGAATTTTAGAATTGTTTAAAGACATTTTGGGGGGGGGGCACTCCAGAATCGAACCAAACTGACCCCAGATCTGACTACCAAATTATCCCGATGCGGAGAGAAAACCAGATACACGTCGGGAAAGATTTTCACGCTAACTTACTGAATCATAAACATATAGAGACATACAGATAAGCATGAAAACTTGAATTTGGCTCCTCTGACTGGACTCGAACCAGTGACATACGGATTAACAGTCCGCCGTTCTACCGACTGAACTACAGAGGAATCGTGTGAACGGGGCGCATAGTAACGATGCTAATCGGCAATGTCAAAGCTTGTTTTTTCATTCTGAAATCGTTTGCTGAAATATTCCTCATTTTGTCGCTTATTCCGACACAATCGGTTCTTTTTCATACTTTTCGTGCTCTGGACGAGGATATTTCCACAGCCAGCGGCCTGTGATCATTCGCCAGTAAAAAAGCATTGCGCGAACGGCCCAGTCGGCAAACATCCCCATCCAGACACCGACGACTCCCCAGCCAAGCACAATGCCCAGAATATAACCGACCACTACTCGGCACCCCCACATACTCAACATCGATACCCACATGGCATAGCGGGCATCACGAGCACCTTTAAAACCAGCCGGTAGAACCCATGAGGCAGACCAGATAGGCATAAATAATGCGTTTAGCCAAATAAGAATCACAACAACATCTTTAACTTGCTGATCATGGGTATAAAACGATGCCATAACCCCGGCAAAGGGGGCCGTCAACCAGGCGATCGCTGTTAAGCCTAGCGTAGAAAGCCAGAATACATGGCGTAACTGAATTTCGGCTTGTGCTACTTGCCCTAATCCCAGTCTTCGCCCCGTAATGATTGTAGAGGCAGAACCAAGCGCATTCCCCGGTAGATTGATAAGAGCTGCTATCGAAAAAGCGATAAAATTCCCAGCAATAACACTGGTTCCCATCCCGGCGACGAACATTTGTGTTAACAATCTGCCGCTGGTAAACAAAACCGACTCCACACTTGCTGGAATGCCAATTCCCATAACTTCCCAGATAATGGCGAAATTAAGCGGTTTAAAATAGCTCTTCAAGGAAATTCGCAACGCCGGATTAACGCCACTCTTCAAAACCCAAAGGATCGCAATAGCGCCAATATAACGAGAGAGGGTTAATCCCAACCCAGCCCCCATAAAACCTAAACCTGTCCAGGAAAAGACACCGTAAATCAGGCTGGCGCTTATAACGATATTCAGGATATTCATGCCGCCGTTAATCAGGAGCGGGATTTTCGTATTTCCTGCTCCACGTAACGCCCCACTACCAATCAGGGCGATAGCTGCAGCTGGATAACTAATGACACTTAGTTCGAGGTAAGTTAGCGCCAGAGCTTTCACTTCTGACGTTGCATCTCCTGCAACAAAATTAATAATCTGCTCACCGAAATGATGGATAAGAGCAGCGAGCAATATGGCAAAAAGCGTCATGATGACCAGTGATTGCCTCGTTGCTACTCTGGCTCTGCGGCGGTCACGCTTGCCAAGGCTAAATGCTACTACCACGGTGGTTCCAAGATCGATAGCGGCAAAAAAAGCCATGACAACTATATTAAAACTGTCTGCCAGACCCACGCCGGCCATCGCATCTTTGCCTAACCAACTAACCAGAAAAGTACTTAACACGCCCATAAGCAGGACGCAGGCATTTTCCATGAAAATAGGGACAGCAAGTGGGGTGATCTCTCGCCAGAACAGTACCTTATAACTCTTGCGTTTGGCATGCCAATGTGAGCGATGGACTGCATGGCGTAAAGCAGCAGAGATATTCAAAGCAAACCTTTTGCAGAAAGTTGAAGTCACATTTCAAATAATGAGGGAGTTTTTGCACTGCTGCAAAGGTTTTCCCCATTAAATTGTCTGCAAATGCAACAAACTGATCAGAGAAGCGGCAAACGAACGAGGAATTAAAAATTCGGATTTGACAAAAGTTTTTTCGCCGCTAAGATGTGCCTCAACAGCGATTCCTCTGTAGTTCAGTCGGTAGAACGGCGGACTGTTAATCCGTATGTCACTGGTTCGAGTCCAGTCAGAGGAGCCAAATTTTGAAAAGTCCGCTTTTATAGCGGGCTTTTTGCTATGTAGCGATCAGTCCAATGACTTGAAAACTCACCGGAACGGGGGTTCATTGAATGTTCGCAGTTTACGAGAGTGTAACCGCTCCCCCTCAGCTCGTAATAAATCTATCGCCCGGATGCCAATTTGCAGATGCTCGGAGATGGCGCCTTCATAAAAGCGGTTAGCTTGACCGGGTAGTTTTATCTCGCCATGTAAGGGCTTATCAGATACACACAGTAATGTTCCGTAGGGTACACGGAAGCGATAACCTTGTGCTGCGATTGTCGCGCTTTCCATATCAATTGCCACTGCACGACTTAAATTGAAACGTAATGCAGAAGCTGAGTAGCGCAGCTCCCAGTTCCTGTCATCGGTGGTTACCACGGTACCCGTACGTAATCGTTGCTTCACTTCCTCACCAGGTCTGCCACTCACCAGCTTGGTTGCGTCATAGAGCGCACGTTGTACTTCGGCAATACTGGGGATGGGAATATCCGGTGGAAGGACGGCGTCAAGAACATGATCATCACGCAAATAGGCATGTGCCAGGACATAATCTCCAATGGACTGACTCTCACGTAACCCGCCGCAGTGTCCAATCATTAGCCAGACATCCGGGCGCAGAACTGCCAGATGATCGCAGATGGTTTTGGCATTTGACGGACCAACACCAATATTTACCAGCGTAATTCCTTGTCCGTCTGCAGTAATTAAATGCCATGCTGGCATCTGATGTTTTTTCCATGCCAGATCGGAAATCGCTTCTTCCGGTGCTTCTGTTTCAGCGGTGATCCAGATCCCACCGGCGCAGGAGAGTGCGACATAAGGGCTATCGGGATTAAGGATCTGGCTGCATCCCCAGCGAACAAATTCATCGACGTATCGCGTGTAGTTGGTGAACAAAACGAAAGGCTGGAAGTGTTCAACTGGCGTACCGGTATAGTGACGTAGGCGTGCCAGCGAAAAATCTACACGTCGTGCGTCAAAATGCGATAAAGGTGAAAACTCGGCAGGATGATAAATACCGTCTGCTGTTTCATCGCCTATTTGGGCCAGTTCTGTCGTCGGAAAATAACGCGTTAAACCGGCACTCATTGAACGATCAAGCGTAAGCTCTGATCCATCAATCACATAAGGGTATGGAATTTCATGTTGTGACGGTTGGACGGAGATGCTCGCGCCATAATCCTGATACAGTAGAGTGAGCTGCTCATCAAGATAAGGGCGAAAGAGAGAAGGGCGGGTGATGGTAGTTGTGTAGTTGCCTGGGTGAGTAAAACGACCATAAGCACGTGTTTTGGGTGGGTTTGTCGCGCAACCATTCCAGGTGACAGTTAATGATGGATAAACAAAAAGGCCTTGTTTTCGGGCGTTTTCATCTGGTAGTTCACCACTTTCAATATACTTGCCAATGGCGCTGCGTAAAGCTGTCACCGATTGTTCATACAACGCATCAAGTCTTTCCAGTGCTTGAGCGGGGGTCAGACTGGGGCCCTTATTATTCATACGTATCTCCTGTTCCATACAATTACCGCTTGTTCGATAGTATGTCACAGAAATGTGAAACAAAAGTGGAAGGCGAAGATCGGTTGATCTTCGCCGAAGAGTCAGGAGTGTTGACCCTCTTTCATTAGCAGAGCAGTGGCGGCGGATATCAAACAGCCTGCCAGCAAATAAATAGCCACAGTGTGCCAGTTACCGTTCGAGAAGGTGATCAGCGCTGCAGCGATAAATGGTGTGAATCCACCGCCAACCACACTGGCGACTTGATAGCCCACGCCGGCTCCGCTGTAACGATAGGTTGCGCCAAACATTTCCGTAAACATGGGTTGCTGTACGCAGACCACCATGTCATGTGCGACGTTAGCCAGCATGATGGCGAAGAACACTATCCAGAAAAGGGATTGCGCTTCCAGCGCCATAAAGAACGGGAAGGCGCTAATCGTGCCGGTTAATGCGCCAGTAATGTAGACGCGGCGTCGGCCAAAGCGATCGGCGAGCCAGGCGAAGAAGGGAATAGTCAGACAGCTCACGCCGCCGACCAACAGGCCAATGTTGAGAAAGAGTTCACGGGGCAGTCCGAGATTTTGCGTCGAGTAGTTAAGTGCGAAGGCGGTGACGATATACATGGTCAGTAGTTCGCACAGACGTAAAGCGATAATCTTCAGGAAAGCGCTGGGATGACGCAGCAAGGCTTCCATTACCGGCAGGCGTTGTTTAACCTGCGGCGTTTGTTGCTGTTGCTCGAATTCTGCAGACTCTTCCATCCCATTGCGGATCCACAATGCGCCAAGTACCAATACGATGCTGAACAAGAAAGGAATACGCCAGCCCCAACTCAGGAATTGTTCGTCGGTGGTTAGTATGCTGATTAGTGAAACCAACCCGGTGGAAAGCAGCAACCCGACGCCATATCCGACTTGTACACCGCTACTGTAAAAAGCTTTTTTCCTTTTTGGCGCGTTTTCTACCGATAATAATGCCGCTCCCCCCCATTCACCGCCGACCGCGAAACCTTGAATAGCACGCAAAATGACCAGCAACATCGGTGCCCACCAACCAATAGTTGAGAATGAAGGGAGAACGCCAATGAGTGCTGTGGCAATTCCCATCACCCAGACGGTGAGCATCAGCATACGTTTTCGCCCTAAAAGATCACCAAAGTGACCGAATATAACACCGCCGAGTGGACGGAAGAGGAAACCAACGCCGAATGTCGCAAATGCCGCGAGTGTTCCCATCGCGGGACTGACCTGTGGGAAAAATTCGCGGTTAAACACCAGCGCAGCGGTGATGCCATAGAGTAAAAAGTCGTACCAGTCGACGACGGCGCCAGCAAAACTGCCCAATGCTGAGCGTCGAGCGCGGCTTAATGAAGCAGTCGCTTCATCAGGACGCGTGGAGATGAGTGTGGAATCCATAGTTATCCTGTTTGTACTGTCTTTTTTGTTATTAGTATTGGAAAAAGGTCACTCACATTGCAGCCGATCTATAAATGACCTTTATGAGACTACAGCGACAGAGAGTTTATGAAAATGTTTTTGTGCCTTTGACGTGGACAAGATGAAAAATACCACCTGTGAATTTACTTCACCAAACGAAGGTTATTCTGGGGACGAGTTGCCTGAAATCGAGCAGATCGTTGAGAAGTGGCATAAGAAAGCGGCTCTTTGTTGTGGGAGCCGTTATAGTGCCGCAGTTTAAGGATCGGCCAACCGATCCTTAACTGATCGGCATTGTGCTATAAAAATGGGCTTTTTTAAATTTGGCTCCTCTGACTGGGAGCGCTGTAGCCATTAACAGGCTGATTGGTAAGCTAAAATGTATTAGCTCAGACCTGATCTGACAGTTACCGGTTATTTATACAGGTATCTGTCAGATTACATCTGGCTTAAATTTTTCTCGGCCCAGATGCGCTTTCCATCAAGTAACGTTTCCATTGGCGTCCGCCCATTGCACATTTTTCCCTGATGGGTTCGCTCATTATTATAGTGAGTGAGCCAGCCATTCATCAAGATCCGACTGTAATGTATCAAGATCGCCGTACAGTTTTTTACGGAACGTTACCTGATAAAATTCGTTCAGGATTGTTTTATGGAACCGCTCGCAGATGCCGTTGGTCTGCGGGGACATCGCCTTTGTTTTCGTGTGTTCTATATCGTTTATTGCCAGATAAAGCTGATAATCATGCTGCTCTACTTTGCCGCAGTACTCCGTGCCTCTGTCGGTCAGTATTCTCAGCATCGGCAGGCCCTGAGACGCATAAAACGGCAGTACACGATCATTCAGTAAGTCAGCCGCGGTAATCGGTGTTTTGGTGACGTAAAGCTTACAGTGAGCCACTTTCGAGTACGTATCAACGAACGTCTGCTGATAAATACGCCCGACACCTTTCAGGTTGCCTACATAGAACGTGTCCTGCGAACCCAGATATCCCGGATGAGCCGTTTCGATTTCGCCACAGGCCTCGTCATCACTGGCTTTACGCTCCAGTGCTGCGATCTGGCTGTCAGTTAGCTCAATGCCATCACGGGCTACTTTTTCTTCCAGTGCTTTCAGACGTTTTTTGAAATTCTCAAGGTTATGGCGTAACCAGACAGAACGGGCACCACTGCCGGAGATAAAAACGCCCTGTTTACGCAGTTCGTTGCTGGTCCGGTGCTGACCGTGTGCCGGGAAAGCGACGGCGTAATCAACAACAGCCTGTTCAGTTGCCTCATCGGTACGGTTCTTAAGGTTAGGTGCGCGGCGACTACGATTAATCAGCGCATCCACACCGCCTTCATCGGCCAGTTCGCGGTAACGATAAAACGTATCACGCGAAACGCCCATGATTTTACAGGCTTTTGATACGTTGCTGAGTTCTTCAGCCAGATTGAGCAAACCGGCTTTGTGTTTGATAACGGGATTGGTAGTATGAAGCATGAGAGTTACCTCGTGTTTTGTATAAGGATTCGACACCCATATCAAAACCGGTAACTCTCAACCTTTCAAGGCTCAGTGTCAGATCAAGTCGCGACTAATACAGCTAAAACAAAAAATCGAGTTTGTCAAGACCATGTATGGGT
>NZ_BBMY01000140.1 GCF_000759775.1 Escherichia albertii NBRC 107761 = DSM 17582
CACCCAGCTTATTTACGGCGTGCTGGCGGTGATCCCCATTCTCTTCGTCTGGGTCTACTGGACATGGTGTATCGTCTTGCTTGGCGCGGAAATTACTGTCACTCTCGGGGAATACCGCAAACTAAAGCAAGCTGCTGAACAAGAAGAAGACGACGAACCATGATTGCATTAATTCAACGCGTAACCCGTGCCAGCGTCACCGTGGAGGGAGAAGTGACGGGCGAAATCGGCGCGGGACTTTTGGTGTTATTGGGTGTCGAAAAGGATGATGACGAACAGAAAGCAAACCGTCTGTGCGAGCGCGTGCTCGGCTATCGTATTTTCAGCGATGCCGAAGGCAAGATGAATCTCAACGTACAACAGGCGGGCGGCAGTGTGCTGGTGGTTTCCCAGTTTACCCTTGCCGCAGATACCGAACGGGGGATGCGCCCCAGCTTCTCCAAAGGGGCTCCGCCAGATCGCGCAGAGGCGTTATATGACTATTTCGTCGAACGCTGTCGTCAGCAAGAGATGAATACGCAAACAGGACGCTTTGCTGCGGATATGCAGGTATCGCTGGTCAATGACGGCCCCGTGACATTCTGGTTGCAGGTATGAGCCAGCTTCCAGGGTTGTCACGGGTTACAAGAGAGAGTATCGCTATGTATCACCTTCGGGTTCCACAAACAGAAGAAGAATTAGAGCGCTACTATCAGTTCCGTTGGGAGATGTTGCGTAAGCCCCTGCATCAACCGAAAGGTTCTGAACGCGACGCCTGGGATGCGATGGCGCATCACCAGATGGTCGTCGACGAGCAGGGTAATCTGGTGGCGGTCGGTCGGCTGTATATTAATGCCGATAACGAAGCGTCCATTCGCTTTATGGCTGTTCATCCCGACGTGCAGGACAAAGGATTAGGAACGCTGATGGCGATGACTCTGGAGTCGGTAGCGCGCCAGGAAGGCGTTAAGCGCGTGACCTGTAGCGCTCGTGAAGACGCGGTGGAGTTTTTCGCCAAGCTGGGGTTTGTCAATCAGGGAGAAATCACCACGCCTACCACCACGCCGATTCGCCATTTTCTGATGATTAAACCCGTCGCCACTCTGGATGATATTCTTCATCGCGGCGACTGGTGCGCCCAGCTCCAGCAGGCATGGTATGAACATATCCCGCTTAGTGAAAAAATGGGTGTGCGCATTCAGCAATATACCGGGCAAAAATTTATCACCACCATGCCGGAAACCGGCAATCAGAATCCGCATCATACGTTGTTTGCCGGGAGTTTATTCTCGCTGGCTACGCTCACCGGTTGGGGGCTTATCTGGCTGATGCTGCGCGAACGCCACCTCGGTGGAACGATTATTCTTGCCGATGCGCATATCCGCTACAGCAAGCCGATTAGCGGTAAACCGCATGCGGTAGCCGACCTCGGTGCGTTAAGTGGCGATCTCGACCGTCTGGCGCGCGGACGAAAAGCACGGGTGCAGATGCAGGTCGAAATCTTTGGCGACGAGACGCCGGGTGCGGTGTTTGAAGGTACGTATATCGTTCTGCCCGCGAAGCCATTTGGCCCGTATGAAGAGGGCGGGAACGAAGAGGAGTAGGGGCGTTTTACTTGACTGAAAAGGTTTTCAATCTGAAAACCTTTTCTGGGCCCTGGTCCGGAGTTACCTTCCCGCTCTCCAGGCAACATCCCGTAGCGCCGATCGCGCAGCCTCACTGATACCACCTAACTGAAAAAATCCGTGGATAACGCCAAGGTAGCGTTGGCAGGTGCATTGCACTCCTTGCTCTGTCATGCGGTGATACAACGCTTCACCTTCATCGCAAAGTGGGTCGTATTCAGCGGTAATGATATGTACAGGTGGCAAGCCATTGAAATCATTGCGCCAAATAGAGCTGGCTTCAGGATGCCTGCGTTCAATGCCTGGCAGGTACATCTCAAAGCCGCTCAGTAAAGTGTCGCGTGTGATGATGTAATCGTGACCATTGCGTATGTAGCTTTCGAAATGCGCAGTCGCATCAAGCATAGGATAAATTAAGATGAGTTGTGCTGGTTGCCACTCGCCAGCACGCTTCAATCGCAAAGCAGTTACCAGCGCCAGATGCCCTCCCGCACTGTCACCGGCAAGAGTTATTCGTTGTTTATCAACGCCGAGTCGTTCGGCGTGTTGCCGGACTAATTCTGCACCTCGTTGCGCATCATCATGGGCGGTGGGGAAAGTATGTTCCGGTGCCAGCCGATACTGGACGGCAATAATCCGACATTGCCCGTAATAGGCTAACTGGCGCAGCTGGTTGTCGTGAGTTGCGAACCCGCCGCTAACAAAACAGCCACCGTAGTAATAAATTATCGTCGGGAGTAATGTCGGGGCATTCAGCGGTGGCACTATTCGTAAGGTCATCCCTTCAAGTTCGATAGTCTGAATATCTACCCGCGTTTCTGTCTCACCCGCAAGGACAGCGCTGGCGATATAGCCCTCTCTGCGCTGCGTAATACTTTGTTGGCGCGATGAGGGGCGACCCGCAGCGATAAACTCTTCGACTAACTCTGCAATTCCTTTTTCCAGTGCCATAGTAGAACTCATTTTGCTGTATGAATGCACAGTTTTATACGCCCGTTTTTGCTGGATGGATACAGGGAAATTCACGGGCGTGAAAAATCTGGAAAGCGCCTCGCAAATGTAAAGACAAACCCGGCAGAGACGTGGTTTTGCTGGAGCACTATCAGTAAGCTAGTGGTTTCAATGGTACGTCAATGACGTACAAAGAGGATTGTTACTCTAAGCCAATGGCGTATAATTATGCTCTTCATCGAAACGGAAATTTTTACTGAAGATGTTCAAAAACTGCTGAACGACGATGAATTCAGTCGTTTTCAGTTTTTCCTGGCCTTGAATCCTGACTATGGTGAGGTAATACCTGAAACTGGTGGGTTAAGAAAGGTTCGATGGGTCTCAGGAGGAAAGGGGAAACGTGCTGGTGTCAGGGTTATTTACTTTCATCAGGTTAAACATTATGAGATCAGATTACTGCTTATTTATCGTAAGGGTATTAAAGATGATCTGTCTCCCCAGGAAAAAGCAATGCTCCGGTTGTTAAATACGAGGTGGTAAATGGATAAGGCACTTTTTGAGCGGTTGACTCACAGCATGGCCCAGATGAATGAAATTATTGAAGGAACGCGACAGCCTTCACGGACTTTTGAAGTTGATGCTATGAAAATCAAAGAAATACGCCGCGCTTCAGGGTTGTCACAATCTAAATTTGCCGATCTTATTTCCGTAAGCGTAGACACGTTGCGTAACTGGGAGCAGGGGCGACGTTCACCGACCGGGCCTGCAAAGGCTTTGCTGCGAGCGATTGCCAATGATCCGCAACATGTGCTGCAAGCACTTAACCGTTAGAGGCATGGTTATGCCATACAGAAAGCACCAGCATTCAGAACTCCTATGAAAGCGGCATAGTGCCGCCTGTTCAGGAGTTTTGCTATGACCCGTAATCGTGCTGAACGTCGCCATCATATGGTGCGATTAAAAAAAATCCGCTGTCGTTATCGCACTGCAGGCGATGGAAGCAAAAAAGCATCAGGTATTTGCTTTCGTACTCCCTGTATTTGTTCTTGTTGGATGTGTGGGCATCGACGCTATCATAATGGTCCCCACGTATCGGAAATTCGTGCAAAAGCACGCTATGCGAATTAAGGGAAAATGATGAACTATTTTAAGGAAGCACATTTTTAGAACTCTTAACAGGAGACTAAAAATGTCCACGTTTAATACGCGTAAAGATAGGGATCGTAATGGTAAAGCGAAGCCGCATAAGCATTCAGGGATCCCAACACTTACAGGTAAATGGCGTCACCCTTCAATGGATTGTTGGGTAAACTACAGTACACCGGGCGATCATGAATGGAAGCGGCTCTATACTACGCTTCGCCGTCGCGCAGATGATCGACGCCAATGTCATCGGGTAATGCAGGGGGATGATCCGCAAGGAATCGTCTGGTTCCCGGACTGTTATCCACAAATTTACTACTACTAACAATTAAAGACCGGTTGGTGCGGCACTGACCGGTCAGTTATGAATGGTAGATTTCACCTTAAACCCTGATGCTGTAAAGATGTTGACTTTTTTCGGATACACTATCCGGATGATGTAAATGAAGACCCATGCAAAACTGAACAAATAAATATATTTATGCCATCCATAATTAATCCTTATCACTTATTATTACTTTTCTGTGGGAGCGACCCTCATCTAATCAAGAGTAATAAATGATTATGGGTGATGATAAACCATTTTTTAATAAAAATTAAAATAACTGTAACTGTTGCATTATTTTTGGAAAGAGTCTCGCAAAAATAAAACCACATGCAGAAACCAGCTTTCGTTAATTAATTTTCCGGTGTAATTTTTACACATATATTAATGAACAGTATATGTAAGGTGGTAACGATGGCGATGAATACGGTTTTTCTTCATTTATCAGAAGAGGCAATTAAACGGCTGAACAAGCTTAGGGGTTGGCGTAAAGTTTCGCGCTCTGCAATTTTACGCGAAGCGGTAGAGCAATATCTGGAACGTCAGCAATTTCCGGTGCGTAAAGCAAAGGGTGGCAGGCAAAGGGGTGAGACAGTAGGTGTTGATGATCAGTGTAAGGAGCATAAGGAATGACAAAAATTTTTCATTCTTGAATATAAAAAACAGATGCCCTTATTCTGGTATTAATACAAGATTGTTTTACTTGAGCTTATAATAACTGCAACTGTTACATCATATCTGGACAATGCCTCGCAAAAATAAAAAGTGATACGTAAATGCGCTTTCTTTAAAGGTTTTGCAAGAGTATTTTGCTCGCCATGTATTCAAAAATGATATACTGGAGGTATATATGAGCGCTATGGCAGGTATGGATATGGGCAGAATTTTACTCGATTTATCCGATGAGGTGATTAAGCGACTTGATGATCTCAAAGTGCAGCGCAATCTTCCTCGCGCAGAGCTATTACGAGAAGCTGTAGATCAATATCTGGAAAATCAATCGAAAACGACAATATCCAGTGCTCTTGGTATCTGGCAAGGGTGTGAGGAAGATGGTGTCGAATATCAGCGTAAGCTGCGTGAGGAATGGTAATGGCAAAAAGAACTGCGCTTTTTGATACCAATATCCTTATTGATTTGTTCAGCGGACGAATTGAGGCAAAACAGGCACTGGAGGCATGGCCCCTACAGAATGCGATTAGTCTGGTCACATGGATGGAGGTGCTGGTTGGCGCTAAAAAATACAATCAAGAACATCGCACACGGATTGCAATGAGTGCGTTTAACGTTATTGGGATTTCGCAGGATATCGCGGAACGAAGCGTTGCTTTGAGGCAAGAGTATAGAATGAAACTTCCAGATGCCATTATTCTGGCAACAGCACAGATTTATGGCTTTGAATTGGTAACGCGAAATACGAGAGATTTTGCGGGAATAGCAGGTGTAATCACACCCTATCAACCGTAATCCGGGCGACCTGCGCCACCCGGAAAACATCAGAGATTACTCCCCTTCCCCCGGAAACAGGAACGGGTTGATGGAACTGCGGGCGTAGCCTTCTTGCTCCATTCGCGCGTCCAGCACCAGAGACGCGAGGTCATCCGCTACGGCTTCAACTTTTGGATCTTTTTCCTGATAAAAAATCTTCAGGTAAGTGCCGCAGTCATCACAGCTTTCGGCTTTAATTGCGGCTTGTTCGTCATCCAGTGACCAGTAGTGCAGTTTGCCGCTCTGTTCGCAGTTGCTGCATTTTACACGCACCACGTGCCATTCGGTTTCACACAGGTTGCAGTGCAGGTAACGCAGCCCCTGAGTGGTACCAATTTGCACCATACTGGACACCGGCATAGAACCACAGACCGGGCAATATTGACGCTGTTCGCCGTATTCTGCGCGGGCTTTACCGGGGATCAGGTTGGCCATTTGCGCCCAGTAGAGCGACAGCGCAGCCCAGATAAACGGCGCTTTATCGCTGCTGACGGACGAGAAATCAGAGGCAAACAGTGCGCTGGCCATATCTTCCAGCTCCTGGGTTGATGCTTTCTCCAGATTCTCAATCACGGCCAGCGCCGGGCCGCTCATTTCTGGTTTCAGTTCAGCAATCAGCGCCATCAGCAGTTTTTGCCAGTGTTTATCGCGTGGCAGAACGTGAATATCCAGCGGTGGCTTGCCTTGTGCGCTGGCTTCTTTAATGCGCGCAGTCAGGTCCATCTCCAGCGGATGGTCGTACAGCACCACTTCCTGGGCGTGGGCGATAAGCGCAGCAAAGCGCAGATAATCGCCCAGCGGATTATTTTCGGCCAGTTCGCGCAGACGTTCGGCGCGGCGGTTGTATAAATTTTTGAGTCGAGGGAACAATAACGGCGGAATCATATCCGCCGTACGTTTCTCGCTCGAACCCAGCTCATCTTGCGGGATTATGCGAATACTCATTCAGCTTTCTTTTCCGTTGTCTTGCGGACCTCACGGTACCAGCGCGGGTGATGTTTCTTCGCCCATGCGTTGGTCACCCATCCTTCCACCATGGCGGTAATCGTGCCTTTTACCCAAAGGGCAGCGTAGATATGCACCATGATAACCACAATTAACGCCACTGCGGCAAATGAATGCAGCATTAACGCGAATCGGATCACCGGGATTGAGAAAGCAGGCGCGAAATAAGGACGCCAGATAATCACGCCGCTCACCAGCAGCAGCACCAGGAAAATAATCGCCGCCCAGAAAACGCATTTCTGACCGAAGTTATAACGCCCGGTGTCACCTACTTCCTCGTTGACGACGATCTTACGAATATTCTTCGCCCAAAAGATATCATCCCGATTGATTAGGTTGTGGTGCCAGTAACGGAAAAACATGATGATGAACGAGGCAAACATAACCACGCCGACAAACGGGTGCAGAATACGCGCCAGTTGCGGTGTGCCCATGATTTGCATCAACCAGTTGAAGGAGGGGAACAAAAAGCCCATTCCGCTCACCGCCGCCAGGATGAAGCAGAAGGCGGTGATCCAGTGGTTGATACGTTCCGGCGCGGTATAGCGCACGATGGTGTCACGTCGTTTCATTTGCGCTCCTCGTCTTTCTCTTCGTGCAGATTATTCTCTTCCTCATCCGCACGGTTCGGACCGACACCCACGTAGTGGAAGATACTGGCCGCAAAGGTAGCCGCAAAGCCAACAGCCGCGAGCGGTTTCCAGATGCCTTTCCAGAATTTCACGGTTTCACTGATTTCCGGGTTCTCCGGCAAGCCATGATACAGATTCGGCTTGTCAGCATGGTGCAGCACGTACATGACGTGTGTACCACCGACGCCTGCCGGATCGTACAGACCCGCGTTGTCGTAACCACGAGTTTTCAGCTCAGCCACACGCTCGCTCGCCAGCGTTTTCATCGATTCTTTCGTACCGAAGTGAATCGCGCCCGTCGGGCAGGTCTTCACGCAGGCCGGTTCTTGCCCAACCACCACACGGTCAACGCACAGCGTACATTTGTAGACGCGGTTGTCTTCCGGGTTGAGGCGCGGCACGTTGAACGGACACCCGGCGATGCAATAACCGCAGCCGATACACTGCTCGGACTGGAAATCGACAATGCCGTTAGCATACTGAATGATAGCGCCTTCCGCCGGACATGCTTTCAGGCAACCAGGATCGGCACAGTGCATACAGCCGTCTTTGCGAATCAGCCATTCCAGTTTGTCGTCCTGCTCCACTTCCGAGAAGCGCATTACTGTCCACGATTTGGCGCTTAAATCATTGGGGTTGTCGTATACCCCAACGTTATTGCCGACAGTATCGCGAATGTCATTCCACTCTGAACATGCCACCTGACAGGCTTTACAGCCGATACAGGTGGTGACGTCGATGAGCTTCGCTACTTCTTCCTGGAAGTCCCGCGCCTGAGGCGCGGGGGTCAGACCGTTAGTCGCGGAGCGACGAATAATGTCTTGCGATTGATAAGCCATATGTCGTCTCCGTTATACCTTTTCCACATTCACAAGGAAGGACTTAAACTCCGGCGTCTGCGTGTTTGCATCACCGACGAATGGTGTTAACGTGTTGGCAATAAAGCCTTTTTTCGCAACACCTTCATAGCCCCAGTGAATCGGAATACCGATGGTATCGATATCTTTGCCGTTCGCTTTCAGCGTGCGAATACGTTTGGTCACCACCGCTTTGGCTTTGATATAGCCACGGTTAGAGGAGACTTTCACGGTATCGCCCTGAGCAATGCCCAGTTTATTCGCCAGCGATTCCCCGATTTCCACAAACTGCTCTGGCTGCAAAATCGCGTTCAACAGCGCGTGTTTGGTCCAGTAGTGGAAGTGCTCGGTCAGACGATAGGTGGTTCCGACATACGGGAACTTATCGGCTTTACCCAGTGCTTCGGTGTCGTCTTTAAAGATACGTGCAGCCGGGTTTGAGATAACGTTTGGATGCAGTGGGTTAGTCCCCAGCGGTGTTTCAAACGGCTCGTAGTGTTCCGGGAACGGACCTTCCGCCATCTTATCGAGGGCAAACAGACGCCCCATGCCTTCCTGCTGCATGATAAACGGCCCGACGCCGCTGCCCGGAGGCGCTGCGCTGTAGTCCGGGATATCCCAGCCGGTCCACTTAGTGCCATCCCATTTCAGTAACTGACGCTTCGGATCCCACGGGTTACCCTGCGGGTCTGCGGAGGCGCGGTTATACAGAATGCGGCGGTTAAGCGGCCATGCCCATGCCCAGCCCAGCGTGTTACCGAGGCCAGACGGATCGGCGTTATCACGGCGTGCCATCTGGTTACCTTCTGGCGTCCAGCTACCGGCGAAAATCCAGCAGCCACAGGAGGTTGTACCGTCATCGCGCAGTTGGGCGAACGAGCTAAGTTGTTGGCCTTTCTTGACGATAACCGCCCCAGTTGCCGGATCGGTAATATCGGCCAGCGCCTTACCGTTGCTCTCCATCGCCACTTCCTCAGACTTCGGCTCATGCGGGATGGCGTAGTTCCAGGTCATGTTCAGCACCTGGTCGGGGTTCGCGCCACCTTGTTCGGCATACATCTTGCGCAAGCGCAGGAAGATACCAGAGAGGATCTCGCCGTCAGTCAGCGCAATCCCCGGGGCATCCGCACCTTTCCAGTGCCACTGCAACCAGCGACCGGAGTTAACGATTGAACCGTTCTCTTCCGCGAAACAGGTCGATGGCAGACGGAACACTTCGGTCTGGATCTTCGTCGGATCCACGTCGTTCATCTCGCCGTGGTTCTGCCAGAAGTTGGAGGTTTCAGTGTTCAGCGGATCGATGGTGACGAGGAACTTCAGTTTCGACAGACAGCCGATCACTTTGTTTTTGTTCGGGAATGAGGCGACCGGGTTAAAGCCCTGGCAGATATAGCCATTGACCTTGCCCTCTTTCATCATCTCGAAGTATTGCAGGACGTCGTAGCCTTTATCCCACTTCGGCAACCAGTCAAAGCCCCAGCTATTTTCCGCCGTCGCTTTATCACCAAAGAAGGCCTTCATCATGGAGACGAAGAATTTTGGGTAGTTGCCCCAGTAGTTAACCTGGCCTTCCAGCAGCGGTTTCGGCGTGTTGGCGGTGAGGTGGGTTTGCAGATCGGTCTGCTTCTCGCTTGGCAGTGTCATATAACCTGGTAGGCTCTGCGACAGCAGCCCCAGGTCCGTCAGCCCCTGAATGTTGGAGTGACCGCGCAGGGCGTTAACGCCGCCGCCTGCCATCCCCATATTGCCGAGCAGTAGCTGGATCATCGCCATCGTACGAATGTTCTGCGCACCAACGGAGTGTTGCGTCCAGCCGAGCGCGTAGAGGAACGAGGCGGTTTTATCGTGAGCACTGGTTTCGGCGATGTATTCGCAGACTTTCAGGAACGCGTCTTTTGGCGTACCACAGATGTTTTCAACCACATCTGGCGTGTAGCGGGAAACGTGCTGTTTCAGCAAGTTCCACACGCAACGTGGATGTTGCAGCGTGGTATCGCGTTTGGCGAAGCCGTTTTCGTCCAGTTCGTAAGTCCAGGTGGATTTATCGTACTGGCGTTTTTCCGCGTCGTAGCCGGTGAACAAACCATCTTCAAAGCCGTAATCCTCACGCACGATCAGGCTGGCGTTGGTATAGGCTTCGGTGTATTCGCGGTTGAATTTTTCATTGTTCAGCAGATACAGCAATACGCCTGACAGGAAAGCAATGTCAGTACCGGAACGGATAGGGGCATAGTAGTCAGCCACCGCCGCCGTACGCGTAAAGCGAGGATCGATCACAATCAGCTTCGCGCCGTTGTGAATTTTGGCTTCCATCGCCCAGCGGAACCCGACCGGGTGAGCTTCAGCGGCGTTACCGCCCATCACCACGACGAGGTTGGCGTTCTTGATGTCGACCCAGTGGTTGGTCATCGCACCGCGACCAAATGTTGGAGCAAGACTTGCTACCGTTGGTCCGTGTCAGACACGCGCCTGGTTGTCGACCGCGAGCATACCCAGCGCGCGGGAGAATTTTTGCGTTAAATAGCCGGTTTCGTTACTTGACGCGGATGCACACAGCATTCCGGTGGAGAGCCAGCGGTTAACCGTCACACCTTCGGCGTTTTGTGCAATGTAGTTAGCATCGCGGTCTTCTTTCATCAGTTTGGCGATGCGATCAAACGCTTCTTCCCAACTGATTTGCTGCCATTTATCAGAACCAGGGGCACGGTATTCCGGGAACTTCAGACGGCTTTCGGAGTGGATGAAATCCACCAGGCCAGCGCCTTTCGGACAAAGTGCTCCGCGGTTGACCGGGTGATCCGGGTCACCTTCGATATGGAAGATAGATGCTTTGGCGTTTTTTGCTCCGTCACCGAGGCTGTACATCAGCAGCCCACAACCAACAGAACAATAGGTGCAGGTATTACGGGTTTCGCGGGTACGCAGCAGTTTATACTGCCTTGTTTCTGCGAGTGCTACGCTGGGTGCAAAACCCAGTGCGGCTGCCGTGGTGCCTGCCATACCGCCAGCGCAGATCTTAAAGAACTGCCTTCTGCTGACCTGCATGGATTGCTCCTTGTTTCGACATTGTCACGTCCCATTTACATTCGCGTGCTGCGTGTGCAGGGAGTGGGAGTTATTTTTCTTTGCGGAAGGGGCCGCAAAGGTCCAGAATTGGCGCAATTTCCCTCCGTCCAGGAAGGGTTTGTAACAGAATACCATAATGTTGGTGTGTGTGTTCTTATCTGGTTAAAAGAAAGTGAAAAAAACACAGCAAAAAGAAATCATAAATGTGACAAATGTCACAGGCGTTCGCCAAATTGAGGTATGGCGGCGTGATGATTTACAACATCCGCGACTTGATGAAGTGGCGGAAGAAGTTCCTGTTGCGCTGGTCTACAACGGCATTTCGCACGTGGTGATGATGGCCTCGCCCAAAGACCTTGAACGCTTTGCGCTTGGTTTTTCGCTTTCCGAAGGGATTATCGAAAGTCCGCGCGATATCTTCGGCATGGACGTCGTTCCTTCCTGTAACGGCCTGGAAGTGCAAATCGAGCTTTCCAGCCGCCGCTTTATGGGACTGAAGGAGCGCCGTCGGGCACTGGCCGGGCGCACGGGCTGTGGCGTCTGTGGCGTAGAGCAGCTTAATGACATCGGTAAACCGGTGCAGCCGCTGCCATTCACTCAGACGTTTGATCTCAACAAACTGGATGACGCGTTACGCCATCTCAACGATTTCCAGCCCGTGGGGCAACTGACCGGTTGTACTCACGCTGCGGCCTGGATATTACCTTCCGGTGAGCTGGCGGGCGGACATGAAGACGTGGGCCGCCATGTGGCACTGGATAAATTACTAGGTCGTCGGGCGCAAGAAGGTGAAAACTGGCAGCAAGGCGCAGTGCTGGTTTCCAGCCGGGCCAGTTATGAGATGGTGCAAAAGTCGGCGATGTGCGGCGTAGAGATTTTGTTTGCTGTGTCTGCTGCGACCACGCTTGCTGTAGAAGTGGCTGAACGCTGTAATCTGACGCTGGTGGGTTTTTGCAAACCGGGCAGGGCGACGGTTTATACCCATCCACAAAGGTTAAAGTGTTAATTAAATTAAGTCCTGCAATTGTATATTGCATTGCAGGACTTATTCATTTTGTGAATTTGGTG
>NZ_BBMY01000139.1 GCF_000759775.1 Escherichia albertii NBRC 107761 = DSM 17582
GATTTGAAGAGGCAAACGCTCCAAAGAGTCATATTCACTTTTGAGCTCGTACCCGTGTATAACACCATTTATTACAGCAATGTCTGCTCTACTGGCGCCAAGGGATATGGAAAATTCATCGACCACAAGGCAGTCTGGATCTAAATGCGATTCTTTCAAAAGCTTATGATGCACCGCGAACCTAACATCTTGATCTTTCATGACTTCTCCTTACTCCCTCCGTTATTGAATTATAGCGCACTGCATTTTACTGCATTTGAGAGATTTGACCACTTCAATCACAAAATGCTTATCTGCAGCAACAAGATTCATAGCCATACGACTATGGTGATTACCTTTTGTCTGGAAAACTGACCATTCCACGAAGATCAGATAGGTCTATAGAATCTTGGTTTGTCATAGCGTTCGTCTTACTTTGAGATGAACCTTTGCGGCATAGGAGATCAGCCCGTCAAGGCTCACCAGCACTAACTGACTACTCAAAGGCTCATTCCAAAGGGTTTGGTTCGACGTGGTTGAGTGCGCTGCGGTGCGCGGTGAAATACCTGTACAAAAATGCCCCGCATCTGCGAGGCATTTTCCTGAAAGTCACGTATTAAATTTCAGTGAAATTAAAATTATTTTAAGCACTGCGTCCTGATGTACTCCTGCAGGTAGTTGACCTGAGCGGTTATCTTGTCGATTCCACTTCGGAGACGGTAATAATTGAGTTCAGCATCTGCTGTAAGTCTTGGGCTTTCTCCATCGCCCATGCTGCTGGCTCCGGTCGTTGACTTTGCACAGGTGGCGGCGACTTGCAGGCGCTTACGCCCAGCAGAAACATCAGCACGAAGACTTTCGATAGTCGCGTTAGCATCAGCAAGCTCCTTTGTGTATCTGGCGTCGAGTTCTGCTACATCACGCTGACGCATCTGCATGTCAGTAATTACCACGTTCGCCAGCTTCAGTTCTCTGGCATTTTTGTCGCGCTGGGCTTTGTAGGTAATGGCGTTATCGCGGTAATGATTAACAGCCCATGACAGGCAGACGATGGTGCAGATAACCAGAGTATAAATAATCGCTGCGACTCTGCTCACTGATCTATCCCCCAACAGGCTAATGCGCTTTCCTGGTCACGACGAATAACCTGTCCATAGCAGTTATTTGAACGTATGCGGCAATCGCGCCCACCATCTTTTATCCACCAGCGAATCGCCTCGCATGCGCCCTTACGATCACCGGCATTCAGCCGCTTATAAAACGTCGACGGGAAACACTTACCGGGGCCAATGTTATAGGGACAGAATGACGCTATACCCGCTTTCTGTGGTTCGGTCAGTGGTACTTTAATATTGCGCTCCACCCATGCCAGCGCCTTATCACGTTCAATAGCGTTAACCTGGTCGCATTTTTCCTTCGACAGCTTCATTCCCGGTATGACGGGCTTACCATCCACCATTGTGGCACCACGACAGATGGTCCATATACCGGAACCATCGCGGTATGCCGTAGTGTGGTTACCCTCTTTTTCATCCAGAAACTGGTCAAGTATTTGAGGAGCAGACGCGCCTGCAGCAATCAGCGCCAGAACAGCAGCTGACAGGCCGTATTTGATTTTTGCGCTCATGGATATTTATCAGGATGCTACCAATGAAAGATACTGGAAAGCCAACTGCAAAAAGCTAACAACCCGTAATCGAGTTATCAGAACTGTTAATTTTTATGGTATACCGCGCCTCTGAACAGGGGCGCGTTTCTGGCAACAGCTCGTCCCCTTCACATAACCCGGCAGCAACATCCATGAAGACCTGTCTGATGCTCCTTCTGGCTGCTGCCTCATAA
Organism: Escherichia albertii NBRC 107761 = DSM 17582; assembly: GCF_000759775.1. Taxonomy (GTDB): domain Bacteria; phylum Pseudomonadota; class Gammaproteobacteria; order Enterobacterales; family Enterobacteriaceae; genus Escherichia; species Escherichia albertii. The sequence continues at coordinate 1,822 of NZ_BBMY01000139.1, forward strand.
AACTCCAGCGCGGCACCTTCAACACGGTCCAGCGAGATGTCCAGGTCAAAAATTTCACCGTCAAAGCGTTTTTTGTCCCGTAACGCTAAAGTTACCGTAACTTTATTCTCAAAATTGCGGATCCCTTTCACAATCAGTTCATAGTTTTGAGTCATTGAATTACTCTCCCCGTGCAGCCTTACGACGGTCCTCTCTGATTTTGAAATACAGGTTAGTCAGATATGTCAGCAGCCCAAACAGCAGACTCCCCAGCACGCCTATTGCCGCCCACTGAGACGGGGAAACCCTGTCCAGCAACTGCAGGAACCAGTAGCCCGTTCCCACCGCTGACGTGGTGTATGACACACCTGTTGTGATTTTTTCCATCTGGTACATACCCCGTCTCCCGTTATCCGGAAGCTGACAACAATAAAAAAAGCCACCAGTTAAGTACTGATGGCTCTGATAACTCATGCAGGCATCTCAGACGACCCACTGACACTACCGGTGAGTTTAACGATACCTTCCATTTGACTGGCTCACTTTTTATGATGATGCTGGTGCATTTATCTCCAGCACCAGACTTTCTATCTCAACGCCATACGCTGCATTTTTGGTAATATCCGTCAGCGTCAGCGCATTCAGCCCCAGTGTCAGACTGTCTTTTATGACCTGGAATGCCGGGCCAGCCACTCCATTCAGTTTCGGAGTAACCGTGGCACTGCCGGCGGTGAACACCAGCTCCAGCGTCTGCCAGTCGTTACTGTAATTCCCGAACTCGCCCAACTTTGTGTTTCCTGCTTTCCTGTGATGCATCAGATTCAGTTTGCCGTCTGTGGTCTGGGTGAAGAACGACATCAGGAACGGGTTACCAGTCCCGGTCATCGCCACGACGTCAGGTAACGCTACATCGGTATACAGATAAATTCCCAGACCGAACTGGTTGTTGGTCAGTGCGCCTGACAGTCGAAACTTACAGCTCAGTCTGCCACCCCGTGTCAGCAGGGAGACTGCGTCATCCACCGGATGCATCAGGGACCAAGTTTTATTGCTCTGCTTGGTAACCTTAAACACACCATCTTCCAGCGCAACACTGCCGCCGGTGATGGTCCAGCCCTGCGCAGCAGCCTCTCCGGCTGTCGGCAGCAGGGAGACTGTACGAACGGATGTGTCACCATCAGACGGCCCCGATGGAGTGTCGCCGCCGGGCGAGGGTTTGATTTCCGGTGCCTTACCACTAATGAAGGCTAAGGTGCGACCGGCTACGTTCAGAATAGCAGTTGCCATACGATCGGGAATAATGCCACGACGCGCCCATGAGCTGAAATGCGTCGGGCGATTTGATGATACCCAGTTTTTGTTCGTTCGGGATGCCGAACCGTAATAACCAGACCCGGCAATATCAGGATCTTCTGACGGGTTGTTTGTCGGTGTATTAACTCCGCTACCATCGGTCATAAAGGGAACAAAATAAATCTGCTGGGATTCTTTACCTTTATATGCACCATATACCACTTCATATTGCGTACCGTGTTCTTGTTTCCACGCGTATGTCGTGTCGCCACAAATCCAGGGGACTGATGCCGGACTTCCACCGTGACACTGCGCCGCCAGCCCGGCAAGGTCAGCACGGAACTGCTGTACCATTGCAAGAAATGCTGCTGGCTGCTGGGCGTAACTGGCATTCGTCATATCGAATTCCCCCTGCATCCAGCATATCGCCAGCAAAACGTTTTTCGGATTTTTCTGCAATGCTGCCTTCGTGCGGAAAAGCAGATCCTGATATAACGGCTTACCCACTCCCCAGCGAGCCGAATCCTGACTGGCCCCCGTGGACTCGCTGAATGTCCCCTCCGTGCCCTGGGTGAATGCCGAACCACCACGACAGCATGGTACCAGCAGGATCCCCGCGTTATTAGGGATATACGGAAGCAGTTTTTTGGCAATATGTAAGCCCTGTCCGACACAGCCGTACTGCCCTTTGCTCAGGTCAGCCCGGGGATGATTAATCGTACTCATATCCTGAACATCATGCAGACAATGGTCAGCAGGAATGATGTCGTTAAATACGCATACTTCACCACCGGGAGTCACTGTGTTACGCCGGGCCAGTTGCTTAATGCGCGGATGGGGCGCATCGTATGAATCCGGAAGCGGAAGCCCTTCACCGTAAGCCATGGCATTGGATTGCCCGGCCAGTACGATGACGTAGTACCACTCCGGCTCAGTTGCACCACTGACGACCACATCACCTTCTGCTGCAATCGCCTGCATCAGGGTATAAGGGGTTATGGCCACCGGACTACCAAACGGCTGCCAGCCCTCTTTCAGTTTATGTGTCAGCTTTTCCGCAAGATCTGACGGCGACGCCGCCCTGACAACATCATAGTGTTTAAATGCCATGGTTCTTTCCACCATCTGAAAAATGATTCTTTAAAATACCTGACATGTAATACAGAAAAAACACAAAACCATACCTTAAATAAAAACCTCATCATCAAGCAGATATGCATGGATAAACTACAAGACGAGATATAAACCACCCTGCATTTAAATAAACAATAAACAACATCAGAAAAATAATTCTGCTCTATGGTTTACAATCAAAAATATCATTTATACTTTTCAGAACATCACCAGCAAGGCATAAACAAGGAAACTAAATGAAGTGGATTGTGATTGATACAGTTATCCAGCCATCATGCGGAATATCTTTTTCAGTCATATGGAGTAAAATAAAATTAATAATCTGGTATCAATCGGATGCTTTCTTACCTCCTGAAAGTATATTTACACTGACTCACACAGGCATCATGCTCAATAACAAAGTGCTACCTGTAACCATTTACAACGTAGTACCATTCAATAAAACATTCTGGAATTTAATCAAAAACAGCCAGGAATGCCCTACAAATACAGATAACGTATTGAATGAATGCTTTAATAACCGTTGCACTCTGCAAATATGTCCTTATGGGCTAAAACAACAAAGTCCATAAGGAGTTTACTCACATCTGACAAAATCAATATAAACAGCCCCTCCGGAGAGGGGCTGGAGAGTGGCGCTATGTGCCATTGCATGGTGCCGGGTGCCTCCCGGTGAATTCAGTACCAGCACCTGAATCCGCGATTATCCCATATACCTACTCGCTGATTACCCCTCCGCACAGGGGGATTCACCATGCGAAATTTTTTAACAAACTTCCCGCCGGCCAGACAATAATCGCCAGCCTGAATTATGAGCAACGTGGCATTTTACGGGAAAACTGTTTTCTGCAGTAAAAAGGCCCGCCGGAGCGAGCCTGGAAGGATAGCGGTCATGTGATGCCGGTTTCCCGGTAACTCAGCATCGGTATCTGAGTCAACGTTTTCTCTACTGGGTCATTTCCGATACGTTCCGCCTTCCGGCAGACTTTCATCACGTCAGAAAATATAGCACCCTGAGTAACAGGACAGTACTCAGAATTCAGGAAACTGTGACACATCCTGCACAGAAAAGCCCCTCCGGAGAGGGGCTGAAGTATAGCCTAATTTCTGTCTGTCGCATGGTGCCAGGGGCCTCCCGGTAAATTCAGCCTGTCTACTGAATTTGCATGTTCTCTGGATCATACACTTTGCCAGATGCCCCGCCGCTGAGGGGGATTCACCATGCGATGTAATTTTTAACAAATTCTCCGGCAGCCAGACAATCATCAAGCTGTGGAATTGTGAGGTATTTAAAAATTTCAACGTGTAACTGATACCCTGCTAATCGCCTGATGCTTTCTTTTTCAGCAACGGGAAAGCAACAACCACACACCCGCCACCAAAACACCATCAGACAGCACCGACATTATCCGGCTGCTGAAGTCCACCATCACCACCAGAAACAACAGGAGTGCAACCACAGCTGCTTAGAAGGCAATTGCTCTGTCCGGCTGAGCTAACAACGCAGAATACCGATAAATGGACCGCCATCGAGAACTCGAACCCCGCGCAACCAGCTTCGAAGGCTGGCGCTCTATCCCGATGAGCTAATGGTGGTATGTGATATGGTGGCCCTTGCTGGATTTGAACCAGCGACCTGGCGATTATGAGTCGCTCGCTCTCACCACTGAGCTAAAGGGCCGGGAGCAGAATAATAATGGTGCGTAATTAATTCTGCAATCTCATCCGTTTCAAACGATTAAATCCTGAACTTCCCTGACTGTCTGCTCAAAACGTCCGGTCTCCAGCTCAACGCCAATCGCACGACGCCCGAGCGCCAGTGCCGCTTTTACCGTTGAACCTGAGCCCATAAAAAAATCTGCAACCAGGTCACCCGGACGACTGCTTGCGCTGATTATCTGCTGCAGCATTTCTGCCGGTTTTTCGCACGGATGTTTCCCGGGATAGAACTGCACCGGTTTATGTGTCCACACATCCGTGTACGGCACCTGCGCCGTCACACCAAAATACCGCCGCAGATGCTTATATTCACTCTGCAGCTCCACATACTGCCGGTTCAGTGACGTATACGTATCCACCAGCTGGTGGTGGGGCTTTTCCAGTTCACCGCGCTGATGTTTCTCTTCTGCCACCCGGGCAAACAGCGACTGTAATTTCAGATAATCGCTTTCGTTCGGTAGCTGCCACTGACTGGCACTGAACCAGTGCGACACCATGTTTTTCTTTCCTGTGGCATCTGCAATCTGTTTTGCCGTTATCCCCAGGGCCGCGCGCGCATCACGAAAGTAAGAAATCAGCGGGGCCATCACATGCTGTTTCAGTGCACTGCCCTTCGCCGCATACCCGGCATCTTTCGGACGATACGGCCCCTGATAATGTTCCGCGAACAGAATGCGCTCTGTGGCGGGGAAATACGCCCGCAGGCTTTCCTTGTTGCATCCGTTCCAGCGTCCGGACGGCTTCGCCCAGATAATATGGTTCAGCACACTGAAGCGTTCACGCATCATGATTTCGATATCAGATGCCAGGCGATGACCACAGAACAGGTAAAGACTTCCGGCAGGTTTCAGCACCCGCCAGAACTGCGCCAGACACTGGTCCAGCCACTTCAGGTAATCATCGTCGCCCTTCCACTGGTTATCCCAGCCCTCAGGCTTCACTTTAAAGTACGGCGGGTCCGTGACTATCAGGTCAACAGAATTTTCGGGTAACGACCGGATAAATTCCAGGCAGTCGGCGTTGATTAACTCACAACTGGATATTTTTACAGTATTAAGCATGGATCATTAAGCCTGTCTCTGATAGGCTCATTCTGCTTTTGCGCAAAGCAGTGGGCCTGAGGTTTGCTTGTGAACCCAACGCATGAGCAGATGGCTGGTGGGTGCCCCTAACACCCACCAGCCGCCCATTTACCACAAATAAAAAAGCCTTCACTGCGGAAGGCGTCTGTAACAACCGAACTGATAGTCTGCCAGATCCGCCATAACCAGCTGGGTCAGTATTAACTGGCAGCGTTCGCGTGAAAGGTAAGTATTCTGCGCTATCTCCCCGACTGTCGCCGGTTCGGTAACGCTTAATTCATTAAACACCACTCTGGCGGTTTCTGTCATATCCTGCTGTTTTAGCATGTCTTTTTCCCTTTTCCGGTTAACGTGACACACCAATAACTCTTGTCGAAAAAGCCAGCAAGCTGAAAGACAGGTATTCACCGCCACCAGCGCGTTTACTATACTGACGCGATTTCAGTCATAAAAAACCCGCCAGGCGGCGGGGTGTAAAAAATCTTCTAACGTCAGGCATAAAACGCCCATCGTTAGAGCAAATTTACCACAGATTCGGGAAAAATCAACAACACTATCGCGTTACCCTCTTTAACTGCCGCTCCGCCCATGCCTCTTCAATGTCAAACCGAACCACCAACGTATCGTAAAAGCGTTTCACTGATTTTTTCCACGTATCAAGCGTGATAGCACTCGTCACTTTGCATATGGCATTAAATGCCTCCGTTGATGGTAGTCTTTCACAGCCACGACCACCACAACGCTGGCAGTCTCTGATAACAGGCATACCACGTTTTACCGACTCTTCACGATGAATGGCGACACCACGCCCACGGCAATCCTTACAGGCGGTGGAAACCTCACCCTTTCCGCCACACTCCGGACAGGCAACTTTTACCACCTCCCTGACTTTTTTCCATTCTTCCCAGTAAGACGGATACACACCTTTCGTACACTTTGCCCATACCGGCGGCTTACCATCCGGATACTGGATCTTGTTTGTAAAAACCTCGCTTTCAATAAATTTTTTTCCGTGACAGCAGGAGCACTGTTTTTTGCTCGCCGCGCTGCGGGCATAATCTTCAAACGCATACGAAGCCATAATACGCATCACTGCCGGTTTTATTTCTGCCGGGAGTTTTCTTAACGCCGCCACGCGATCACACCGACTGAGTGCATATTCTGTCAGCAATTCTGTTGCCCGCTCTCTGTCATTCATACTAATGCCCATTTTCCCAAGGAACGCAGAAAACCCCATCTCAGCCCGATTCTGTGTCATGCCCTGCGCGGCCATCACATCAGTGATACTCAGCGCATCTTTCGACGTTGAGGCCGATGCATCAGTCAGGCCGGGGGATTTTGGGGAGTGGTATTTCGGTAAATCTTCCAGTTTCATTTTTTGACCTGCCCTTCAAGCATTATGGGGTAAATCTTCACCCCCAGACGTCCACCAGATACTGGCTGAGCACGAACGATATTGATTTCATCAAACTGCTCATCGTCCATTAGCAACCCCACATGCGTCAGCGCATCCAGCGGCGCTTTCAGAATATTGTCCAGGTCACGGCGGCGCTTATCCGGTGGTTCTGCAATAATTTTTATTGCCAACCTTCCGGACAGGCTTAATTTCAGCCGCTGCTGGCGAACAATAAGCGCCACTGCCCGGCGATAACGCTCCCCGGCTTTTGATACAAAATATGTGCTGCCACGACGACGCCAGTAAGTGTTCACCGTCGGCGGGTAAGGTAAAACCAAATCTATGAGCATCAGTCACCTCTTTTACCCAAGCACGCCAGTTGCAAAGGCGTGATCAAGAAAACGAAAAATTAAATCAACCTGAGAACCATGCTTTTCTTCGAACGCCAGAGGATCCGCATGAAGCTCGTTGTGATGCTCCCGACACAGCGGTAGCGTGAAAATATCGTGAGATTTTGTCCCCATTCCGCCCTGACCATGACCAATCAGGTGATGGGGATCGTCGGCTGGCTTACCACAACACGCACACGGCTGTGTCTTCACCCAGCGTGTGTATTTCTCGTTAACCCAGCGGCGACGTTTAGGTCGTTTCATGAAAGATTCCGGAGACTCAGGATCAACGGCAATGCTGACCACCGTCTCTTCCTGTGGCGGGTTTTGCTGGTGGACGTGAGGCAGCGGCGCAAGATTTTTTGTGCGCTGCTTCAGTATGCTGGTGGCGGTCTGCTCTCCCGGTACGATGTCGCTTTCACGGTACATTGAGCGGATTTTTTCCGCACGCAACCCCAGCGAACGACGTAATACCGCTTCCGGTAGCGCGTCCGCCACCTGATTGCGGACCGCCCACCAGGATAATTCAGCCAGCGATAATTCCCGTTCCTGCGAGCCATTCATTGCATGGCGTATGACGTCAATCATCCATGCAGACAGGTTTTGGTGAGCAAGTTGCCCGAGTGATTCGGAGGTCTGGTCGCGCAGCTGGTTGTCGCAGTGCCAGCACAACACCATTGCGCCGGTACCATAACGGTGAATGACGGTTTCACTGTGGTGATAATCGCCGTGTGGCCACTGGCAGGATTTAACATGGCGCAGTAACCAATCAGACAATGCGCCAGCGCCACCAGCAGCACGAATCACTCGTTCGTCGCTGAAAAATGGCAGTAATGATTTATCCTCCGCCAGCGGCTGGCGAACGGCAGGAACGACCCCGGACGGCAGATTACGCATGCTTTTCGGTTCCGGCTCCACCAGTACCCGGGTATTGTGGAATACCGGCATGGATTCACGGCCCGGCTTAACGATCACCAGCCCGAGTTCCGGTACCAGAACAGGTCGAAGTAATACCCGCACGTTACCTCCAGATGCGTTGCTGGAATGTGCGGGACGGACGCGGTGGGCGTTCGGAATAAGGGAGTCTGACGTAGATTATCCAGTGACGATAATCGAGGGTGAGGGCTTTCCTAAACTCATATCCACGTCTGCGGTAGTTATGAATCAGCCATTCGGCCTGTTCTTCAGTACAGGGATCGTGCTGATACCAGTCATATTTGAATGCGTGAGAACGCCACCCGTGCCTGCTGGCAAAGGCAGAATCAGAATTGCGAAATTTGAAATTATGCGCCATTGTCATCTCCAATGGCGCTGCAGGTTGCCAGTTGTTCAGGCTGGCTCACGTATTATAACTTATTCCCGAACTACCTTGAAACCGAGTCTTTCCAAGTATTCAATGAATGCCTCAACAGATAACACTACATGATCATCAGGAATTAACGCTGTGTAGGTAATACCCCCATTCTCAACGCGCACAGCATAGAGGCCATCTTCACTAAAAATTTCACGTAATTCTTCGATTTTCATCAACAGAATCCTTCCAGATAAATAGCACTCCCCCTGTTCGGGGTCCATCCCTCTTCTCCCTGCGCGCTACTTAAGTATTTTTGATTCTATTCTGGCACCGTCCAAAACTTCAAACACGTTGAAAATAAAAACAAAAAACCCGCCGAAGCGGGTATACTCAAACAATCTGGAAAATATTTCTTGGATTTGTAATAGGTCTGTTGATGGAGAACAACTCACGAATTAAATCTTGGCTCAAGCCAGTTTTCATAAGAATTCTTAGCCAGGTTGCATCATCCAGCATTTCAATCGCCTCGGCCAGCATGCCGGGTTCTTCAGGGCGCAAAAGTTCATCACCAGGTTCAACTCTCGTATACCCTCTGGAATTAAGATGCATATAGCCAGTTCTTGCCTGTTCCTGGGTCAATAAGCCTAATGCGCTGGCTCGATAAATACACATTTTAAGGCTGATTTTCCATCTAAGTTTAAATTCAACCAGAGCATTCCAGTCGAATTGCTTACCTCGTATTCGTGGAAATTCTTTAATGAAAGATAACCTGGGAACTAATAAGGCGCTCGAAAAGTGATCGGCTTGTGATTCCGTAAGTTTATCACCTGTCGTTATGCCCTCATGCATTACTAAATGCCCTAATTCATGACCTAAATCAGAGCGAAATCTACATATGCTTTTTTTAACATTGTTCCTGATGATAACAGGCCTGTTATTGTGAACAGTAAAAGCATCAACACGATCATCGACTCCCGTAACATGCGCAACGATTACCCCTAAACTCTCCGCCAATTTAACCATTGATGATATAGGGCCAAGACCTAAATTCCAGGCACGGCGACAATCTTCTGCCACTCGCTCAATATCATTCGGAGTAAGTAATTCAGCCCCTGGGTGCTCCGGTATGTTAACGTCAGGAAATTCGATTTCACCTTCAACAGCAGAAATTATAATATTAAGAATCTCAGCCCTGGCCAATACACTATTAGTCAGCGTTTGAGTCCTGGACTTCTTACTCCGAAAATGGCAGACATCACTTTCCAGAGCGTATTTTCGTTCAGTAAAAAGAAAACTGGACTTAATCATAAGCGCTGAAGATATTAACTCAAGACATTGCTCCGATGGCCTGCACCCCTTCTCCAGTTTGCTAACGAATTGCTTTGTCTTGCCAATTTTTTCGGCTAACTCTTCACAAGAAAGCCCAACAGCCATTCTCGCTAGTTTGAGCTTATCACCCCGATACTCAGTGAAGTTATTCACCTGATGTTCCATCACTGCTCACATCCAAATCTTTATCCTTCGTACGCCGACGAAGAGGCACCTTATTAATCTCCGCTTCGTCAGGGAGTGTGTTATAATCAAGAGGCATAAGCGGCATCGATGCTGTAGATTGATGAGAAACTATACTAATCTGAGCACCATAAGTATTAAATCCAACAAGAGCTACCTCCCAACGAGGCAGTGTGGACTCTAATTCACCATCGCCCTCTTCGGATAAAAAAGGCTCAGCTATGACTCGCCATGTAATATCTTGCTCAGCCTCAACATCACCAAACAATGATAGCTGCTCATACTCTACTTTATTTCGACGCAGACGATGTTTCTTTTTGGGGTTATTAATGCAATCTTTGGTAAATTGTAGCGGAACTTTATTTAAAGCAACTACATAGTCCAACCCCTTGGAAATCATCTCAAGGCCAGGAATTGCATCTTCATTTTGAATAAGATGATTTCTGACCCAATCATAAGCCCTTACACCTTCAGACCAGTTGCTGTCTAATGCGTGCTTATGATAGTACAGCTGCTCAAGTACGTTAGCGATCTCCGCCAACAAGTGGCGAACATAGTTTTCAGCAAGATAAGGTTGAAATTCCCAACAAGGAGCTAACTGATTTTCATTCATTTCAAGTTTCGCTTTTTTTAGAATTCGTAAACCACATATTTTCGCATTTTTCTATTTTTGTCAAC
>NZ_BBMY01000138.1 GCF_000759775.1 Escherichia albertii NBRC 107761 = DSM 17582
CACCCGCCTGGATTACTCAAAAGGCTTGCCAGAACGTTTTCTCGCTTATGAAGCGTTGCTGGAAAAATATCCTCAACATCACGGTAAAATTCGTTATACCCAGATAGCGCCAACCTCGCGTGGCGATGTGCAAGCGTATCAGGATATTCGCCATCAACTGGAAAATGAAGCAGGAAGAATTAATGGTAAATATGGCCAATTAGGCTGGACGCCGCTTTATTATCTGAACCAGCATTTTGAACGTAAATTGCTGATGAAAATCTTCCGTTATTCTGATGTAGGATTAGTGACGCCATTGCGTGATGGAATGAATCTGGTGGCGAAAGAATTTGTCGCCGCGCAGGACCCAGCCAATCCGGGCGTACTGGTGCTCTCGCAATTTGCCGGGGCCGCTCATGAGCTAACGTCGGCGTTAATCGTCAACCCTTACGATCGTGATGAAGTGGCGACGGCGCTTCATCGGGCACTGACCATGTCGCTGGCGGAACGAATTTCTCGCTATACAGAAATGTGGGACGTTATTGTGAAAAACGATATAAACCACTGGCAGGCGAGTTTTATTCACGACCTAAAGCAGATAATGCCGCGCAGTGCGGAAAGCCAACTGCGCGATAACGTCGCCGCCTTTTCAAAACTGGTGTAGTGCGGCTAATCTCCCGCAAGAGGAACCAGCAATACATCGACCTTGCTGGAGGCAATCACTTTTTTCGCCGAGCAGGAGGCTCGCGAAAAGAAGCTGTGGTTATGATTACCGCAAATCACCAAATCAAATTTATGCTGTTGGCAAATTTCCAGAATATGTTCGCTTAATTCGCCATACGCAATAAATGTCTTCTCCACGGGATATCCCACATCCAGGATTAATTTATCAAGAAAGTTTTGTGTTTCTTCCTGCATGACGTTACGTAAATCTTCCAGCATTGGGGCGGCTAAATGATTGTACATTTCAGGATCGGCAGCGAGGGTGACCAAACTTATACGTCCTTTTACCGGCTGGGCGATAGATACCGCTTTTGCTAACAATTGCTGGCTTTCCGGTGTGATAGCAACCGCAACAAGAATATGTGTATAGCTCATAACCTGCTCCTTATTCTGCGAACTTCAGGTGATATGACAGCTTTACTCCGAACGGGGTAATGGTGCAATAACAACGCCGTCAAAGACGTAAATATTAGTCTGTTTATTAGTAAAAACCATTAATCAATAACGAATGGTGATCATATGATTTTACTATGTGACTATATGAAGCGGATATAGCGATTCTCCGTGCAAAACAAATGGTTAATATATATGAAGCATTTGTGCAACACATGACGTTTTTATCAATTTTATTTTCACTTGAAGCACTTAAAGTGGGCTAACTCTATGTTTAAAAAAGTGTTATGAGGGGTAGCCTGGCTTCTTTTCTACAAAATATATGGTTATTTACGGTGAGTTATTTTAACTGTGCGCAATATCCCCTTTTTCTTATTCTGGTTTTATTTTTGACAACAGGCTTAGTGAAAAAAATGTAATGGATTGAAATATGTCCAAAACAAAAGTGTGACTTATACATTAATGTTAAGTAATTGGGTGTTTTGTGTGATCTATATCACACAACGTTGAAATCGCAGCTCCCCTCCGTTGTATGTATAAGTAGTGGCGAGTAGAGTTGCGTCGAATTAGGAAAAATCTTAGATAAGTGTAAAAAAACATCACACTTTGTAAGGGCTCGTTCCGTCCTCGCGTATGCTGTCATGCTTTTTTCCGTTGATCATAACTATTCCATTGTTTTTATTTTTACCGGGATTTCCCGGCGACATCACAGGGTGCGGGCGTACCGCATAAAATAAAGTTAGTTATTCTGGATGGGAATAATGCATACCTCCGAGTTGCTGAAACACATTTATGACATCAACTTGTCATATTTACTTCTTGCACAACGTCTGATCGTTCAGGACAAAGCGTCCGCTATGTTTCGTCTCGGTATTAATGAAGATATGGCCTCGACATTATCGGCTCTGACTCTTCCGCAAATGGTTAAATTGGCAGAAACCAATCAACTGGTTTGCCACTTCCGCTTTGACAGCCACCAGACTATTACCCGTCTGACGCAGGATTCTCGTGTTGATGATCTCCAGCAAATTCATACCGGGATCATGCTCTCAACGCGCTTGTTAAGCGATGTGAATCAGGCCGAAGAAGCGCTACGTAAAAAAAGGGCCTGATGATGAGCGAGAAAAGCATTGTTCAGGAAGCGCGTGATATCCAGTTGGCAATGGAGTTGATTACCCTCGGCGCTCGTTTGCAGATGCTGGAAAGCGAAACACAGTTAAGTCGTGGCCGCCTGATCAAGCTATATAAAGAGCTGCGCGGCAGTCCCCCGCCAAAAGGTATGCTGCCGTTCTCCACGGACTGGTTTATGACCTGGGAACAAAATGTCCATGCGTCGATGTTTTGTAATGCGTGGCAGTTTCTCTTGAAAACTGGTTTATGCAGCGGGGTGGATGCGGTAATTAAAGCTTATCGATTATATCTTGAGCAATGCCCGCAAGCAGAAGAAGGACCGTTGCTGGCGTTAACCCGCGCCTGGACATTGGTGCGGTTTGTCGAAAGCGATTTGTTGCAATTGTCCGGTTGCAACTGCTGCGGCGGTAATTTTATCACCCATGCTCACCAGCCTGCCGGCAGTTTTGCCTGCAGCTTATGCCAACCGCCATCCCGTGCGGTAAAAAGACGTAAACTTTCCCAGAATCCTGCCGATATTATCCCACAACTGCTGGATGAACAGAGAGTACAGGCTGTTTAACGGAAATGGTGTGGCTAAATATTCCCGCAGCGGTAAGCCATTATCGCTGCTTTTTTGGCCCTGACCGTGGGTTAACAACTGGCAACTGAACATCCTGTCATGGTCAACAGTGGAAGGATGATGTCGTGCTTATCTTATTAGGTTACCTGGTCGTACTCGGTACTGTTTTCGGCGGTTATTTGATGACTGGCGGAAGTCTTGGAGCACTCTATCAACCCGCTGAACTGGTGATTATTGCCGGTGCAGGTATTGGGTCATTTATCGTTGGCAATAACGGAAAAGCGATCAAGGGCACGCTGAAGGCGTTGCCGTTGCTGTTTCGTCGCTCCAAATACACCAAAGCGATGTATATGGATCTCCTGGCGCTGTTGTATCGGCTGATGACGAAATCGCGGCAGATGGGGATGTTTTCGCTGGAGCGCGATATTGAAAATCCCCGTGAGAGCGAGATCTTCGCCAGCTACCCGCGCATCCTCGCAGATAGCGTCATGCTTGATTTTATCGTCGATTATCTGCGCCTGATTATCAGTGGTCATATGAACACCTTCGAAATCGAAGCGTTGATGGATGAAGAGATTGAGACTCACGAAAGCGAAGCGGAAGTTCCGGCGAATAGCCTGGCGCTGGTGGGAGATTCACTTCCGGCATTTGGTATTGTCGCGGCGGTGATGGGCGTGGTCCACGCGCTGGGATCGGCTGACCGTCCAGCCGCCGAACTGGGCATGCTGATTGCTCACGCTATGGTGGGCACTTTCCTCGGGATCTTACTGGCGTATGGATTTATTTCACCGTTGGCTACCGTATTACGCCAGAAAAGCGCAGAAACCAGCAAAATGATGCAGTGCGTAAAAGTCACGCTGCTTTCGAATCTTAATGGCTATGCTCCGCCGATTGCCGTTGAATTTGGCCGCAAAACGCTCTACTCCAGCGAACGCCCATCGTTTATCGAACTGGAAGAACATGTCCGGGCGGTGAAGAATCCGCAACAGCAGACGGCGACTGAGGAAGCATGAAGAATCAAACGCATCCGATCATTGTCGTCAAACGACGTAAAGCGAAAAGCCACGGTGCAGCACATGGATCGTGGAAGATTGCGTATGCTGACTTTATGACCGCTATGATGGCTTTCTTTTTGGTCATGTGGCTGATCTCCATCTCCAGCCCAAAGGAACTTATTCAGATCGCGGAATATTTTCGTACGCCGCTGGCGACAGCCGTAACCGGCGGTAATCGTATCTCCAACAGTGAAAGTCCGATACCGGGCGGCGGCGACGATTACACTCAACGACGGGGAGAAGTGAATAAACAACCGAACATTGAAGAGCTGAAAAAACGCATGGAACAAAGCCGGTTGCGTAAATTGCGCGGCGATCTTGATCAGCTCATTGAGTCAGATCCGAAACTCCGGGCGTTGCGTCCGCATCTCAAAATCGATCTGCTGCAGGAAGGTTTACGTATTCAGATAATCGATAGCCAGAATCGCCCGATGTTTAAAATCGGCAGTGCCGATGTTGAGCCCTATATGCGCGATATTCTGCGGGCTATTGCACCAGTGCTGAATGGGATCCCCAACCGTATCAGCCTCTCAGGACATACCGATGACTTCCCCTATGCGAATGGCGAGAAAGGTTATAGCAACTGGGAGCTTTCCACTGAACGCGCCAATGCGTCGCGCCGCGAGTTGGCGGCTGGCGGGCTGGATGACGGCAAAGTGCTACGGGTGGTTGGTATGGCGGCCACCATGCGACTTAGCGATCGTGGACCTGACGACGCCATTAACCGCCGAATCAGCCTGTTGGTTCTGAATAAACAAGCCGAACAGACCATTTTGCATGAAAACGCTGAAAGCCAGAATGTGCCTGTAAGCGTCCTGGAAAAAACCGGGGGAGTACCACAGGTCAGTGTTTCCACAATGTCATCAGCCGAACCGAGGTGACAGCGTGATCACGGATATAAGCGATTTTTATCAGACATTTTTTGGTGAAGCGGACGAATTGTTGGCCGATATGGAGCAACGTCTGCTGAATTTACAGCCAGAAACGCCGGATGCCGGGTAATTTGAATACCATCTTTCGTGCAACCCACTCAATTAAAGGTGGGGCGGGAACTTTTACCCCGTTGCTGAAACCCGATGGATTGTTGTTTGTGGGTTACTCTGAAAACTTCAGCCACCTTGAGCGTAACTTCACGTTGCGCAGACAGACGGTGTATGCGTTAAGTAAGGAGCAACCATGAGCAAGATCAGTGTGTTGCCTGTTGATGATTCTGCGCTGATGCGCCAGATAATGACGGAAATCATTAACAGTCATAGTGATATGGAAATGGTGGCGACCGCTCCCGATCCGTTGGTTGCGCGAGATTTGATTAAGAAATTCAATCCCGGTGTGCTGCGGCAAAAGCCCTAAATCCCGCCAACTTTGCCCCTTACTCAAACCATTGAACTCTTGTTGCTCTGGCATTATTCACGCTTATTTTTATTTCCAGGATTGGCGACGTGTCTGACGAGAGCGACGACAAAACAGAAGACCCTACACCTCATCGACTTGAAAAAGCGCGGGAGGAGGGGCAGATCCCGCGTTCCCGTGAACTGACCTCACTGCTGATTTTGCTGGTGGGGATTAGTGTTATCTGGTTTGGTGGTGCGTCGCTGGCCCGTTGATTGTCAGGGATGCTCTCCGTTGGGCTGAATTTCGATCACCGTATCATCAATGATCCAAACATGATCCTCGGGCAGATTATTTTGCTGATCAGAGAAGCTATGCTGGCACTGCTGCCGCTGATTAGCGGCGTTGTGCTGGTGGCGCTCATTTCGCCGGTCATGCTGGGAGGTCTGGTATTCAGCGGTAAATCATTGCAGCCGAAGTTTTCCAGACTTAATCCATTGCCGGGTATTAAACGTATCTTCTCGGCCCAAACTGGGGCAGAACTGTTAAAGGCAATCCTGAAATCTATTCTGGTGGGGAGTGTCACCGGTTTTTATCTCTGGTACCACTGGCCGCAGATGATGCGCTTAATGGCGGAGTCCCCCATTTCTGCCATGACTAATGCGATGGAGCTGGTGGGATTATGCGCGCTGCTGATCGTGCCTGGCGTTATTCCAATGGTGGGATTTGACGTCTTTTTCCAAATTTTCAGCCACCTTAAAAAGCTGCGCATGTCACGGCAGGATATTCGTGATGAGTTCAAACAAAGCGAAGGAGATCCCCATGTCAAAGGGCGAATTCGTCAGATGCAGCGAGCTGCCGCGCGGCGTCGGATGATGGCTGATGTGCCGAAAGCGGACGTTATCGTTAATAACCCAACTCACTACTCCGTGGCATTGCAGTACGACGAAAACAAAATGAGTGCGCCAAAAGTCGTCGCCAGGGGGGCGGGGCTGGTGGCATTACGCATTCGTGAAATAGCTGCTGAAAATAACGTCCCGACCCTCGAAGCGCCGCCGCTGGCACGAGCGCTGTATCGACATGCCGAAATCGGTCAACAAATACCCGGCCAACTCTATGCCGCCGTGGCGGAAGTGCTGGCCTGGGTCTGGCAACTGAAACGCTGGCGTCTGGCGGGTGGACAACGCCCTGAACAACCTACTCATCTTCCGGTGCCGGAAGCTCTGGATTTTATCAACGAGAAACCGACCCATGAGTAATCTGGCTGCGATGCTGCGCCTGCCCACAAACCTGAAATCGACACAATGGCAGATCCTTGCCGGACCGATTTTGATCCTGCTTATTTTGTCGATGATGGTGTTGCCACTGCCCGCATTCATTCTCGACTTGTTGTTCACGTTCAATATTGCTCTGTCGATTATGGTGTTGCTGGTGGCGATGTTTACCCAGCGTACGCTCGAGTTTGCCGCGTTTCCGACCATTCTGCTGTTTACCACGCTGCTGCGTCTGGCTCTTAACGTGGCTTCAACTCGTATCATTTTGATGGAAGGGCATACCGGTGCGGCGGCGGCAGGGAAGGTGGTCGAAGCGTTTGGTCACTTCCTTGTGGGTGGCAATTTCGCGATCGGTATTGTGGTGTTCGTTATCCTTGTGATCATCAACTTTATGGTGATTACCAAAGGTGCCGGACGTATTGCGGAAGTGGGCGCGCGCTTTGTTCTGGATGGTATGCCGGGTAAACAGATGGCGATTGATGCCGACCTTAACGCCGGATTGATAGGTGAGGATGAGGCGAAAAAACGCCGCAGTGAAGTGACTCAGGAGGCTGATTTTTACGGCTCAATGGACGGGGCAAGTAAGTTTGTTCGCGGCGATGCCATCGCCGGGATCCTCATCATGGTCATTAACGTTGTCGGCGGTTTATTAGTCGGTATGTTGCAACATGGCATGAGCATGGGGCATGCGGCGGAAAGTTATACGCTGCTGACTATCGGTGATGGGCTGGTGGCGCAAATTCCGGCGCTGGTTATTTCTACCGCCGCGGGGGTTATTGTTACGCGTGTCAGCACCGATCAGGATGTCGGCGAGCAGATGGTGAATCAGCTTTTTAGTAACCCCAGTGTGATGCTGTTAAGTGCTGCCGTTTTAGGGTTACTCGGTTTGGTACCAGGAATGCCGAACCTGGTATTTTTGCTGTTCACTGCCGGATTGCTGGGGCTGGCCTGGTGGATCCGCGGACGCGAACAAAAAATGCCAGCAGAACCGAAGCCAGTAAAAATGGCTGAGAACAATGCTGTTGTCGAAGCGACCTGGAACGATGTGCAACTGGAAGATTCATTGGGTATGGAAGTGGGTTATCGACTGATCCCGATGGTTGATTTTCAACAGGATGGCGAATTGCTGGGGCGTATTCGCAGTATTCGCAAGAAATTTGCCCAGGAGATGGGCTTTCTGCCGCCGGTGGTGCACATTCGCGACAATATGGATCTACAACCGGCCCGCTATCGCATTTTGATGAAAGGCGTCGAGATAGGCAGTGGTGATGCTTATCCGGGGCGCTGGTTGGCGATCAACCCAGGGACTGCCGCCGGAACATTACCTGGCGAAGCGACCGTCGATCCGGCATTTGGTTTGAGCGCCATCTGGATCGAAAGCGCGCTAAAAGAACAGGCGCAGATTCAGGGGTATACGGTGGTTGAAGCCAGTACGGTGGTGGCAACGCACCTTAACCATCTTATTAGCCAACATGCCGCAGAGTTGTTTGGTCGTCAGGAGGCGCAACAGCTACTGGAGCGCGTCGGCCAGGAGATGCCAAAACTGACGGAAGATCTCGTTCCTGGCGTCGTCACGCTCACCACGCTGCATAAGGTGCTGCAAAACCTTCTTGATGAAAAAGTACCAATTCGTGATATGCGCACGATTCTCGAAACGCTGGCGGAACATGCGCCTGTCCAGAGCGATCCGCATGAATTAACCGCCGTCGTGCGTGTGGCACTGGGGCGGGCGATTACTCAGCAGTGGTTTCCTGGCAAAGATGAGGTCCACGTTATTGGGCTGGACACACCGCTTGAACGTTTGTTGTTACAGGCGTTACAGGGCGGTGGTGGCCTTGAGCCGGGGCTGGCGGACCGCTTGCTGGCGCAAACTCAGGAAGCATTATCTCGTCAGGAGATGTTGGGCGCGCCGCCAGTGCTGTTGGTGAACCACGCACTGCGACCGTTATTGTCTCGCTTTCTGCGCCGCAGTCTGCCGCAGTTAGTGGTGTTGTCGAATCTGGAGCTTTCTGATAACCGGCATATTCGTATGACGGCGACGATTGGCGGTAAATGATGAGAATCTTATTAGCAACGTTATTGTTTCCGATGCTGGTGCAAGCTGCCGGGGAGGGGATGTGGCAGGCAAGCAGCGTAGGAATTACGCTAAATCATCGCGGCGAGTCGATGTCGTCAGCGCCTCTTTCCCCACGACAACCTGCTCCAGGATTAATAACACAGGTGGCATGGCGTTATCAGCTTATCGGCCCGACGCCAGTGGGACTGCGCGTGCGCTTGTGTTCGCAATCTCGTTGCGTCGAATTAGAGGGGCAGAATGGAACCACTGTGGCCTTTTCCGGCGTACCGGCGACAGAAACTTTGCGATATATCTGGGAAGTCTCTGGCGGAGGACGGTTAATTCCGCCGCTGAAGGTGCAACGTAATGAAGTGATTGTGAATTATCGGCAGTGATAAAAAAGCCGATGTCCGTAACCGCGACATCGGCTTTTGTAGCATAACGTGATTACATACGCTCTACAGTCTCAATACCCAGCGTATCCAGACCCAGTTTCAGCGTTTTCGCGGTCAGTTGTGCCAGTTTCAGACGGCTGTTACGTACTTCTTCGTTTTCTGCGCTGAGGATCGGGCAGTGCTCGTAGAAGCCTGAGAACAGACCGGCCAGATCGTACAGATAAGCACACATCACGTGCGGCGTGCCTTCACGGGCGACCACGGTGAGGGTTTCTTCAAACTGCAACAGGCGAGCAGCCAGTTGCGCTTCACGATCCTCACGGATGATCACTGGTGCTGCAGCCAGTTGCTCTTCGCTAATTTCCGCTTTACGGAACACGGACAATACTCGGGTGTATGCATACTGCATGTACGGCGCGGTGTTACCCTCAAATGCCAGCATGTTGTCCCAGTCGAAGATGTAGTCGGTAGTCCGGTTTTTGGAGAGATCCGCGTATTTCACCGCACCAATACCCACCGCGTTGGCCAGTTTTTCCAGCTCGTCGGCTGGCATATCCGGGTTCTTCTCTGCTACCAGACGACGTGCACGTTCCAGCGCTTCATCCAGCAGGTCTGCAAGTTTCACCGTGCCACCTGCGCGGGTTTTGAACGGTTTGCCGTCTTTACCCAACATCATGCCGAACATGTGGTGTTCCAGCGGCACGGATTCCGGCACGTAGCCCGCTTTACGGACGATTGCCCACGCTTGCATCAGGTGCTGATGCTGACGGGAGTCGATGTAATACAACACGCGATCGGCATGCAGTGTTTCATAACGATATTTCGCACAGGCGATATCCGTGGTGGTGTAGAGATAGCCGCCATCTTTCTTCTGAATGATGACGCCCATCGGTTCGCCTTCCTTGTTTTTGAACTCATCAAGGAATACGACGGTTGCGCCTTCGCTTTCTACTGCCAGACCTTTGGCTTTGAGATCGGCCACGATGCCCGGCAGCATCGGGTTGTACAGGCTTTCACCCATGACGTCATCGCGGGTCAGCGTCACGTTCAGACGATCGTAGGTGATCTGGTTCTGCGTCATGGTGATGTCGACCAGTTTGCGCCACATCTCGCGGAAATATTCGTCACCGCTTTGCAGTTTTACCACGTAGTTACGTGCACGCTCGGCGAACTCTTCATCTTCGTCGTAGTGTTTTTTCGCGTCGCGGTAGAAACCTTCAAGATCCGCCAGTTCCATGTCACCGGCATTTTCCTGCTGCTGTTTTTCCAGCCACGCAATCAGCATACCGAACTGGGTTCCCCAGTCGCCGACGTGGTTCGCGCGAATTACGTTGTGGCCGAGGAACTCAAGGGTACGTACTGCTGCGTCGCCAATAATAGTGGAACGCAGATGACCGACGTGCATCTCTTTCGCCACGTTCGGCGCGGAATAGTCAACGACAATAGTCTGTTTTTCTGGTGTAGCAATACCGAGACGGTCGGACGCCAGCGCCTGCTGAACATGTTCAGCCAGGAATGCAGGATCGAGGAAAATATTGATAAAGCCCGGACCCGCGATCTCAACTTTGCTGGCGATACCGTTAAGATCCAGATGAGTCAGCACCTGCTCTGCTAATTGTCGCGGTGCCATACCCAGTTTTTTAGCAACTGCCATCATGCCGTTAGCCTGATAGTCGCCGAACTGAACTTTTGCTGACTGACGAACCTGCGGTTCGCAATCTGCAGGCGCGCCTGCCGCAATCATGGCCTGACGGACTTTTTCTGAGAGAAGAGCCTGAATATTCACCGGAATACCTTACATTGATGAAGCGAGCGAAAATTGCTCGCGCCAGTTAAAGAAATTAGGGCGGGAGTATACTGCAAATGGCTGTTTTCGTCAGCAACGTGCGCGCGGCGCACTGCCGTTTTTACTATTGCATCGGGTACAGCATGAAATCAGCGGTTGGTTGGGGAAGGGCAACAGGGTAAATTAGCGCTTTTACTGAAAGACGAAGAGTGATTATGGCGAACTGGCAATCTATCGACGAGTTGCAGGATATTGCAACAGATTTACCGCGATTTATCCATGCATTAGACGAACTTTCCCGTCGTCTGGGGCTGGATATCACCCCGCTGGCTGCCGATCACATATCCTTGCGTTGCTATCAAAACGCTACCGCTGAACGCTGGCGTCGCGGGTTTGAACAGTGCGGCGAGCTTTTGTCAGAAAATATGATCAATGGCAGACCGATTTGTCTGTTTAAATTGCACGAACCGGTACTGGTTGCTCACTGGCAATTTTCCATTGTTGAGTTACCGTGGCCGGGAGAAAAACGTTACCCGCACGAAGGTTGGGAACATATCGAAATTGTTCTGCCGGGCGAGCCAGAAACGCTGAATGCGCGCGCGCTGGCGCTGCTTTCTGATGAAGGACTTAGCCAGCCGGGGATTTCGGTGAAGACCCGTTCTCCAAAAGGCGAACACGAGCGATTACCGAATCCGACGCTGGCGGTCACTGATGGCAGAACAACCATTAAGTTTCATCCGTGGTCCATTGAAGAGATTGTTGCCAGCGAACAGTCGGCGTAATTAAGGAGTCAAAATGGCATTACTGGAAATTTGCTGTTACAGCATGGAGTGCGCGCTGACCGCGCAACAAAACGGCGCAGACAGAATTGAATTATGCGCAGCCCCAAAAGAAGGAGGGTTGACGCCGTCGCTGGGCGTGCTGAAATCTGTGCGTCAGCAGATTACGATTCCTGTGCATCCTATTATCCGCCCGCGCGGTGGCGATTTTTGCTATAGCGACGCTGAGTTTGCCGCCATTCTTGACGATATCCGCACAGTTCGCGAATTAGGTTTTCCGGGGCTGGTGACGGGCGTTCTGGATGTTGATGGCAATGTCGATATGCGGCGAATGGAAAAAATAATGGCTGCCGCCGGGCCGCTGGCAGTGACTTTTCATCGCGCCTTCGATATGTGCGCTAACCCGCTAAATGCACTCAATAATCTTGCTGAATTGGGCGTTGCCAGGGTGCTGACTTCCGGGCAAAAATCTGACGCACTGCAAGGTTTATCAAAAATTATGGAACTTATTGCTCATAGTGACGCTCCAATCATCATGGCCGGAGCAGGAGTCCGTGCAGAAAATCTGCACCACTTCCTCGATGCCGGAGTGCTGGAAGTCCATAGCTCCGCAGGAGCGTGGCAAGCCTCACCGATGCGTTATCGTAATCAAGGATTGTCCATGTCATCAGATACACACGCGGACGAGTATTCGCGTTATGTTGTAGACGGGGCGGCGGTTGCTGAAATGAAAGGAGTCATCATGCGCCATCAGGCCAAATGATTTTTACCGTTGCATCATGTCGCCCAATATGATGCTTGCTCGTACCAGGCCCCTGCCCATTCAACAGGGGCCTTTTTTTGT
>NZ_BBMY01000137.1 GCF_000759775.1 Escherichia albertii NBRC 107761 = DSM 17582
TAATCAGCAAGCGATATACGCAGCGAATTGAGCGGCATAACCTGAATCTGAGGCAGCACCTGGCACGGCTGGGACGGAAGTCGCTGTCGTTCTCAAAATCGGTGGAGCTGCATGACAAAGTCATCGGGCATTATCTGAACATAAAACACTATCAATAAGTTGGAGTCATTACCCAACATGTTGAGCTTTTTCGACAACAATGTTACCGCCATATATCATAAAAATAATCGCAAAGACCGTTATAACAATCTGGATAAAGCAGTCCAGAACTCGTGCAGAAGCTACGGGAAGTTTTTGTGCTAACAGCTCAATCGCCAGATGTTTTTTTAACCCGGCAGTATAGACGCCGCCAAGTAAAATCATCCACATAAATAAAATCTGAGTAAACTCGTCAAGCACAGTGCTGGGAGCGTTAAAAATAAAACGTGCAATCACTTGCCAGGTTACACAGAACACCATAATGGCGAGAATAATGCAGCAACATCCGGCAAGAATCTTATTAATAATATGTGTGAATGTTTGCATAAGTCTTCCTTGAAAGGGCAGGTATTACCCGCCCATTAGGGTTACATATTTTCTACTTGCTCAAGGTTTTTGGCTGACTGCGCATCTTTTGCCTTGAACTCGTCATATAAATGTTTTACTCGCGCTTTGAACGCAGATTTATCAACATCAACAACAGTTGCATTCATCTCTTTTATTTTTTCATAGGCTTCTTTTTCTGCTGCAGGCCAGATGACATCTTTCATTTGCTGCATTGATTCATCGGCAGCTTTTAATAATGCTGTGCGTTCTTTGTCGCCAAGGTTATTCAACGCGCTGGTGCTAATAATTAATACATCTGGCACCATAGTATGTTCATCTCGTGAATAGACTTTTGCGACTTCGGCGTGACGCATGTCGGAATAAACGACAGTGCTGTTTTCTCCGCCATCAACCACACCTTGCTGAAGTGCGGTGTAGAGTTCACCCTGCGCCATAGGGGTAGCGACACCACCAAGTGCTTTCATCATTGCGATAGCGCTGGGACTTTGTTGAACCCTGATTTTCATTCCTGCTAAATCTTCAGGTTTGGTAATCGGTTTATTGGCGTAAAAACTTCTCGCACCGCCGTCATAATACGTAATACCAACAAAACCTTTGCTTTCTGATGACTTAAGTATTTTTTTACCTAAATCGCTTTGCAGAACACGATAATAGTGATCGCGATCGTGGAATAAGAATGGCAGACTGAAAAGACTGTAATCCGGGGCAAAAGATTCCAGTGACGCGGCGTTCACTTTCACCATCTGTAATGCACCGGAGTTCATTAGTTCCAGTGATTCACGTTCGTTACCTAATGTGGCATTTGGGTAAATTCGAATAACCAGTTCACCGTTAGAATATTCTTTAGTTTTATCAGCTAAATAACTTAATGCTTTATGGACAGCATGGCTTTTATCCTGATTATGACTGAGTTTTAATGTTGTTTTCGCCAGCGTTGCATTGGAAATTAATAAACAACTGGTTAACAGCATAAGCGATGCCGTTAGAGGACGAAGTGCTTTCATATCCTGCTCCTGGTTAATATAACAGAAACGATAAATACCGCGCTTTTCTATCGTTATAGTAAAAAGTGGTTATTAATTCTCTGCCAGATAATGGAAAATGCTTTCAGGAACCGGAATTCCTTCTCTCTGGCATTTTTCTTTGTAGTGTATTTGTGGATCATTTGGTGCTAATACTTTTTCGACACCGGGAACTGGCTTAACGGCATGCAGTTCCGTGACCATTTGCGCCATGGTTTTTGCAAAAACAGGATTGCCGAACTTTTTCGGATCGATAGCAATAACCAGACTTGCCAGCTTACGCATTTTGTCATAATCACCATACATGCGAACAATATGGTTGCCAAAATTTGCATTCATCAGCACGCCAGTCAGTGCATCTATAGCCAGCGCAATGCCCGAACCTTTGTGTTGGCCGAAAGGTAGCAGATTTTCAATCTTATGCGGATCAGTGGTGCCATAACCGTCTTTATCTATCGCCAGCCCTTCAGCAATATGTTTGCCAGTTTCTTTTGCATGCAGTATTTTGCCGAAAGCCGTGGCGCTGGTCGCCATATCAACAATCATCGGATGGCTGTTTTCCACCGGGAAACCGAAGGCGATGGGGTTAGTTCCCAAAAAGCGCTCGGCGCCGCCATGAGGAGCCACGCAGGTATCGGTTTGCGTCATTACAATAGCGACCAACCCTTTGTTGGTGATCATCTCTGCAAAATAAGATAACGCGCCACAGTGAGACGTGTTTTTAATGCTAACAAAACCGAGCCCTTCTTCCTGGGCCAGTTTAATGGCGTGCTCAGTGGCGTTAATTAATGCGGAATGCCCCATCCCGTCGTCAGAGTCGAGAATTGCCACTGACGGTGAAATTTGCTCAATACTAAACTGTGCGGTTTTGTTTAACCCTCCGGCAGCAAGACGGGTGCAATAATGTTCGACACGCATAACACCATGTGAATGCACACCAGTAATATCGGCATGAACTAAAACATCTGTCACCTGTTGTGCGGTGTCGGCATCCAGACCGGCGGTATGTAATTTGTGGTGCACCAGTGATTTTAAATTTTCTTCACTGACATAAACAGTTGTCATTTTTGTTCCCTTAAAAAGTAATCACACCCTTGACCATATTTTTATTTTCTACCACGTTTCGCTGGTAATCCTCGCCAACACGAAAGAAATTGAACTGCTGGTTTTTCATTAAATTCTCGTGAATTTTATTGCTGCGCATCAGTTCAATCACCAACACAAAATCTTCCCGTGTGGCATTGCGACTGCTGAGTAAAGTTGTCTCTTTTTTATGGAAGGTCGGATCGTCAATAACAAGTTCACCAATATACAAACCGATAAAAACAATTTTGCCGCCATGACGAATAAGATTTACATCCTGACTCATTGAAGCTTTATTTCCCGTCGCATCCAGTAGTACGCAAGCCAGTTCGCCTCCAAAGGCCTCACGAAGCGCGGGAATAAAATCTTCCTGTGTGGGATCGAAGGCATTAATAGCCAGATTACCCACAACGTGCTGGCGACGTTGGCTATCAATATCTGCAACAACAACATGCGCCCCTTTAGCCCTGGCAATGGCTGCGGTCGCCAGACCGATTGGTCCGGCGCCAATCACCAGTACGTTTTGTTCAGTCTTGATCTCAGCACGGCGAACGGCGTGTGCTCCAATAGCGAAACATTCAACCAATGCTCCGGCGCTATCGCTGACCTCGTCAGGGAGCGGCACAAGGTTGTCTTCACGTACCGCAAGGTATTCACAAAAACCCCCATCCTGATGCACGCCATACAACGAAACATGTTCGCAGCAGTTCGTTTTCTCTTCCCGACAGGCTGCGCACTCGCCACATGGTATGCATGGGATGACGGAATAGCGCTGGCCTGACTGTGCTGTTTGGCACTGGCTACCTCGTGAAACCGCTTCGGCGCATATTTCATGGCCTAATACACGTGGGTAGCTAAAAAAAGGCTGTCTACCGGCAAATGCGTGAATATCAGTACCACAAATACCCACGGCTTTAATTTTTAATAACACTTCGTTATTTGCTGGCACGGGAATATCCTTTTCCTCATATTCCATAACGCCAGGCCGCTGACAAATTAATGTTTTCATTTTTGCTTGTCCAATAATAACTGGTTAATGGTAGCCTTGATGCCGTTGTTTTCTATATTCGCAAAGGCGACTTTTATTTCATTTATAAATGGCTGATGATTGCTTAATTCACCAAATATGGCGCTAAGGTGCAGTAATGCGAGCGCCTGTTGCCATGCGTCTTGTTGTTCCTTTATTAGCGCCTGAAATTGTTCACTCACTGGATCAGCGACAGACTAGCTTTTCTCAACGGCTTCAATGACATAATGCAACCAACCAGCGACGAGCAGTGACAGAACAGCATTGTTTTGTTTTTGCTGATGCAATTTCAGCCAGGGAGTCAGCGCTCGCTGGGGAAGCTTTTGTGAACCGTCCATGGCTATTTGTCCGGTACGGTGTGCAACGTTACGGTTGCTAAAGCGTTCAATTAACAGGTCGGCGTATTCCTGGGGGTTGATATTTAAGTCTGGATTAAGTGTTCGGGCTTGTTCATTAATCATCAGCTGGCGGGTAATGGAACGAAAATCAGCGTCTTCCATGCATTGCCAGATAAATTCATAACCTGCCAGCGAGCCGTTATAAGCCAGAAATGAATGGCTACCATTTAACATGCGTAACTTCATCTCTTCATAAGGCTGAACATTACTGACCAACATCGCGCCGGCTTTATCCCATTCCGGCCGTCCGCGCACAAAATTATCTTCGATCACCCACTGACGAAACGATTCGCAGACGATTCCGCAGGGGTCGGCATAACCGGTTTTCGTTTCCAGTAAGGCGAATTGCGATTCAGTCATTGCCGGAACAATGCGGTCGACCATCGTGCCTGGAAACGAGACATTTTCTTCGATCCACTGAGCCAACGGCAGATCCAGTTGTCGGGCAAAACCGAGAACGGCATTTCGCGTCAGATGTCCGTTGTCTGGCAAGTTATCGCAGGAGAGCACGCTAAAAGCAGCGAGTCCGGCCGCTTTACGTTGTTGCAAAGCACAGACGATCAAGCCAATAGCCGACTGAGGCGCATCCGGGTTTTGTAGATCGTGTTGGATTAATCCATTGGTGAGATCAAGCGAGCGCGTTTGCGAATCGAGACAATAACCTTTCTCGGTGATGGTTAATGAAACGATTTTTACCTGAGGTTCAGTCAATTTCTGGATCGCTGCGGCAATGCCGTCCACTGGCGTATGAATACCGCCAGCCACCGAACGCACAAGGCGCGAGGTAGATTGCGATGCAGACGTTTCCACAACCGAAAACAGCCCATTTTGCGCATTTAAGTTTTCGATCAGTTGAGCATCGCCAAACAGGTTGATCTCAAAGATACCCCAGCGGGTGTCCGAAAGCTGATTGGTGAGATCCGTATAGACAGCCTGGTGTCCCCGATGAAAAGCGCCAAAACCAATATGGACAATATCTGCCTGCAACCCGTACCGAGGCCAGGTGGTTACCTGATCATAGTGGGCGACAGCGATGCTTTCGTTCCCTGACATTGTGTTCTTATCTCTGTTGGTTATTGTGTGTGGACCAATTTACATAATTCACTAGACCAAAAACAGAGATATGCATCACGCTTGCAGATAAAGGTCAAAGTACGAAACAGAGTGAAAATAAGCTATTTTATTTAATATCAGTAGGTTGTATGTATAAATCGATCTGGGAATTTTTAAGAGATCATATTGGGGGGAATCAATACTAATATTAGCTGTCCGATTTATTAGACCAATTAGTAATAGAGCGTGTACCAATAGAGGTCGGGACGCAGAGCCGGCGCCATTTTTCACGCCAGCTCTGGATTAATGAAGGTCAACGTGCGAAGAAAAAGTCATCAAAATCGCTGATTGAGGTGTCTTGTTTGAAGATTTTGATCAGTTCGTTTTTGCTATTTTCCAGATGCTTCCAGGACGCTTCTCTGGCGAGTTCAGAATCTTTCTGTTGCAAAGCAAGAAAAATAGCCCGGTGATCCTCCAGCCATTGCAGACGCAAATGCTTTTCGTGCAGGTATTTGTAGTTCAGCTTTTTCCAGCGTGGATTTTCTGTGCGCACTGCCCGCCATAATTCGGCTGCTTGTTTGATGAGTACCCGATTTTGTGTCGCTTCGGCAATAATGCTATGAAAACGGTGATCCAGTTCTTCAAATTTATCACTTTCTGCGGCAATAGCTTTCTCTTGTAACTTAATGATTTTCTTTAACTCTTGTAGCTCATTAAAACTGATCTGACGGGCCGCAAAGCCTGTAATATTGCTCTCAATTACCTGACGCGCCTGCAACAATTCAAATGGACCGATTTCTGAATAGGGCATTAATGATTTCTGATTAAGCTTATCAGTGGAATCAACAAAAAAGATCCCTGAACCTTGCTTCACATTCAGTACGCCTTTGAGTTCCAGCATAATGATGGCTTCACGAATGGTCGTTCGACTGGTATTAAACCGCTCGCTAAGTTCACGTTCTGAAGGTAAGCGCTCTCCGGCTTTGAATACGCCTGAATACAGCAACTCTTCAATCTGTAGACCAATATCGTAATAGCGGCGTTTTGTAATAACCTGTTCCATACCTTGCCTTACTGTGGGTGTCCTCGGATAGCCGATCGTCATGCAACATGACTTCTTTCAGGGCGAGCGGTGCTGAGCGGGGTAAATAGTAGCGGCAGTTGCCAGGAGACCGCCAGCCTTAAATGTGTTTGCTGCGGTAGGGCTGTGAAAAATAGTTTCGTAACCTTTCATCAACACCACTTCATTTCAGCGCGCGATACAGCGTATAATCCCCGGCCTTTGATTATTTTTTTACCATTTCTGGAAGCAAAATGAGCTCTATCTCCCTGATCCAACCGGATCGCGACCTGTTCTCCTGGCCGCAGTACTGGGCCGCCTGTTTTGGACCGGCGCCGTTTTTGCCGATGTCACGTGAAGAGATGGATCAACTTGGCTGGGATAGCTGCGACATCATTTTGGTAACAGGCGATGCGTATGTTGATCACCCAAGCTTCGGGATGGCGATTTGTGGTCGTATGCTGGAAGCGCAGGGGTTTCGCGTCGGGATCATCGCTCAGCCGGACTGGAGCAGCAAAGACGACTTTATGCGTCTGGGGAAACCGAATCTGTTTTTCGGCGTTACTGCGGGCAACATGGACTCGATGATCAACCGTTACACAGCCGATCGCCGTTTGCGCCATGATGACGCCTACACGCCGAATAACGTCGCGGGTAAGCGCCCGGATCGTGCAACACTGGTTTATACCCAGCGTTGTAAAGAGGCGTGGAAAGATGTGCCGGTGATCCTCGGCGGTATCGAAGCCAGCCTGCGGCGTACCGCGCATTATGATTACTGGTCTGATACCGTGCGCCGTTCAGTGCTGGTGGATTCTAAAGCCGACATGTTGATGTTTGGCAATGGCGAGCGTCCGCTGGTGGAAGTGGCGCATCGTCTGGCGATGGGCGAACCGATTAGTGAAATTCGCGATGTGCGTAATACCGCGATTATTGTGAAAGAGGCGCTGCCTGGCTGGAGTGGCGTGGATTCCACCCGTCTTGACACACCTGGAAAAATCGACCCAATTCCGCATCCGTATGGCGAGGATTTGCCATGTGCGGATAACAAACCTGTTGCGCCGAAAAAGCAGGAAGCGAAAGCCGTAACCGTGCAGCCGCCGCGCCCGAAACCGTGGGAAAAAACCTACGTATTGCTGCCTTCTTTCGAGAAAGTGAAGGGCGATAAAGTCCTGTATGCTCATGCTTCGCGCATTCTGCACCACGAAACTAATCCAGGCTGCGCCCGCGCATTGATGCAAAAACATGGCGACCGCTATGTGTGGATCAACCCGCCTGCTATTCCTCTTTCTACCGAAGAGATGGACAGCGTCTTTGCGCTGCCGTACAAGCGCGTGCCGCATCCGGCTTACGGTAATGCCCGTATTCCGGCTTACGAAATGATTCGTTTCTCGGTCAACATCATGCGTGGCTGCTTTGGCGGCTGTTCTTTCTGCTCTATTACCGAGCATGAAGGGCGCATTATTCAGAGCCGCTCCGAAGATTCGATCATCAATGAAATTGAAGCGATCCGCGACACCGTTCCAGGTTTTACGGGCGTGATTTCCGATCTCGGCGGACCGACTGCGAACATGTATATGTTGCGCTGCAAATCACCGCGCGCTGAACAGACTTGCCGTCGTTTGTCTTGCGTCTACCCGGATATTTGTCCGCATATGGACACTAACCACGAACCGACGATCAATCTCTATCGCCGTGCTCGCGATCTGAAAGGTATCAAGAAGATCCTGATCGCCTCCGGTGTGCGTTATGACATCGCCGTGGAAGATCCGCGCTATATCAAAGAGCTGGCGACCCATCACGTTGGTGGTTATCTGAAGATTGCCCCGGAGCATACCGAAGAAGGGCCGCTGTCGAAGATGATGAAGCCGGGCATGGGCAGCTATGACCGCTTTAAAGAGCTGTTCGACACCTACTCGAAACAGGCAGGTAAAGAGCAGTATCTGATCCCGTATTTCATCTCCGCGCACCCCGGTACGCGCGATGAAGATATGGTGAACCTGGCGCTGTGGCTGAAAAAGCATCGCTTCCGCCTCGACCAGGTACAGAACTTCTATCCGTCGCCGCTGGCTAACTCAACCACCATGTATTACACCGGTAAAAACCCGCTGGCGAAGATTGGTTATAAGAGCGAAGACGTTTTTGTGCCGAAAGGCGATAAGCAGCGTCGCCTGCATAAAGCGTTGCTGCGTTATCACGATCCGGCAAACTGGCCGTTAATCCGCCAGGCGCTGGAAGCAATGGGTAAGAAACATTTGATAGGCAGCCGTCGTGATTGTTTAGTTCCAGCGCCAACTATTGAAGAGATGCGCGAAGCTCGCCGTCAGAACCGTAATACCCGTCCGGCGTTGACCAAACATACGCCGATGGCGACTCAACGGCAAACGCCAGCAGGAGCAAAGAAAGTGCAGCCTCGTCTGGTGAATACAGGGGCGAAGAAACGCCCTAAAGCGGCATCAGGTCGTTAAGTCACAAATCCCCGGCAGCAATGTGCTGCCGGGGCTATTTTTATCATTCCGAATATAGACGCAAACAACGCAGACAATCAAAAAAGTCCTGGGCGTCAAGACGCGTATTGGCTCTGTTGGCTTCGGATTTTGCGGCGTAAATTTGCGGACGTAATGCTTTAATATCCTGCTCAAGTCGGGCTATTTTTGCATTCAGAGTTTGCACATTGCCCGCCAGTTGATTGACTTTTGGCTCATTCACACAGCCATTTAACAGACTGGTTGCCAGAATGACTATTCCCGCGGTGAAAATCTTTTTCATTTATTGTTCCCTTATATTTATTGTTCCTAATTATATTTTTACGCTTAGCGATCGGTTAATAACGCGGTGGATTCGCAAAAAATCCGTTAGGCCATTCCCCTGCCTCGTCCAACCGTGTATTTACCCTTTCTGCTGCTTCTTTGGCGGCCTGAACTTCCTGACGTAAAACATCAATATCCATTTGGAGTTGATTCACTTTTATATTCACCTGTTGAATGTCTTTTTCTACATGAGTGAGTTTTTTGCTACTGGGGCTGCAGGCTACGCAGAGTATCAGTGAAATCAATAATAGAATTATTTTCATTTTTATGGTGCCTTTTGTTAGAACTCATCATATACCAAAATGTATCATATGTTTATTTTCAATGATGGCTTTTTGTATTACTTCTGATAAAGAAAAAAGTAAATGGTCATGCTTGAATCTTGGGTCTGATATCACAATATGATGAAATTGTTTTAATGAACCCGGTGGGATGATGGTAACTCCATGGCGAGCAAGTGCATAACCTGGACGGCTTAAGTTATGATAAAAAGTTTTTACCGCGTTGAGTTGTTCCCACCAATCATTAATATAAATATCATCAATATAGACGCAGTTGTATTTCTCAGGCTCATAGTGACCATAGTCTTTATTAGTATCAATTTCATCAATAATACCAAACTCGGTTTTAATCATTAAGTTCTGCCCTGAGTTATCTTTCCGATGAATACGAGAGTCATAATTTTTTATTATGATTGAAGGCAACGTCTTCTGTTATCTCATGAAAATAGAGTTCGTATTGCTCAACGGGTTGTTGTGCCCATCGTTGGAGCTCTATATGGAAATGTTTGTGGAATAAATTCAACCATTCTTCTTCGCTGAATTTGTTTCTTATACAACAGACGGCACTCTCGATAAACTGCCACCACATAAAATCGAGATTATCCTCTCCTGAAGCCAAAAGACCAATTAGCATGGTGGCATCCCATTTCGAAAAACTTCGTATATTTAGGGAGCTACAAATGTGACCAGATATATCGTCTAACGTGATGGAGAGTGACGATTGGTGATGCCAGTAATCAATCGCCATTTTTTTACAAGCATTGATCTCACTTCTTGGTACAGGAAAGAATACCGCATCATCAAGATGGTCGATGCAGTCGCCAATAAAAAGAAGTCGCCGCAGATGCCATTCTTTTTCTCGCTGGGTTTCCAGTAATGATTCTCCTGCCGCGTCAACGATTATCACGGCGACATCAATAGCCGATAGACAAGGGCTGGAAAGTATTTCCCAGCTCTCCTTCCAGAAATCACTGGTGTGAAAATGCCAGGCTTTTAATCGATTAAAACAAACCTGACAAACCCCATGCGGCAAAGCAACGGAATGGATAAGGCAGATTGGGCACGTTGTTTTTGGCATTTTACTCAGTCCCTTGCTTTAATCTATCCGTGGTTTTGGCTTCAATTTGTTTGAGCAAACTCCCACTCCCTGGACGAATAAAATCCATTATTTCCCACTTTCCTTCATGTTTCTGTAAAACCAAATCCTGTTCTTCACTATTTCCATTGGTTAGCGAAAAACGAACATGAATACGGGCAGCGTCGGCATTTTTCTCCAGAGTACGAATTTCATCAATGTGGGAAAATAGCGTTTCCTCACCAAAGCAGATCGGGTTATCGTAAATAAATTGTCGCTCTGTCTGCATATCTTCATCAGAATTACTGCCATTCCTGAAGGTCGTCTTATAAAAGGCATTTACTGCCTGACGATAGGTATCGGAAACAACCCATGTCCAGGGCCAGCTATAATCGGCAATATGTTCAAATAATTCATCAACAAAAGCTTCAGGTTGTTCTTTTTGCAGCGACGCCAGCACTGTCAGTATTTTTTCATTCTCGCCATTAACCGCTTGCCAGACGCTGCCATGGCTACTGACAACATCATCAATGACCCAGCGACCATTTTCAGCCACCATTTTCAGTGTTTGCGTTATTTTTTCTTTATCTTCTTTATAGAGGCGGAAACGCACGATGGCAGCCGCGTGATCGGCATCCGTCTGGGTGATTGCAACGTTTTCTAACACCAGATCACCGTAGTCCTGACAATCACAAACCGGATCGTAATCCAGCCAGCCAATATTGCCTGGTAGCGTGAGATTATCATTCAGAGTCAGCGCCTTTTGCATTCGCACTGACGTTATGGCTTTCTCTCCGCCATCACCGAAATAAGGCACGCTGGTTCCACCAGTATAGTCTTGGTAAATTTGCCTGACCGTTTGTTCGGCTGTCAGTGATGGTGATTGTGCGAGGGCAGGGAATATCAAAAGAATATTGATAATCAAGAGAAACATTTTCATTTTATTGTTCCCTCATAATCCATTTTATTGGTGAATCTATTTATCCTGGTATTAAATACGGCGTAAAACCGTTTTCTCCACGGATAGAAAAAACGGTTTAATTTGACAAAAATAAACTTAATACAAACCTAGCATTTTCCACCAGGCCAGGCCGACTGTAATAAATACTGCCTGGTTAAATAAGCTGATAACAAACCCGGTACGCCACCATACACCTGTTGGGACATATCCCGCACCAAACAGAATCGGGCCTCGGGCATGGGTGTATTGCGTTAATGAGCAGTAAAGGCTGCTGGTAAATGCCAACATCAGCGCCATGGGAGCTGCTGGAATATTAAGATGTAGCCCGACACCGAGGAACACTGCATACAATGCTGCAATCTGTGCGTTACCACTGGCGAAGAAATAATGGGTATAGAAATATGCCGCATTAAGCAGTAACAAAATCACTATCCAACTGGTACCGCCCATTGCACTGCCAATTGTGTCACCTATAAGGTTACCAAACCAGGTGGTGAAGCCGAGTTTTTTCAATTGGTTGGCCATCATCAACAGCGCAGCGAACCAGATTAAGGTATCCCATGCGCCTTTCTCGCTTTTGACATCTTCCCAACTGAGAACACCACTTAGCAATAAAATTGACAGGCCAACAAACGACGCGGTAGTGGCATCAACTTTCAGTACATCGCCAAAAATCCACAACACCAGCAAAACACCAACCGTTGCCAGCATCAGCCACTCACCACGCGACATCCTGCCCATTTGGGCCAATTCTTTACGGGCGATATCAGGAGCATTTGGGGTATGTTTGATCTCCGGGCGCGTCAGCCAGTAAACCAAAAGCGGGACGATCAACAACGAAATCACACATGGCAGCAGCGCCGCCATAAACCAGCTTCCCCAGGTCAATGTTACTCCGGCATTTGCTGCCAGTTTTACCGCCAACAGGTTGCCGGTATAACCGGTCATAAACAGTGCTGCAGTTACATCATTGACGTTACCGATACATGTGACCAGAAAGGTACCAATTTTACTGCGTGATTCATCATCAGGACGTGAGTCGAAACTACGCGCCAGAGAATCGGCAATGGGGTAAATAACTCCTCCGCAGCGTGCGGTATTACTGGGCATGGCGGGAGAGAGTATCAGGTCGGCAAAGGCGGTAATGACTCCAACTTATTGATAGTGTTTTAT
>NZ_BBMY01000136.1 GCF_000759775.1 Escherichia albertii NBRC 107761 = DSM 17582
CACCAGAATACCGTATTCCCCTCGCCGAATACCGTATCAACGGGGCGGTCCTCTCCTGGTTTGACTGTCTTTGTGATCCTGTTCGCATTCAGTCAGTTTTACTATAAATAGGATGAGGTTAATTAAGCTCATTAATGGATGAAATCACTATGGACCCTTTACACGCCGTTTATCTGACTGTCGGACTGTTCGTAATGACCTTTTTTAATCCCGGAGCAAATTTATTCATCGTGGTACAAACCAGCCTGGCCTCAGGCCGTCGCGCTGGCGTAGTGACCGGGCTCGGTGTGGCGCTGGGCGATGCGTTCTATTCCGGGTTAGGGTTGTTTGGCATGGCGACACTCATTACCCAATGTGAAGAGATTTTCTCGCTCATTAAAATCACTGGCGGCGCTTATCTCTTATGGTTTGCCTGGAGCAGTATGCGCCGCCAGTCAGCCCCGCAAATGAGCACGCTACAGCAACCACTCTGCGCCCCCTGGTATGTATTTTTTCGCCGTGGATTAATTACCGATCTTTCTAATCCACAGACCGTTTTGTTTTTTATCAGTATTTTTTCGGTAACGTTAAACGCGGAAACACCAGGTTGGGCGCGTTTAACGGCCTGGGCAGGAATTGTTCTTGCCTCTGTTATCTGGCGTATATTTCTTAGTCAGGCATTTTCTTTACCGGCCGTGCGTCGTGCGTATGGACGTATGCAAAGTGTAGCCAGTCGGGTAATTGGCGCGATTATCAGCGTATTCGCGCTACGCCTGATTTACGAAGGAATAGTGCAGCGGTAATAACATCTGAACTGATAATGAAACTTCTACGTAATCAACCCGATTTGCCTTATCCGGCTCATGGGCGATGATGCCACCGTAATGCGTGGTCCTTAATTTCCGATGAGTTTACTTGAGTCTTTGCTTCCCATTTCAGCCCACCGTCCCCTGTGTGGGCTTTTTTCGTTTCGGCTTGTGACAATATTATTTATTGTTCAGCAAACAGTCAAAAAGAAGAATGTTTAATATTCTGGACGTATTAAAAAATGGAAATAGCAAAATGAGAAATTGGACCGCCATCGAGGCCTCGAACCCCGTACCATACAACAATCCTGGTTGTCGTCTGCTCTTCCTGATGAGCTAATGGCGGTTTTTGATATAAACCTTTCAGCATATTTTCTGTCAGGTCTTAGTGCGATGCGTAAGATATAGAAAACACCCTATGTAAACATGACGAAAATATGATGTTTTTATATGAATGTCAACATATTCATTCACAAGACGTCTTTGCTGTTTATTAATTAAACACCAGAAAATTCCTGTCTACTTATCATTTTAATTAGCAACTCAATTCCATCTCAGTCGGAATGGATTTTATCGCTCCCCTAAACTAAAACAGTGTCGGAGAGCGAGGTTATTATGTGGCGATACGCGATATTTCACATCGCCTCGCAGACGTCGTTAATTTGCCCGACACAAAAGAAACGCTTACGGGTGCATCAAATATGTATCACCCCGCCACACTCCCCCATACCAGTTGTCCTTTATGGAAGGTTGCCACTCTCGGCGAGATACGCGCCACCGCTTCGGCAGAACAGGAGGCGTCCACCAGCACAAAGCTGGCGTCATCCTGCGCTTTTGGCCACACGCGCTCGCCTTTTTCATTCAGCGGCAATACGTCACCGGTGGCTAAAAACAGCGAGCGGGATAAATTCTGTTCGTCAGGACGAATATAAAGCTGCGCATAAAGATTGGCTTTTTCCAGCATGTCGCCCAGGCCGTAAGGCGACCAGTGGTCGATAACGCTGTCGGTGCCGGTCATCACTTTTACGCCTTTATCGTGTAACTGTTTGAGCGGCATATGTAGCGTGCCAATTGGCACCGTCGAGGCAATAGAAATTTGCTGCGCCACCATGCGATTCGCCAGTTCATCCACCTGTTGCTCGTTGAGCGTTGCCAGCGCAAAGGCGTGGCTGATAGTCAGCTTGCCTTTCAGTTGCGGTGTTTTCTCCACCGTTTCCACCATATAATTGATGGCTGCCACGCCCGCCGGAGAGGTTTCGTGCAGGTGGATATCGACACCTTTGTCGTAGTCCAGCGCAATCTGGAACATGGTATCGAGGGATTTTTCCATCGCGCCATCAACACTGGTCGGGTCCAGCCCGCCGACGTAATGCGCCCCTGCCTGCATCGCTTCTCGCATCAAAGGTTCCGATTTCGACAGCAGTAAACCGTGCTGCGGGAAGGCGACGATTTCACACTCGAAGCCCGTCTGACGTCGCGCCAGCACCGCCTGCAAATTTTGCAGATTTTTCAGGCCGGAAACCGGTTCAATATTGCAGTGGCTACGGGCGATAGTGGTACCTTTCGATTGCAATAAATCGATCAGTTTTTCCGCCCGCGCCTGAGTGTAGGGTTGCAGCTCCGGCAGCATTTTCTGCTCGAGCGTGATCATGTCCTGGATGGTGGTGCCTGCCGGGCGATTGAGTGAGCGCCACGGCCCGCCATAAAAGGTTTTGTCGAGATGAATATGCATGTCGCGGGTAGTGGGCAACATCAACTTACCGCCAGCATCATAGTGCGGCAGCGTAGCATCCGGGTGCTGTTTGTTCTCGCGCAAGGCAACAATTTTGCCGTCCTGAATCTCCACGGTCTGGCGCGCCGTGCGAGTCTGCACAGCCACGCCATTTTCGTAGTCAAAATCGGTTTCCAGCAGCACGTTGTCGAGATAATAGTGCGGGTCAGTGATTTTCATGGTGTTATTTGCGTCGCAGTGGGTTGTGCCAGAAACTGCCGCATGGGCGAGCGGCACAGAGGTACCAAACAGCGCGGCGGCGGTGACCATCTTACCGCTTTGGCTGAGAAACTCACGGCGGCTATTGTTTTCTTTCATCTTACGTCCTTACGTTTTAATAATATGGGTGCCCGTTTCACCGCGCAGCGCCGCTGGCAGGCATTCCGGCGTGGTGATAATCACTTCTTTGCCGCCTTGTTCCAGGAATGTCAGACTGGCGATGATTTTTGGCAACATGCTGCCAGGCGGAAAATGCCCTTCCTGCATATAGCGGGTCATGGTGGCAATATCTACGCGATCCAGCGCCTGCTGCTGCGGTTTGCCAAAGTGGATACTCACTTTTTCCACGCCGGTGGTGATCACCAGAATGTCGGCGTGAATTTCGCGAGCCAGCAGCGCGGTGGAGAGATCTTTGTCGATAACCGCGTCCACGCTTTGATAATCTCCCGCTTCGGTGCGCACCACCGGAATTCCACCGCCGCCCGCGCCAATCACTACAAAACCTTGTTGGATCAGCGCCTTAATGGCAGGTGCTTCGACAATACGTTGCGGTTCCGGCGAGGCAACCACGCGGCGATAGCCCCGCCCGGCATCTTCAACAAAGCGCCAGTCAGGGTTTGCTTTTTGTAATTCGTCACGCTGGCTTTCACTAAAGAATGCGCCGATGGGCTTGGTGGGATGAGCAAACCCCGGATCGTTTTTATCTACTTCTACTTGAGTCACCACGGTGACGGCTTTTTTCTCGCCGTGGCGCGCCAGTCGGTTGTTCAGCGCCTGTTGTATCAGGTAGCCGATGCCGCCTTGCGTATCCGCCACGCAGTTCGCCAGCGGCGTTAGCGGTAAACCTTCGCGCTCGTGGGCAATCTCCGCACGGCGTAAATCCAGCCCGACCTGTGGCCCGTTGCCGTGGGTCAGCACAATGTCGTAATCGGAAGCCAGCATTTCCAGCACTGTGTCGGCGACGGCTTTCACCGCCTCCGCCTGATGTTCAATCGACTGGCTGGCGTTATCTTTGATAATGCTGTTGCCACCAATGGCAACGACCACAAGTTCTTTCATATTGTTATGTCCGCGACAGAGGGTGATGGGGTTATGACCAACGTCAAATTGCCTGATGCGCTACGCTTATCAGGCCTACAGATTCTTGCACCATTCGCAGGCCGGATAAGGCGTTCACGCCGCATCCGGCATGAACAACGCGCACTTTGCAGGTCAAACGCCGTAACGCTCGCACCAGCCAAGAATGGCTTTCTCAAAGTAATGGTGCCAATGCCTGATGCGCTACGCTTATCAGGCCTACAGATCCTTGCGCCATTCGTAGGCCGGATAAGGCGTTTACGCCGCATCCGGCATGAACAACGCGCGCTTTGCAGGTCAAACGCCGTAACGCTCGCACCAGCCAAGAATGGCTTTCTCAAAGCAGGCAAAAGGTGGATGCACAATACCCGCGCCAATCATGCCGACGCCCGCATCTTTATGAGCGATGGCGGTGTTGATCACCGGCAGAATGCCGCAGCTACCCACGCGGGTGATGTCGATTGCCGATGGCACGCCCATAAACCCCAGTAGCGGAATGGTGACGTTGGGGTTTTCACCGAGGGTGATTTCACGCATCTGACGGGAGAAATCGATAGCCTCTTCCACCGTGCCGCCCACCAGCGCAACGATTGCAGGCGCGGTCGCCATCGCAAATCCGCCAATACCGTAGGTTTCGGTGATGGCGCTGTCGCCGATATCCAGCCCTGAATCTTCCGGCTTATAACCAGCAAACATCGGGCCGATCACCTGCTGCGCCGGGCCGGTAAACCACTGCCCAGGCAGGCCGCTGACCCGCAGGCCGAACTCGACGCCGTTACGCGCCATAGTGGTCACGACGGTGCTGTATTCGATGCCATGCGCCGCATCCATCGCCGCTTTACACATCGCCATCCACGTCGGGCCGGAGAAATAATCGCTGCTGGCGACAAACTCAAACACTTCGCGCTGTTGCTCGACGGAATAACCTGCCTGAATAATCCCCGGCGTCAGCGCCTGAATCAGCAGCGTCGTCCCGGCGTTATTGCGGTTATGGCACTCATCGCCCATATGCAGCGCCTGCGCCAGCATTAAGCGCAGATCGATCTCGCCGATAATTTTCATCGCGTCACGCAGCATTGGCCCCTGCACATCGCGCATCCAGTTGAGGCGGTCAATCACGCTCTGATCGTTGGCACCCATACGCAAAATCTTCGCCATCTGCTCGCTCATGTTGGTGTAAGCGACGTTGCCGTAGGTTTTGTTTTTCACGATGTGCATAAACATCGAGGCAGAGGTAACGCCCGCCATCGACCCCACGCAGTCATGTTCGTGGCACGGCGAGAAAGTGATCTCCCCGGAAGCCGCCAGTTCAGCCGCCTCGTCGAGATCTCTTGCCAGCCCTTCGAACACCAGCGCCCCGGTGACCGCGCCTTTCATCGCGCCGCACATTTTTTCCCAGGTCACTGGTGGTCCGGCGTGAAGAATAGTTTTCGGCGTCATGCCCGGCACCACGTTAATCGCCTGATCAAAACCAATCAGCACCGGATGCGACTGGATAATGCGCTCCAGCGCCTGCTGGTTAGCGGCGGCGATTTTGTCCGCCAGCGGCGAATCGGCAATGTTGTCCAGCGCCTGCACCACCTGCATATTGCCCTGCCCCGGCGGCGTCCAGTCGAGTTGGGTCACTTCTACATGCTGCTTTTTCAGGTCATCGCTAAACATGGCGATGCCGACGTTAATAACGTTCAACGGTTGGCTAAACAGTGACGGGTTCATCAGGCTTCCTCCCCTTTGCAGATAAATTCACGCGCCAGTAATCCGGTATTGGTGCTGCTGCTGGCCAGAATTACCCCGGCATCAAGCAGCATCTGGCTTTGTTGTTCTAATGATGGCGTATCGAGATCGGTACCCAGCACATAGGCGAGAATGATCAACTCGCGCCCTTCGGCAGCGGCGATCGCTTTCGCTTCTTTGATCGCTTCGATGGTGGAGCCAACAGGATCTTCATGCGATCCAAATCCGAGCACAAAATCCATCACGATCACCGCCACCTGTGGATCGCGCGCTTCTTCGAGCAAGCGGCTGATGCGGTTGGTGGGGTCAATCATCGGGTGCGGCTTGCCGTTGGTGAAGTCGTCATCGCCAAAGTCGAGGAAGGTGTGTTTGATGCTGCGGTTGATATCTTGCAGGCGAAATTCAGGGTCGGGCTGAATATTGCTGTAGACATCGCCGTGTTTTTCCATCACCGCGAACATGGTTTCGTCGCACAGCGTGCCGCCGCAGAACAGGCCACGAATGTATTTCTGCTGCGGTTTCAGGCGAGCGCGGACATCCGCAATCAACGGTTGGTTCAGGGTATGCAGGTCGAGATATTCTTGTTTCACGCCGGAGAGCATCACCGCTTTCAGCGCCGCCTCTTTAGTACCGCGGGCAAACTGTAGCCCCTGCTCATCCACTGGCGTTTCACCACGACCGAGGAAGCAGACCACCACCAGTTTGCGACAATCGCGCGCGCGTTCCAGCACTTTGCGTGCCACCGCAGGCGCAGGCGCAGGCGGTTTGGAGATAAGCACAATGATTTCAGTTTGCGGATCGTTTTCCAGCATCCCGATAGCGTCGAGCATCATCAGGCCGCCGATTTTCTCGCTCAGGTCGCGCCCGCCAGTGCCAATCAGTTGCTAAACGCCGCCGCCAAATTCATGAATGCGGACGCTCAGTTCCTGACTGCCGGTGCCGGATGCGCCAACAATACCGATGTTGCCGCGACGCACGGCGTTACCAAAGCAGAGCGCCGCGCCGTTGATAATCGCCGTGCCGCAGTCTGGTCCCATCAGCAGCAGCCCTTTTTCGTGAGCCAGTTGTTTGAGCGCCAGTTCATCTTCAACCGAGACGTTATCGGAAAACAGCATCACGTTAAGATCGTTTTGCAGCGCCTGACGCGCTTCGCGAGCGGCAAACAGACCGTTGACCGAAATCACTGCCAGGTTACTTTCCGGGATATGCTTTTTGGCGCTGGCAATAGTGGCGTAATGCGCTTCATGCGAGCCGCTTTGCGCTTTAGTGTTGAACAGCTCTTCAATCTCCACCAGCAACTGCTCGTTGTCCGCGCCCGCTTTGCCGTTGATGACAATCATCAGGTCACCGTTTTTCGCCTGTTCCAGTTCCGGCGTCAGCAGTCCTAAATTCTTCAGAACGCCTTTGTTCATTTCGGTCGCCATCGCCACAAATGCCTGCTCGACGCCGTCGAG
The DNA here is from genome assembly GCF_000759775.1 of Escherichia albertii NBRC 107761 = DSM 17582. GTDB lineage: Bacteria > Pseudomonadota > Gammaproteobacteria > Enterobacterales > Enterobacteriaceae > Escherichia > Escherichia albertii. Next base: position 7,041 of record NZ_BBMY01000136.1, read on the forward strand.
TTTATTTGCACGTGTGGAGATAGACATCAGCGAGACAGAATCAAAATAGGTATTCGGTTTAATGACTATTTTAACTGACATAATTCCCTCCGTAGGTTTGACTCAGCGCACAACCATCGGCCATGCCATACAGCATGTCGCAGCCGGAACTGGAGCCAATATGTTTAATTTTTTCTATTGCCTGGGTTGCGTTCCCAGGGATGTCATAAATAATGTTGTGAATAAAACGATGAATATTTTCCCGACAGCGTTGTTGTAATGCAGCTTCCAGCGTTATGGCACTTAGTAATGTGGTATTATTTCTGCCGCGTTGCAGACCAAGATAAAATTGCTCTTTGTATTTTTCCGCCGGGTGCCCGGGAATAAATAAAATAAGCGCCAGACCTGTTAAATAATCGTCGGCTGATGGCGTAAGGCCAATCCCTAAGCCCATCATACTGGCGACCGCTGAGTCGATATTTTGTTTATCGATTACTGCCTGAATAAGCGCGTGTCTCCTGATATGTAATTCTTTATTTAATGCCTGATAAAATGAATTATCGCCGCGGTAATTAAACAGGGTTTCATTTTCCCCCAGGTGCTGATGAATAATGTCGTGCCACTGTTGCCAGGTGATAAGGTGAAAATTTTCAGCCGTCATTTGCCGTGTTGGGGAGTGCCAAATCCGGCAATGACTCATCTCTATATGAAGATGTTGACCAACCGTAATGCCTTGTTCGTCAAACTGAACCTTATCACCATGACGGAACAGACCATCAAAGTGAGTGAGTGCCAACCGACAACTGTTTGGCGCATTGTCGTACTCTTCACAAAGCAGCGTCAGCAACTGCTGGCGGGCCGGGAGTGCGATATTTACCGCTCTGGCAAAGACCTGTTCAATCTGTCCTTGCCCCCGCTGTGCCAGGAAATTCGCATCCGCAGTTAGCGCCCACACACACCGTCTTTCTGGTGTGTTGATAGCAAGCCTCCCGGGTTATGCGCCTGCGGCAATCAGCAGCTGCGCAATCTCTTCAAATCCGCGCTCCCGCGCCAGTTCCAGCGGTGTTTTGCCATACTTATCCGTCATGTGCGGACTGGCGCCGTGTTCCAGCAATAACTGGACAATCGCCTGCTGTTTAATCCCGCCATCATTAAGCACAATCGCTTCCAGTAGTGGCGTCCAGCCAACATGGTTGGTCTGGTTAACGTTAATCTCCGTATGCGCCAAAAGCTCTTTTACAATACTTAAATGGCCTTTTTCACAGGCTGGCGTCAGGCCGACACCGCCAAAACGGGTTACGCAATTAAGATCGGGTTTAGCCGGTAAAATAATTCGTAGTAGCGTTAAATCGCCGCTCAGACAGCTCATTAAAAAAGGATTTAAACAGGTCTTATCCTGTTTATTAATATCTGCCCCGGCATCAATTAACACCTGCACGCAAGCATATTGCTGATATAAACTTGCCAGCGTAATTGCCGTTTTCCCCTGGCGATCGCAGGTATTAATATCGACGCCCAGCGCAAGACAGGTTTTTACTTTATCGATATCGCCCTGTTGTGCAGCCAATAAATAGTCGGCAGGTAGATTTTTTATAGTCATTCACATTCCCCTGGTTTTTGTGGCTGTTTTCGATGAATTGAGAATAGCAATGATAATCTGATAAAAGAGCCCGCTTAAATTTAATTCGCCATATTTCGCCTTTTTGTTGAATATCATTCAACAATCATTAAGCCGTGTGCGGTAGTGCAATATTTGTTTCTTTGCCCCGATACCCTTTCACTCAATTGGGTTTTATTTCTCTATAGTCTGCACATGTAAGAGCAATACCTATTCAATTCTAACCAGAGGAGAACAAGATGAACGGACTCACTGCAACAGGGATCACAGTGGGGATTTGCGCAGGCCTTTGGCAGATGGTGTCATCACATATCGGAGTCTCTCAAGGATGGGAATTATTAGGAACGATTGGCTTCGTCGCCTTTTGTAGTTTTTATGCCGCAGGCGGCGGTAAATCGGGGTTTATCAAGAGCCTTGCCGTCAATTATTCCGGGATGGTTTGGGCATTTTTCGCAGCACTGACCTCCGGCTGGCTGGCTTCCGTGAGCGGGCTTTCCAGCTTCTGGGCCAGCGTGATTACCACCGTACCATTTTCAGCGGTAGTGGTCTGGCAAGGGCGCTTCTGGTTACTGTCGTTCATTCCTGGCGGCTTTCTGGGCATGACGCTGTTTTTTGCCAGCGGACTTAACTGGACGGCGACGATACTGGGTTTTCTGGCGGGTAACTGTGTAGGGATAATTTCAGAATATAGCGGGCGAAAATTGAGCGAAACAACAACAAAAAGCGATGGGTATTAAAAGTTATTCAAAAATGATTACCCATCTTTAGCCAATATCTCTACAGTCATGGTTGGAGAAACTCAGATTAGATAATGGCGGGAATGGTTTAATGAACTCAATTTTTACTGAAGAAAACCTGTTGGCGTTTACTACCGCCGCACGTTTTGGCAGCTTTAGTAAAGCCGCGGATGAATTGGGGCTAACCACTTCCGCCATTAGCTACACAATTAAGCGAATGGAGACAGGGCTGGATGTTGTGCTCTTTACTCGCAACACCCGCAATATTGAGCTAACGGAATCCGGGCGTTATTTTTTTCGCAAGGCCACCGATCTGCTGAATGATTTCCACGCCATCAAGCGCAGCATCGATACCATTTCACAGGGTATAGAAGCGCGTATTCGAATTTGTATTAATCAGTTGCTTTATACGCCCAGACACACCGCGCGCTTATTACAAGTGCTGAAAAAGCAGTTTCCCACTTGCCAGATTACTGTCACCACCGAGGTGTATAACGGCGTCTGGGACGCCATTATTAATAATCAGGCAAATATTGCCATTGGCGCTCCCGATACCCTGCTGGACGGCGGCGGTATTGATTACACCGAGATTGGCGCCATTCGCTGGGCATTTGCTATCGCCCCGGATCATCCGCTGGCCTTTATGCCAGAACCAATAGCCGAAAGCCAGTTGCGCCTTTATCCCAACATCATGGTAGAAGACACTGCGCATACCATTAATAAAAAAGTGGGTTGGTTGCTGCACGGTCAGGAATCAATCCTGGTGCCTGATTTCAATACTAAATGCCAATGCCAGATCCTGGGCGAAGGTATCGGTTTTTTGCCTGATTACATGGTTCGCGAGGCGATGGCGCAATCACTGCTGGTTACCCGGCAAATCCATAATCCGCGTCAGGATTCGCGCATGTTACTGGCAACCCAGCACTCTGCTACGGGTCAGGTGACGCAGTGGATTAAAAAACAGTTTGCGTCAAAAGGGATATTAACTGAGATTTATCAGGATTTACTGCATCGGGAGAGCTGCTAAGAGCAACTCTCTCACAGGCCCCGAAACAGTTGCGAAGCTATTTGTTTCTTGTTCCCAGTGAAACACCCATTCCTTTTTTAACCCATTCAGTGACAAATTTCTCACCCGGTACCGGCGGAGAAAACAAATACCCTTGCAAAAAGTGAACGCCTTTCCCGATCATTAAATCGGCCTGCTCCTGAGTTTCCACCCCTTCCGCAACAATATTAAGACCCGGCTTACGTGCCAGCTCGACAATATTGTCCACAATATGACCAGAAATTTCGTCAACACTCGCCATTTGCACAAACGATTTATCAATTTTAATAAAATCGACCGGAAACGCTTGCAAGTAGCGATAGGTCGCATAACCGGTACCAAAATCGTCCAGGGCAAAAGTAATGTTATGTCGGTGTAAGCTGTCAAATATCGCTCTGGCCTCTGGTGTAACAGGGATCGGATTGCGTTCAGTTAATTCCAGAACCAATTTAATTTTGTTATCCCCTAATTTTTTCACCAGGTGAAGGCACTCACGCTCAAACCCGGATGCCATGAAACAGCCTGCGGACACGTTAATCCCAATATGGAAATTGTCCGGTAGCAAATGTTTTACCGGCAACAGAATATCTGCTGTTTGTTTCATCAACTGACGGGTCATTATCACAATAAGACCGGAAGATTCCGCCAGCGGGATGAACTGATCCGGCGGGATTATTCCCGTTTGCGGATGTTCCCAACGAACCAGGATTTCGCAGCCGGTTAATTCACCTGTTTGTGCACAGAAAACGGGTTGAATCCACGGTTTGAACTCATGGTTTTCCAGCGCCAGGCTGATGGCTTCAGGCGTGATAACATGATGAAAATGGTTGTCAGGGATATAAAATTTATTTTTACTTCCCGTGGCGGAGACTACCTGTGGATGATACTGAAAAAAGATATCCCGCCAGAAGGTGATATCGCTCTGGATCCCTAATTTTTCATACAGTTGCTTCTTTTGATGTGAAATTGTCTTTGCACTGCGATTTCTGTACTGTGAGATTTCTGTAACCGACATCCCCTCCATCAACAGCTTGAGTAAAAGCCGTTCTTTTTCGGACACAATGTCAGGCAACGCTAAATTAACCGTTGCCCCGAACTCTTTCAGAAAAACACTCAAATCATAAGAACCCATTTAACACACCATTGATTAAATCATGTGCGTCAGCCAACTCCGATTGTTTCCCCTGCGACGGAAAAGCTGACGGCAAGAATAATTGATTCAAAGAGCCGAATTATGCCAAATTCGGCTCTCTTTTCCTCAACAGATTATTCAGATCAGAATGACCATTTAACGCCAATCGTCGCCGAGGTATCGTTATACCCTTTATCAGCAACCTGAACGCCGACATTTCCCCATACATTCAGATGGGAATTTATCTGACCTTCCACACCGGCTTTTACCTCTGCAATATTGCGAGAGCCATCCTGATACACGGCAACACGGTCCATGCGAGTACTGAAATCCTTACTATTATGCAACCAGTTCACTTCAGCAAATGGCTGGAATTCGCGAGATTTACCGTCGTCCATTTTATGGTGGCTCTTCAGCCAGGTTTTTACACCAAGACGGGTCTGAATATTACCATCACCTTCACTGCTGACTCGAGTGCCATTGCTTTCGAGCGACAGCCGGTTCGCGATGAGATTTTTTTGCTATCGCTGTTGCCGTAACCCACCATTATTCCCCAATGCCAACGATCGCTGCCATTTTGACTCCACTGCGTGATATCCCCCCCCAGTTAAGAACATCATGATTGCTCTGGGTTTTTAGCTGACTGCTTCCATCACGCTATTTGTTGCAGCCTCCTTCATTCTGCATCCACAGGATAGTTTGTTTCTGCTCGCCGCCACATCGGAAGCCACATCGATATATCCATCAAATGCATAATTATTTCCAGCCAAAGCAAACGTACCACTGTCGATACTGATTGTGTCATTGCCAGAAATCTTATTGGCAAAAATCATATTATCATAAGAACGCTCATAAACTACGACGGTTAAATACTATCTCCGTTCATGAGAGATATAAAAATTCAAACAGACTGCATAATATTGAAAACTGTATACTGCAAGCACACAGCTCAGAGGGTAATATAAGGCTAATTCTCCACTGGACGCGTTTTATAACTTAACAACTGCAACATCATCCTTACATTAACATCCAGCGTTGAACATAGACGCATTATATGTATCTATGCCCCCAAATCAACTTAAAATACAACTTACAGAATAGTTCCATCTTCAATTATTAATACAAGAAAAGGTGGTAATACCAATTGGGTATTATAACATAAGAAATATCCTATTAAAAATTAGG
>NZ_BBMY01000135.1 GCF_000759775.1 Escherichia albertii NBRC 107761 = DSM 17582
ATAAGTCGCATTATTGATGGCTTCGCTATCATTGATTAATTTCACTTGCGACTTTGGCTGCTTTTTGTATGGTGAAAGATGTGCCACGAGGACACCGGCACATTTATACAGCACACATCTTTGCAGGAAAAAACGCTTATGAAAAATGTTGGTTTTATCGGCTGGCGCGGTATGGTCGGCTCTGTTCTCATGCAACGCATGGTTGAAGAGCGCGACTTCGACGCCATTCGCCCTGTCTTCTTTTCGACTTCTCAGTTTGGTCAGGCCGCGCCGTCATTTGGCGGTACTGGCAGCGGCACGCTTCAGGATGCCTTTGATCTGGAGGCGCTGAAGGCCCTCGACATCATCGTAACTTGTCAGGGCGGCGATTATACCAACGAAATCTATCCAAAGCTTCGCGAAAGCGGATGGCAAGGTTACTGGATTGACGCAGCATCGTCTCTGCGCATGAAAGATGACGCCATCATCATACTTGACCCCGTCAATCAGGACGTTATTACCAACGGATTAAATAATGGCATCAGGACTTTTGTCGGCGGTAACTGTACCGTAAGCCTGATGTTGATGTCGTTGGGCGGTTTATTCGCTAATGATCTTGTTGATTGGGTCTCCGTTGCGACTTACCAGGCGGCTTCTGGTGGCGGTGCGCGACATATGCGTGAGTTGTTAACCCAGATGGGCCATCTGTATGGTCATGTGGCCGATGAACTGGCGACTCCGTCCTCTGCTATTCTCGAGATCGAACGCAAAGTTACGACCTTAACCCGTAGCGGCGAACTGCCGGTTGATAACTTTGGCGTACCGCTGGCAGGCAGCCTGATTCCGTGGATCGACAAACAACTCGATAACGGTCAGAGCCGCGAAGAGTGGAAGGGGCAGGCGGAGACTAACAAGATCCTCAACACATCTTCTGTGATTCCGGTAGATGGTTTATGTGTGCGTGTCGGTGCGCTTCGCTGCCACAGTCAGGCATTCACCATCAAATTGAAAAAAGATGTGTCGATTCCAACCGTGGAAGAACTACTGGCGGCCCATAATCCGTGGGCAAAAGTGGTGCCAAACGATCGCGAAATGACGATGCGTGAGCTAACCCCAGCCGCCGTTACTGGTACGCTGACCACGCCGGTAGGTCGCCTGCGTAAGCTGAATATGGGGCCAGAGTTCCTGTCAGCCTTTACTGTCGGCGACCAACTGCTGTGGGGCGCTGCAGAGCCGCTGCGCCGGATGCTTCGTCAGCTGGCGTAATGTTTATTCATTAAATCTGGGGTGCGATGCCGCCCCGTTTCGTGCGTAATACAGGAGTAAGCGCAGATGTTTCATGATTTACCGGGAGTTAAATAGAGCATTGGCTATTCTTTAAGGGTGGCGGAATACATGCGTATTCACAGCCTTACCTGAAGTGAGGGCGACGCAGAGAGGATGCACAGAGTGCTGCGTCGTTCAGGTCAAAAAAATGTCACAACCAGATGTCAGAAAATCAGTTGGATGGGGTGACACAATAAAACAGGAAGACAAGCATGTCCGATCGTATCGATAGAGACGTGATTAACGCGCTAATTGCAGGCCATTTTGCGGATCCTTTTTCCGTACTGGGAATGCATAAAACCACAGCGGGACTGGAAGTCCGTGCCCTTTTACCCGATGCCACCGATGTTTGGGTGATTGAACCGAAAACCGGACGCAAACTCGCTAAACTGGAGTGTATCGACTCACGCGGATTCTTTAGCGGCGTCATTCCGCGACGTAAAAACTTTTTCCGTTATCAATTAGCTGTTGTCTGGCATGGTCAACAGAACCTGATAGATGATCCTTACCGTTTTGGTCCTCTAATCCAGGATATGGATGCCTGGCTGTTATCTGAAGGTACTCACCTGCGTCCCTATGAAACCTTAGGCGCACACGCAGATACCATGGATGGCATTACCGGTACGCGTTTTTCCGTCTGGGCGCCAAACGCCCGCCGAGTCTCGGTGGTTGGACAATTTAACTACTGGGATGGTCGACGTCACCCGATGCGTTTGCGCAAAGAGAGCGGCATCTGGGAACTGTTCATCCCTGGGGCGCATAATGGTCAGCTCTATAAATACGAGATGATTGATGCCAATGGCAATCTGCGTCTGAAGTCCGATCCCTATGCCTTTGAAGCACAGATGCGCCCGGAGACCGCTTCCCTTATTTGCGGGCTGCCGGAAAAGGTTGAGCAGACTGAAGAGCGCAAAAAAGCGAACCAGTTGGATGCGCCAATCTCTATCTATGAAGTTCATCTGGGTTCCTGGCGCCGTCACGCTGACAACAATTTCTGGTTAAGCTATCGCGAACTGGCAGATCAGCTGGTGCCTTATGCTAAATGGATGGGCTTTACCCACCTCGAACTGCTGCCAATTAATGAGCATCCTTTCGATGGCAGTTGGGGTTATCAGCCAACCGGCCTGTATGCGCCGACTCGTCGTTTTGGAACCCGCGACGATTTCCGTTATTTCATTGATGCTGCCCATGCCGCCGGCCTGAATGTCATTCTTGACTGGGTGCCAGGGCATTTCCCGACCGATGATTTTGCGCTTGCCGAGTTTGATGGCACAAATCTGTATGAGCACAGCGATCCGCGTGAAGGCTATCATCAGGACTGGAACACACTGATTTATAACTATGGTCGTCGTGAAGTCAGTAACTTCCTTGTGGGTAATGCGCTGTACTGGATCGAACGTTTCGGTATTGATGCGTTGCGCGTCGATGCTGTGGCTTCGATGATTTATCGCGATTACAGCCGCAAAGAGGGGGAGTGGATCCCCAATGAATTTGGCGGTCGCGAGAATCTGGAAGCAATAGAATTTTTACGTAATACCAACCGTATTATTGGTGAGCAAGTTCCTGGCGCTGTGACGATGGCAGAGGAGTCCACCGACTTCCCTAATGTTTCTCGTCCGCAGGATATTGGCGGGCTGGGTTTCTGGTACAAGTGGAACCTGGGCTGGATGCACGATACCCTGGACTACATGAAGCTGGACCCGGTTTATCGTCAGTATCATCACGATAAACTCACTTTCGGCATGCTTTACAACTACACTGAAAACTTCGTCTTGCCGTTGTCGCACGATGAAGTCGTGCACGGCAAAAAATCGATTCTCGACAGAATGCCGGGCGACGCATGGCAGAAATTCGCTAACCTGCGCGCCTACTATGCCTGGATGTGGGCATTCCCGGGTAAGAAACTGCTGTTCATGGGGAATGAATTCGCTCAGGGGCGCGAGTGGAATCACGACGCCAGCCTTGACTGGCACCTGCTGGAAGGCGGAGACAACTGGCATCACGGCGTACAGCGTCTGGTGCGCGATCTGAACCACACTTATCGTTACCACAAGGCATTGCACGAACTGGATTTTGACGCGTATGGCTTTGAATGGCTGGTGGTGGACGATCATGAACGTTCGGTGCTGATTTTTGTTCGTCGCGATAAAAACGGAAACGAAATTATCGTCGCCAGCAACTTTACGCCAGTACCGCGCTATGACTATCGCTTTGGCATTAATCAGCCGGGTAAATGGCGTGAAATCCTCAACACTGACTCCATGCACTATCACGGCAGCAATGTGGGTAACGGCGGCGCGGTACACAGCGATGAGATTGCCAGCCATGGTCGTCAGCACTCATTGGGTCTTACGCTACCGCCACTGGCCACTATTTGGCTGGTGCGGGAGGGAGAATGACACAACTCGCCATTGGCAAACCCTCTCCTCTCGGCGCGCATTACGACGGACAGGGCGTCAACTTCACGCTCTTCTCCGCTCATGCCGGGCGGGTAGAACTGTGTGTGTTTGACGCTCAGGGCATAGAACATCGGTATGACTTGCCAGGACGCAGCGGCGATATCTGGCATGGCTATCTGCCGGATGCGCGCCCGGGTTTACGTTATGGTTATCGCGTACATGGTCCCTGGCAACCTACCATGGGACATCGCTTTAACCCGGCGAAGTTGTTAATTGACCCCTGTGCGCGGCAGATTGAAGGGGATTTTAAAGATAACCCATTGCTGCACGCAGGCCACAATGAGCCTGACTATCGCGACAATGCCGCCATTGCGGCGAAATGTGTGGTAGTGGCTGATCACTATGACTGGAAAGATGATGTCCCGCCGCGTACGCCGTGGGGCAGCACTATCATTTATGAAGCCCATGTCAAAGGATTAACGTATTTACACCCGGAAATTCCAGTTGAGATCCGCGGTACTTATAAAGCACTGGGACATCCGGTGATGGTCAACTATTTAAAACAGTTGGGCATTACCGCGCTGGAACTACTGCCGGTTGCGCAATTCGCCAGCGAACCGCGATTGCAGCGCATGGGGCTAAGCAATTACTGGGGCTACAATCCGGTGGCGTTGTTTGCGCTGCATCCGGCATATGCCAGTTCGCCTGAAACGGCGCTGGATGAGTTCCGCGATGCAGTCAAAGCTCTGCATAAAGCGGGTATTGAAGTCATTCTCGACATCGTTCTTAACCATAGTGCGGAACTGGACCTCGACGGTCCACTTTTCTCACTGCGCGGGATCGACAACCGTAGCTATTATTGGATTAGAGAAGATGGCGATTATCACAACTGGACCGGATGCGGCAATACGCTCAATTTGAGCCATCCGGCGGTGGTGGAATATGCCTGCGCCTGCCTGCGCTACTGGGTAGAAACCTTTCATATAGATGGTTTCCGCTTTGATTTGGCTGCCGTCATGGGCCGTACACCGGAGTTTCGTCAGGATGCGCCGTTGTTTACCGCTATCCAGAACTGCCCGGTGTTATCGCAGGTTAAGTTAATTGCTGAACCGTGGGATATCGCCCCAGGCGGTTATCAGGTGGGAAATTTTCCACCGCTGTTTGCCGAGTGGAACGATCATTTTCGCGACGCCTCTCGCCGTTTTTGGCTGCACTATAACCTGTCGCTGGGTGAGTTTGCCGGTCGTTTTGCCGCTTCCAGCGATGTTTTTAAACGTAATGACCGTTTGCCGAGCGCTGCGATTAATCTGGTCACCGCGCATGATGGTTTTACGCTCCGTGACTGCGTTTGTTTCAACCATAAACACAATGAAGCAAATGGAGAGGAAAATCGCGACGGGACTAACAATAATTACAGTAACAATCATGGTAAAGAAGGATTAGGTGGAACTCTGAACCTGATTGAACGGCGGCGAGACAGCATTCATGCCCTGTTGACGACATTGTTGCTTTCTCAGGGAACGCCGATGTTACTGGCGGGTGACGAACACGGTCACAGTCAGCATGGCAATAACAATGCCTATTGCCAGGATAACCAACTAACGTGGTTAGACTGGTCGCAGGCAAGCAGTGGCTTAACCACGTTTACCGCCGCGTTAATCCATTTGCGCAAGCGTATTCCTGCTTTGGTCGAGAATCGCTGGTGGGAAGAAGGCGACGGTAATGTCCGTTGGCTGAATAGATATGCTCAACCTTTAAGCACGGATGAGTGGCAAAACGGCCCGAAGCAACTGCAAATACTGCTCTCGGATCGTTTTTTGATCGCAATAAACGCCACGCTTGAGGTAACAGAGATTGTTTTACCTGCTGGGGAGTGGCACGCCATTCCTCCATTCGCTGGAGAGGATAACCCAGTGATTACGGCTGTCTGGCAGGGACCTGCACACGGAGTGTGTGTGTTCCAGAGATGATAAAAAAGGAGTTAGTCATGGTTAGTTTAGAGAAGAACGATCGCTTAATGTTGGCGCGCCAGCTGCCATTGAAATCTGTTGCCCTTATTTTGGCGGGGGGACGCGGTACTCGCCTGAAGGATTTAACCAATAAGCGAGCAAAACCCGCCGTGCACTTTGGTGGTAAGTTCCGCATTATCGACTTTGCGTTGTCCAACTGCATCAACTCCGGGATCCGCCGTATGGGCGTGATCACCCAGTACCAGTCACATACTCTGGTGCAGCACATTCAGCGCGGCTGGTCGTTCTTCAATGAAGAAATGAACGAGTTTGTTGATTTGCTGCCCGCACAACAGAGAATGAAAGGGGAAAACTGGTATCGCGGTACGGCTGACGCAGTCACCCAAAACCTCGATATCATCCGCCGCTATAAAGCGGAATATGTGGTGATCCTGGCGGGCGACCATATTTACAAACAAGATTACTCGCGAATGCTTATCGACCACGTCGAAAAAGGCGCGCGTTGCACTGTTGCTTGTATGCCAGTACCGATTGAAGAAGCCTCTGCATTTGGCGTTATGGCGGTTGATGAAAACGATAAGATTATCGAATTTGTTGAAAAGCCAGCGAATCCGCCATCAATGCCGAACGATTCGAGTAAAGCTCTGGCAAGTATGGGAATCTACGTTTTTGACGCAGATTACCTGTATGAACTGCTGGAAGACGATGATCGTAATGAAAACTCCAGCCACGACTTTGGTAAAGATTTGATTCCCAAAATCACCGAAGAAGGGCTGGCCTATGCGCACCCGTTCCCGCTCTCTTGTGTGCAATCCGATCCAGACGCCGAACCGTACTGGCGTGATGTGGGTACGCTGGAAGCTTACTGGAAAGCAAACCTTGATTTGGCTTCTGTCGTTCCGGAACTGGATATGTACAATCGCAACTGGCCAATTCGTACCTACAATGAATCATTGCCACCCGCAAAATTCGTTCAGGATCGCTCCGGTAGCCACGGGATGACCCTTAACTCACTGGTCTCTGGCGGCTGTGTGATTTCCGGTTCGGTCGTAGTGCAGTCCGTTCTGTTCTCGCGCGTTCGTGTGAATTCATTCTGTAATATTGATTCCGCCGTATTGTTACCAGAAGTTTGGGTAGGTCGCTCGTGCCGCTTGCGCCGCTGCGTCATTGACCGTGCTTGCGTCATTCCAGAAGGTATGGTGATTGGTGAGAACGCAGAAGAAGATGCGCGTCGTTTCTATCGTTCAGAAGAAGGCATTGTGCTGGTTACGCGCGAAATGCTACGGAAGTTAGGGCATAAACAGGAGCGATAATGCAGGTTTTACATGTATGTTCAGAGATGTTCCCGCTGCTTAAAACCGGCGGTCTGGCCGATGTTATTGGGGCGTTACCCGCAGCACAAATCGCAGACGGTGTTGACGCTCGCGTACTGTTGCCTGCATTTCCCGATATTCGCCGTGGTGTGACAGATGCACAGGTCGTATCCCGCCGTGATACCTTTGCAGGGCATTTCACGCTGTTGTTTGGTCATTACAACGGGGTTGGCATTTACCTGATTGACGCTCCGCATCTCTACGATCGTCCGGGAAGTCCGTATCACGATACCAACTTATTCGCCTATACCGACAACGTATTGCGTTTTGCGCTGTTGGGATGGGTTGGGGCAGAAATGGCCAGCGGACTTGACCCATTCTGGCGCCCTGATGTGGTGCATGCGCATGACTGGCACGCGGGCCTTGCGCCTGCGTATCTGGCTGTACACGGGCATCCGGCGAAGTCCGTGTTTACTGTGCACAACCTGGCCTATCAAGGCATGTTTTATGCACAACATATGAATGATATTCAATTGCCATGGTCATTCTTTAATATTCACGGACTGGAGTTCAACGGACAAATCTCATTCCTGAAAGCCGGTTTGTACTACGCTGACCACATTACGGCGGTGAGTCCGACTTACGCTCGCGAAATCACCGAACCGCAGTTTGCCTACGGTATGGAAGGTTTGCTGCAACAGCGTTACCGGGAAGGGCGCCTTTCCGGCGTGCTAAACGGCGTCGACGAGAAAATCTGGAATCCAGAAACAGACTTACTGTTAGCTTCTCGTTACTCCCGCGATTCGTTGGAGGAGAAAGCGGAGAATAAGCGTCAGTTACAGATTGCGATGGGACTTAAGGTTGACGATAAAGTGCCGCTTTTTGCGGTGGTGAGCCGTCTGACCAGTCAGAAAGGTCTCGACCTGGTACTGGAAGCCCTGCCGGGGCTTCTGGAGCAGGGCGGGCAACTGGCGTTGCTCGGTGCGGGTGATCCCGTATTGCAGGAAGGTTTCCTTGCGGCGGCGGCGGAATATCCCGGCCAGGTTGGTGTTCAGATTGGCTATCACGAAGCATTTTCGCATCGCATTATGGGTGGCGCGGACGTCATTCTGGTGCCAAGTCGTTTTGAACCGTGCGGCTTAACGCAACTTTATGGATTGAAGTACGGTACGCTGCCGTTGGTGCGGCGTACTGGTGGGCTTGCTGATACGGTTTCTGACAGTTCTCTTGAGAATCTGGCAGATGGCGTCGCCAGTGGGTTTGTCTTTGAAGATAGTAACGCCTGGTCGCTGTTACGGGCTATTCGACGTGCTTTCGTACTGTGGTCCCGTCCTTCGCTGTGGCGGTTTGTGCAACGTCAGGCTATGGCAATGGATTTTAGCTGGCAGGTCGCGGCGAAGTCGTACCGTGAGCTTTACTATCGCTTGAAATAGTTTTCAGGAAACGCCTATATGAATGCTCCGTTTACATATTCATCGCCCACGCTTAGCGTAGAAGCTCTTAAGCATTCTATCGCTTACAAGCTGATGTTTACGATTGGAAAGGACCCGGTTGTCGCCAATAAACATGAATGGCTGAACGCAACGCTATTTGCCGTGCGCGATCGTCTCGTGGAGCGCTGGCTGCGATCAAACCGTGCCCAGTTGTCGCAAGAAACTCGCCAGGTTTACTACCTGTCGATGGAATTTCTGATTGGTCGTACTCTCTCTAACGCCATGTTGTCGTTAGGAATTTATGAGGATGTACAAAAAGCTCTGGAAGGTATGGGGCTGGATCTCGAAGAGCTGATTGATGAAGAAAACGACCCTGGGCTTGGTAACGGTGGTCTGGGCCGTCTGGCTGCCTGTTTTCTCGATTCGCTGGCAACTTTAGGTCTGCCAGGCCGTGGTTACGGTATTCGTTACGACTATGGCATGTTCAAACAGAATATCGTTAACGGCAGTCAGAAAGAGTCGCCTGACTACTGGCTGGAATACGGTAACCCGTGGGAATTCAAACGCCACAATACGCGCTACAAGGTGCGTTTTGGCGGGCGTATTCAGCAAGAAGGTAAGAAAACACGCTGGATTGAGACCGAAGAGATTCTGGCTGTTGCTTATGATCAAATCATCCCCGGTTACGATACTGATGCGACTAACACTCTGCGTCTGTGGAGCGCGCAAGCCAGTAGTGAAATTAACCTCGGTAAATTCAACCAGGGCGATTACTTCGCGGCAGTGGAAGATAAAAACCACTCCGAGAACGTTTCTCGTGTGCTTTACCCGGACGATTCCACTTATTCCGGTCGTGAGCTGCGCCTGCGTCAGGAGTACTTCCTGGTTTCATCAACCGTTCAGGATATTTTAAGTCGCCATTATCAGTTGCATAGAACATACGATAATCTGGCGGATAAAATCGCGATTCATCTCAACGATACCCATCCGGTGCTGTCGATTCCCGAGCTGATGCGTTTGCTGAACGATGAACACAAATTTAGCTGGGACGATGCGTTTGAAGTGTGCTGCAAGGTTTTCTCTTACACCAACCACACGCTGATGAGCGAGGCGCTGGAAACCTGGCCAGTCGATATGCTGGGCAAAATTTTGCCGCGTCACTTGCAGATAATTTTTGAAATCAACGACTATTTCCTGAAAACGTTGCAGGAGCAGTATCCGAACGATACCGATCTGCTGGGGCGAGCATCGATCATTGATGAATCGAACGGACGTCGTGTGCGGATGGCCTGGCTGGCGGTTGTGGTGAGCCACAAAGTTAACGGTGTCTCGGAGCTGCACTCTAATCTGATGGTGCAATCGCTGTTCGCTGACTTTGCGAAAATCTTCCCGGGACGTTTCACCAATGTCACCAACGGCGTGACGCCACGTCGCTGGCTGGCGGTAGCAAACCCGTCACTTTCAGCCGTGCTGGATGAACACCTTGGCTGCAACTGGCGCACTGACCTTAGCTTGCTAAATGATCTGCAACAGCATTGTGATTTCCCGATGGTGAATAACGCAGTACATCAGGCAAAACTGGATAACAAAAAGCGTCTGGCGGAGTACATTGCTCAACAATTGAATGTGGTGGTGAATCCGAAAGCGCTATTCGATGTGCAGATCAAACGTATTCACGAATACAAACGTCAATTGATGAATGTATTGCACGTTATCACCCGTTATAACCGCATCAAGGCCGATCCAGATGCGAATTGGGTACCGCGTGTGAATATTTTTGGCGGTAAGGCGGCTTCGGCGTACTACATGGCGAAGCATATCATCCACTTGATCAACGATGTCGCTAAAGTGATCAACAACGATCCAGAAATTGGCGATAAGCTGAAAGTGGTGTTTATCCCGAACTACAGCGTCAGTCTGGCGCAGTTGATCATTCCGGCAGCCGATCTTTCCGAACAGATTTCGCTGGCGGGGACGGAAGCCTCCGGCACCAGTAATATGAAATTTGCCCTTAACGGCGCGCTGACCATTGGTACGCTGGACGGCGCAAACGTCGAAATGTTGGATCACGTCGGTGCTGACAATATCTTTATCTTTGGTAACACTGCGGAAGAAGTGGAAGAGCTGCGTCGTCAGGGCTACAAACCGCGTGAATACTATGAAAAAGATGAAGAATTACATCAGGTACTGACGCAAATCGGCAGCGGTGTGTTCAGCCCGGAAGATCCGGGCCGCTACCGTGATCTGGTGGATTCATTGATCAACTTTGGCGATCACTACCAGGTACTGGCGGATTATCGCAGCTATGTCGATTGCCAGGATAAAGTCGACGAGCTCTATGAGCGTCCTGAAGAGTGGACCGCTAAAGCGATGCTGAATATCGCTAATATGGGCTACTTCTCTTCTGACCGCACGATCAAAGAGTACGCGGAACATATCTGGCATATTGATCCGGTGAGATTGTAAGTTCACGCTAAAAGTAGAACGGGGCCAAAGGGCCCCGTTTTTTTTGCCTTTATTTCGGAAAAGTGTCCAGAGGGAGCGAGAGTTCTCGGGGAGTATAATTTCACCATTCAGGAAGAATGGACAGAATGATGAAAAACAGAAAATGGATTTTGACCTCGCTGGTAATGACTTTTTTTGGTATTCCCATACTGACGCAATTTTTAGCAGTAGTGATTACTATCCTGGGAGCCGGGCTTTCAGTAATTATTGAGATTTGCAATTTACTCTTAACGCCAACAATCTATCTTCAACTCAACGTCTTTATGCTAACGCTGGGGGCAATAATAATATTTTTCTCTGGACGCGTGTGGGCGGGCGATAGTGCGCCAGAAAAGAGGGAAGTTATAATCTGGCGACAGAGTCTATTTTTATTACCGGCACTATTAATACTGGCTGGCTGGATAATCACACTACATCTGGCAGACTATCAATTTCGCCAGATGGGAGCGGACTGGTTGGCAAACCTTATGCTTCCCTGGCAGGGTGTTTTGTTACTCTCATTAATCAGTGGCGACTACTGGTGGATAGTCATTATTCCCGTTGGGGCGCATATCAGTTTTTCGCTGGGATATGCCTGGCCAGCCAGATATCCTTTAACCGGCACGTCCGGGCTACGTTGTCGTAACTTACTCCTCTTTATGCTTCTCTTACTGGGTATTGTCGCCGGTTATCAGGCTTATTTATATAAACAGCTTAATCCCGGCGTCGGTGTGCGCGAAGATATTGATACCTAGGCCATGCGACCCGATAAATTTAATAATCAACTGACGCCGCTACGTGACAAACCGCAAATTCAGTTTAGGCAAAACTGGCCGCGAATCGATGGTGCTACGGCAGCGTATCCGCTTTATGCCTCTGCATTTTATGCACTAAGCGTTATACCGGAGGATTTTCATTCATGGGAATATCTGACGAACTCTCGTACACCAGAGGCGTATAACAGGATTATTAAAGGTGACGCCGATATTATTTTCGTGGCGCAACCTTCCGGTGGGCAGAAAAAACGTGCAAAGGAATCTGGTGTCACTTTGCTGTACACCCCCTTTGCCCGTGAAGCATTTGTTTTTATCGTCAATGCTGATAATCCAGTTAATTCCCTGACTGAACAACAAGTGCGTGACATTTTTAGTGGCGCAATTACCAATTGGCGTACTGTTGGCGGTAACGATCAGGAAATCCAGATCTGGCAACGCCCGGAAGACTCTGGCAGCCAGACGGTGATGCAATCGCAGGTCATGAAAAATGTCCGTATGATCTCGCCGCAGGAAACCGAAGTGGCAAGCATGATGGGAGGAATGATTAATGTCGTTGCCGAATATCGTAATACAAACAACTCAATAGGTTACACATTCCGTTATTACGCCACGCAGATGAATGCTGATAAAAATATCAAATTATTAACCATTAATGACATTGCGCCGACTGCGGAAAATATTCGTAACGGCAAATATCCTTATATTGTTGATGCATTTATGGTGACGCGTGAAAACCCTACGCCGGAAACGCAAAAATTGGTGGATTGGTTTTTAACGCCACAGGGGCAAAGTTTGGTAGAAGATGTGGGATATGTGCCGCTGTATCCAACAATGAAATAATCCTCTGGAGAAAGGAATCAGCGCGATGAATAAATTTATCGGTATTTTGCTATTAGTCTTGGCATTGCTGGCGGGATGTGTCGACCGGGAAGGGTACTATAACAGCGTCAGGGAAGAAGAGAGCCATGGGCTGACGTCTCTGCGGGGGCAACCTGAATTACGTTACAGCGATGATTGGTCAAGATGGCCGAGAGTGTACGGTGCTACAGCCTTATATCCGCTGTATGCATCCGCGTATTATGCATTAGTACCCGAGCCAAAAGATAAGGATCGAACCTCGTTGGCCTGGCAGGCGTATAGTTTGCAACAAACCCGAACAGCTGAAGCCTACGGGTAATGACTCCAACTTATTGATAGTGTTTTATGTTCAGATAATGCCCGATGACTTT
>NZ_BBMY01000134.1 GCF_000759775.1 Escherichia albertii NBRC 107761 = DSM 17582
CCCAGCTTTGGGATTTTTGATCATGCTCCGGTGATTTTGTTGTGGCTATTTACTCTGCTGGCGTGGGATTTCGGCTTTTACTGGCTGCATCGCTGGCATCACGAAATGCGCCCGCTGTGGGCGGTACATGTGGTGCATCATCAGGGGGAACATTATAACCTGTCATTAGGCGTGCGTACTAACGCCGAAACTGGGCTGGCTGGAGAAAGTGCTGATCACGCCTTCGCATCATCGGATTCATCACCTGAATGAAAAGCAATACGCAGACACTAATTACGGCGGTACCTTTTTGTGGTGGGATAAACTTTTCGGATCGTTTAGCACTGGACCGGATTATGCCAGTGTTGCTTTCGGTGTGAAGAATAGTCATTTGTCATGTAATCCGATGCGCGAAAGCAATTTGCCCTTTTTACGTTTAATAGGCTTACGCTCTTTTGGTCAGGTTATTGAACGCCAATATCAGAGTTCACCGTGGGCCGTTGGGGGCGGGGTGATTCTGCTGTTTATGTTGGTGCTTGGGTATATTCAGCAATATGGCTACGCTATTGAATTTATAACCAGGGAACAGGTCGTATTATTTTTGTTGCTGGTGGTGGGGTCGGTGGCATTGGGCGGCATCAGTGATGGGCAGCGTTGGGGGATGATTCTTTGGGTTTCTGTGACGTTGTCACTACTCTATTTTGTTCTTTATATGTGCTCATGGAGCACTTTACTCTGGAAGGGCGTCGCGGGCGTTTTGCTGGTGCATTGCGTGTTATTTGTGGCTGGTATAGGCCGTAAGCCGCTAAGGAAACGCTATGAACCTGTTTAATCCCGACAGGTTAATCATTTTTCCTGCCGATGAGCCGCAGCTGGTGAAACAGCTGCAAAACGATACGAAAGTTTATCTGGCGAAATCAGGCGATCATCGGTATGCCGACGGCTGGGCATTCACCAAAATGGCGGTGCTGGTTATTGCTTGTTTCTCCTGTTACTTACTGGCGTTGTCTCAGCATCAGTGGGGACTGTATTTATTGTGGTATCTGGCGATGATGTTTTGCGCTATGTTGCTGGCAGTAAATGTTGTACACGACGCTTCGCACGATGCGTTTCTGCGCGGTAAAAAGGCCAATGTCTGGCTTAACCGATTGGTTGCGTTCCCGATGGGGCTTGATCCTGATTGTTGGCGGGTGCGCCATGTTCGCTTTCATCACGGCTTTACTAATATTGAATTTTACGATCCTGACACCGCAGAAAATGGCATTCTTCGCCAGAATCTGTGGCAACGGTGGCGACCGTTTATGCGTCAGCAACATCGCTACTGGCCGCTGGTCGCGGCGCTCACCTTTCCCTGGTATATATGGGTGGTGGACTGGTTCGATCGCGCAGGCGTTACGCCGGTAACGCGTCATCTGTCTCTGCGTGGTTTTGCTGGCTGGTGGTATTTTTTAGTCGGTAAGCTGGCGCATGGAGCAATGTGTTTGATACTACCTTTTTGGCTGCTGTCTGGTGTATTCAACTTTATGACCATTTTGCTGACGTATCTGCTAAGTCAAATGCTCTCTTCACTGCTCTTCGTCATGTTGATTATTGGTACGCACTGGGCGAAGGGATATACGCAATTACCGCCTGATACAGGCAAAATGGCGAAAGGGCGGCTGGCGCATACTTTCTCCACGACCTTTGACTGGACGCCACATCCAGCATGGCTTGGCTACTGGCTGGGCGGGATTAATTTGCATCTTACTCATCATCTTTTCCCTCACTGGCATCATCGCCATTACCCTGCGTTAAGTCGCATTATTGCAGGTATCGCCCGGCAACAAGGGCTGGATTATCGGTTGTTAACGTTAGCGGATTTGTTGAGGCTACAGCAGCAGTTTTTAAGGCGAATGGGGGAAAAGCCGAAGGAGTGAGAATGGAATCAAGTAATGGTGGTGGGGGAAGGATGACTCAGCGCTGCGCGCTTCGCCCTGCGGGTCGTTGCCTGCGGCAACGCTCTCTCGCTGGCGCTCGAGTCGAACCCCGGTCGAAGTTTCTCGTCCTTCCCCGCATAGACGGAATATTCAATTACGGATTTATTTGAGAGTTCAGGGATTTTTGAAAGTAATGGTGGTGGGGGAAGGATTCGAACCTTCGAAGTCGATGACGGCAGATTTACAGTCTGCTCCCTTTGGCCGCTCGGGAACCCCACCAGGGGTAATTCAAATTTTGAGATAATGCTTGAGATGGTGGTGGGGGAAGGATTATTCGTCGCTTCGCTCCTCACCCTTCGGGCCGTTGCCTGCGGCAACGTTCTCTCGCTTTTGCTCGAGTCGAACCTTAATCGAAGGCTCTCACCCTTCCCCGATGAGTGCAAACTTTAACAATCTCACCGAAGTTACCACATCGCTGTGATGAATAATGGTGGTGGGGGAAGGATTCGAACCTTCGAAGTCTGTGACGGCAGATTTACAGTCTGCTCCCTTTGGCCGCTCGGGAACCCCACCACGGGGTAATGCTTTTATTGGCCTGCTCCCTTAGCGGGAAGCGGGGCGCATCATATCAAATGACACGCCCCTGTAAAGTGTTACGTTGAGAAAAATGAACTGGTTGCGTAATTTTCATCCGTAACGGATTAAA
Organism: Escherichia albertii NBRC 107761 = DSM 17582; assembly: GCF_000759775.1. Lineage (GTDB taxonomy): Bacteria > Pseudomonadota > Gammaproteobacteria > Enterobacterales > Enterobacteriaceae > Escherichia > Escherichia albertii. The sequence goes on from NZ_BBMY01000134.1 coordinate 2,602, forward strand.
GGCAACCAGTTCTTTTTGCTGGTGATTAAAGAATAATCGTCCGGTTGCCGTAAACAAAGACCCGCTGTGCCAGTACCTGGTAAAGCGCGCGGCTTAATACGTTTTTCTCGACGTCACGACCTGCGCGCATCATGTCTTCAGCGGTGTAGGTGTGATCAACGTGAATAACGTCCTGCATAATGATTGGGCCTTCATCCAGATTATCATTCACATAGTGAGCCGTGGCGCCAATGATCTTAACGCCGCGCTCATACGCCTGGTGATACGGACGTGCGCCGATAAATGCTGGCAGGAATGAATGGTGAATATTGATAATTTTATTCGGGAAGCGTGCCACGAATTCCGGCGTTAATACACGCATATACTTCGCCAGCACCACGTAGTCAGGTTGATAAGCGTCGATAGCATCCGCCATCTTCTGATCGTGTTCGTTGCGGCTTAATCCTTCATGACTCACCAGTTCAAACGGAATATCAAAACGTTCCACCAAAGAGCGTAAAGTATCGTGGTTACCAATAACTGCCGCGATTTCCACATCCAGTCCGCCATAATTGGCTTTCATCAGCAAATCACCAAGGCAATGCGCTTCTTTCGTGACCAGGATAACAATTCGACGACGGCCGGCGGGAGTCAGCTCCCGAACGGAACCTTCCGGCAGTGCGCTATCGAGATCCGCTAACAACGTGGTGTCATTAAAAATACCTTCCAGTTCCGTACGCATAAAAAAGCGTCCGGTACGATGATCAACAAATTCATTGTTCTGCACGATATTTAACTCGTGCTTGTAGCAAATATTGGTAATACGCGCGATCAGACCTTTTTGATCCGGGCAAATAGTACGTAAAACTTTTCGTTGGAGTGAATGCATTGCTGGAAAAACCTTGTTGAGAGTGTTTGCTTAACCGTACTGTCAACCATTATTGGCCGCAGCACTTTTTAAATTTTTTACCTGAACCACAAGGGCAGGGGTCGTTGCGGCCAAATTGCGGACGTGTACCGTCAATATAGTACCATTGACCGTTTTCTTTCAAAAATCGCGAGCGCTCAATGATTGCGCCGCTTTTACCCCGCTCGGCAAAACGTGCGACAAAACTGACATATCCCACGTTATCGCCTTCGTGGTATGAATGCTCAAATACGGCTAACCCCAGCCATTCGGTATGCGCAAATCCAGCCATTAATTCGGCACGTAACGCTGCCGCGCCACAGGATGGATGCCAGGTTTTAATTAAATAATCTGCGTCCTGCATCACAAAAGCGCAGTAACGCGAACGCATGAGATGTTCTGGATCAGGTGCGACCTTTTCACCAGACACATAAGGGTGGCAACATAGGCTATACTCGACAGCACTACCACAGGGACAAAGCTGAGACACAAATAATCTCCCTGGAAACAATAACGGCGCATTAACGGCCTGAGTTGCATTATGTTAACCGAGCAGTAGCGATGTGGCTACGGCTGCATTCTAGGGGAAGCCTTCAGGAACAATGAGAAAGATAAAAATAGGGCTGGCGCTAGGATCTGGCGCCGCGCGAGGATGGTCGCATATTGGCGTCATTAACGCGCTAAAAAAAATGGGCATTGAAATTGATATCGTCGCAGGATGTTCAATCGGTTCACTCGTGGGTGCAGCCTATGCATGTGATCGCTTATCCGCGCTGGAAGAGTGGGTAACCTCTTTTAGCTATTGGGATGTTTTACGGTTGATGGATCTCTCCTGGCAGCGTGGTGGTTTGTTGCGCGGTGAACGCGTATTTAATCAGTACCGCGAAATTATGCCCGTAACAGAGATCGAAAATTGCTCACGTCGCTTCGCTGCTGTCGCCACTAATTTAAGTACGGGGCGAGAATTATGGTTTACTGAGGGCGATCTCCATCTTGCGATTCGCGCATCATGCAGTATTCCTGGTCTGATGGCTCCTGTCGCTCATAACGGCTACTGGCTGGTTGATGGGGCTGTTGTTAATCCGATTCCTATTTCCCTCACGCGTGCGATGGGCGCTGATATCGTGATTGCGGTCGATCTTCAGCACGATGCTCATTTAATGCAACAAGATCTCCTTTCATTTAATGTCAGTGAAGATAACGGCGAGAGTGAAGACTCTCTTCCGTGGCACGCGCGTCTGAAAGAAAAATTAAGCAGTATTACGACGCGTCGGGCAATGACAGCACCAACCGCAACAGAGATTATGACTACCTCTATCCAGGTGCTGGAGAATCGCCTGAAAAGAAATCGCATGGCGGGGGATCCGCCAGACATACTGATTCAACCTGTTTGTCCACAGATTTCTACGCTCGATTTTCATCGTGCACATGCAGCCATCACTGCGGGACAACAAGCGGTTGAGAAGAAAATGGATGAGCTTTTACCGCTGGTGCGAACCAACGTTTAACCTGATTTTTTATCTACACTTAAGTTAATTCTGACAGGCACTGATGGCAATAGCATGCCACTATTGATAAAAGCCAGTCAGGGGAGAGAACATGACGCAGCCATTGATCGGAAAACAAATCCTCATTGTTGAGGATGAGCCAGTCTTTCGCTCGCTTCTGGATTCATGGTTTTCCTCTTTGGGAGCAACAACAGTACTGGCATCTGATGGGGTGGATGCCCTGGAAATGTTAGGTGATTTCACGCCCGATCTGATGGTATGTGATATCGCGATGCCAAGAATGAATGGTCTTAAACTTCTGGAACATATACGCAGCCGGGGCGATCAAACGCCTGTTCTGGTGATATCCGCAACGGAAAATATGGCGGATATTGCCAGAGCGTTACGTCTGGGAGTGGAAGATGTTTTGCTGAAACCGGTTAAAGATCTGAATCGCCTGCGCGAGATGGTTTTTGCTTGCCTTTATCCCAGTATGTTTAATTCCAGAGTTGAAGAAGAAGAACGCCTTTTTCGTGACTGGGATGCCATGGTTGATAACCCCACGGCTGCCGCGAAATTACTGCAAGAATTACAACCGCCGGTCCAGCAGGTGATTTCCCATTGCCGTGTTAATTATCGCCAACTTGTCGCGGCAGATAAACCGGGGCTGGTGCTTGATATTGCACCACTTTCGGACAATGATTTGGCGTTTTATTGTCTTGATGTGACTCGTGCAGGGCATAACGGTGTCCTTGCCGCCTTATTATTACGTGCACTGTTTAATGGCTTATTACAGGAACAACTTACGCACCAAAATCAGCGATTGCCTGAGTTGGGGGCGTTATTGAAGCAGGTAAACCATTTACTGCGTCAGGCCAATCTACCGGGTCAGTTTCCGCTATTAGTCGGCTATTATCATCGGGAACTGAAAAATCTCATTCTGGTTTCCGCAGGGCTGAATGCAACGTTAAATACGGGCGAACACCAGGTGCAAATCAGTAACGGCGTACCTTTAGGAACATTAGGTAACACCTATCTGAATCAATTAAGCCAGCGCAGTGAGGCCTGGCAATGCCAAATTTGGGGAACGGGCGGTCGGCTACGACTGATGTTGTCTGCAGAATGAGCAAACGAATGGGTTGTTTAAAAATGCCTTACCTGCTATTGACCTCTGGTGGTACTATCGTCGCCATTCGTTTAAGTATTTGTCTTATTTATGCTAACTCGTATTCATTTCAGGGCTTAGCTCAGTTGCGGTACTGATATACTCGAATACGATAAAGATATATGAACACGTTCAATACTCGAACAGTCCAGGAGAATTTAAATGGCTGCCATTAATACAAAAGTCAGAAAAGCCGTTATCCCCGTAGCGGGATTAGGAACCAGGATGTTGCCGGCGACTAAAGCTATCCCGAAAGAGATGCTGCCGCTTGTCGATAAGCCATTAATTCAATACGTCGTAAACGAATGCATTGCTGCTGGCATTACGGAAATAGTGCTGGTTACCCACTCGTCTAAAAATTCTATTGAAAACCACTTCGATACCAGTTTTGAACTGGAAGCCATGCTGGAAAAACGTGTAAAACGCCAGTTGCTTGATGAAGTTCAGTCTATTTGTCCCCCGCATGTCACTATTATGCAAGTTCGTCAGGGACTGGCTAAAGGTCTTGGACATGCGGTATTGTGCGCGCATCCTGTTGTTGGCGACGAACCTGTGGCTGTTATTTTGCCTGACGTTATTCTGGATGAATATGAATCTGATTTGTCGCAGGATAATCTTGCCGAGATGATTCGCCGCTTTGATGAAACCGGGAATAGCCAGATTATGGTAGAACCCGTTGCTGATGTGACTGCTTATGGTGTAGTGGATTGCAAAGGTGTTGATTTAGCGCCGGGTGAAAGCGTGCCGATGGTGGGTGTTGTAGAAAAACCGAAAGCAGATGTGGCACCGTCTAATCTTGCTATTGTTGGTCGTTATGTCCTTAGCGCCCAAATCTGGCCTCTGCTGGCAAAAACGCCTCCGGGAGCTGGTGATGAAATTCAGCTCACCGATGCAATTGATATGCTGATCGAAAAAGAAACGGTCGAAGCCTATCATATGAAAGGGAAGAGCCATGATTGCGGCAATAAATTAGGTTACATGCAAGCCTTTGTCGAATACGGTATTCGGCATAATACGCTGGGTACTGAATTTAAAGCCTGGCTTGAAGAAGAGATGGGCATTAAGAAGTAACCCCATTACAGCATTTTACGTAACGGCATTGAGCAATCGATGCCGTTTTTTTATAGTTTATTCTTATTGAATTGTCTTAAAGCGGACAATAAAAAATCCCGCCAATGGCGGGATTTTAAGCGGTTGCAATCTAAAAAAGATTATTGCTGGATCAGGAAATCGTCGAGAGATTTACCTTGCTCGTCCATTGCTTTTTTGATTACTGCCGGAGTACGGCCCTGGCCGGTCCAGGTTTTAGTTTCGCCGTTTTCGTCAACGTAGCTATATTTCGCCGGACGTTGTGCACGTTTAGCTTTAGTGCCAGATTTAACAGCAGCCATGCTATTCAGCAGTTCGTTCGGGTCAATACCGTCAGCGATCAGCATTTCACGATATTGCTGCAGTTTACGAGTACGTTCTTCAACTTCAGCAGCCGCCGCGCTTTCTTCTTCGCGACGCTCGTTAACAACGACTTCTAATTTTTCCAGCATTTCTTCCAGCGTTTCAAGCGTACATTCTCTTGCCTGTGCACGAAGAGTACGGATGTTGTTCAGAATTTTAAGTGCTTCGCTCATTGTAGTAATCTCAAACTTATATTGGGGTGGTTTGTTGAGGTAATAATAGAGCCTTAAATTCAGTTGTGCAATAGCCAGGAATGTAATGAATTCAAAATTGTTCTTTATTTTGTGCCTGCAATTAATATCTCATCTTAAAATTAGTCAGAAAACATGCGGCATAAAGCCCTATTTGTCCTGGCGATTACGCATCATCTCAGGTTTAAACTTCCTGATTCATGTCACATTTTATGGGGCATTAACATCCATTGACTGCTGTTCGGTCTTCTGTATTAGTCGTGTTTACAAAAATCGCCTATTAAGCGAAAGCTGAAAAGTAGAGCAGTCACAATAAGCGCAGGGATTTCGTTTTGCTGTATCCGGGAACTCTATGGGGAGCTATTACTTGCGCAACAGGTTAAAGATTGTGAATAGTTACCTGGAGTCATTTACGCGTTTATAACAAGAGGAAACGCCGTAATGATAGCTCCGAAGGATTATGCCAGCCTTCTTAAAGGATGATGTATATACCACTTCTGTGCGCACTGTTGATCTGTAAAACTGACGAATTATGATAAACTCCCGCCAACTTTATTTCATATCGTTGAGGGTCTGTGGCTGATGGCACAGCTATATTTTTACTATTCCGCAATGAACGCGGGTAAGTCTACGGCATTGTTGCAATCTTCATACAATTATCAGGAACGCGGCATGCGTACTGTCGTATATACGGCGGAAATTGATGACCGTTTTGGGGCAGGAAAAATCAGCTCGCGTATAGGATTGTCATCACCTGCAAAACTATTTAACCAAAATTCATCATTATTTAATGAGATTCGTGCTGAACATGAGCGGCAGGCAATTCATTGTGTTCTGGTTGATGAATGCCAGTTTTTAACCAGACAACAAGTATATGAATTATCGGAGGTTGTCGATCAACTTGATATACCCGTACTTTGTTATGGCTTACGTACTGATTTCCGCGGTGAATTATTTACTGGCAGTCAATACTTACTGGCCTGGTCTGACAAACTGGTTGAATTAAAAACTATCTGTTTTTGTGGCCGCAAAGCGAGCATGGTGTTGCGACTCGATCAGGAGGGAAGACCATATAACGAAGGCGAGCAGGTCGTTATTGGTGGTAATGAGCGTTACGTGTCAGTATGTCGAAAACATTATAAAGAGGCGCTAAACATTGGCTCTTTGACGGCTATTCAGGAAAATCATCGTCACGCCTAATTAACTCCTCATTACTGGCAGGGTAAATGAGGCGCTCTTATCCTGCCAGCCTGTTCTACTAACTTCTTCCGAAACTCAATCCGTTTACCCCGCTTAATCACTCCCAAAAACGATACTGAGTGCTTTTAGCGTTACGAAACCTGGTTACCGACGAATCAGGGGGAGTTGCAGGATATTGCTATAAATGGGCTTTATTTATCTTCTCAGACATGATGGATGCTAATGCTGTCTGATCTTTTGCTTTTGAATGGCCCAACGATGTAGCGTATGCCAGAAATGAAAAACGGCCCAAAAGGGCCGTTTGTAATGCTTTACAGTGTTACTGATTAAGCAGATTTTTTCGCTTTTTTCTCAGCTTTAGCCGGAGCTGCTTCTTTGGCTACTGTTGCACCTTCTACATAATCACGACCATAGTAGGTATCCAGCAGGATCTGTTTCAGCTCGGAGATCAGCGGGTAACGCGGGTTAGCGCCGGTGCACTGATCATCGAATGCATCTTCAGACAGTTTATCAACGTTAGCCAGGAAGTCCGCTTCCTGAACGCCAGCTTCACGGATAGATTTCGGAATACCCAGTTCAGCTTTCAGCGTTTCCAGCCATGCCAGCAGTTTCTCGATCTTAGCAGCGGTACGGTCGCCCGGTGCGCTCAGACCCAGATGGTCTGCAATTTCAGCATAACGACGGCGTGCTTGCGGACGGTCGTACTGACTGAATGCAGTCTGTTTGGTCGGGTTATCGTTCGCATTGTAGCGAATGACGTTACAAATCAGCAGGGCGTTCGCCAGACCGTGCGGAATGTGGAACTGGGAGCCCAGTTTGTGCGCCATTGAGTGACATACACCCAGGAAGGCGTTCGCGAACGCGATACCCGCGATAGTTGCCGCACTGTGAACACGCTCACGTGCTACCGGGTTTTTAGACCCTTCGTGGTAAGACGCTGGCAGATATTCTTTCAGCAGTTTCAGAGCCTGCAGCGCCTGACCATCAGAGAACTCAGAAGCCAGTACAGAAACATAAGCTTCCATGGCGTGGGTTACTGCGTCCAGACCACCGAAAGCACACAGAGACTTCGGCATATCCATAACCAGGTTGGCATCAACAATTGCCATATCCGGGGTCAGTGCATAGTCTGCCAGCGGATATTTCTGACCCGTTGCGTCGTCAGTTACAACGGCAAATGGAGTTACTTCAGAACCAGTACCGGAAGTGGTAGTGACGGCGATCATTTTCGCTTTCACACCCATTTTCGGGAACTTGTAGATACGTTTACGGATATCCATAAAGCGCAGCGCCAGTTCTTCGAAGTGAGTTTCAGGATGCTCGTACATAACCCACATAATCTTCGCGGCGTCCATCGGGGAACCACCACCCAGCGCGATAATTACGTCTGGTTTGAAGGAGTTCGCCAGCTCTGCGCCTTTACGCACGATGCTCAGGGTTGGGTCAGCTTCTACTTCGAAGAAGACTTCAGTTTCAACGCCAGCCGCTTTCAGTACGGAAGTGATCTGGTCAGCATAACCGTTGTTGAACAGGAAGCGGTCAGTCACGATGAGCGCACGTTTGTGGCCATCAGTAATCACTTCATCCAGCGCGATTGGCAGAGAGCCACGGCGGAAGTAGATAGATTTCGGAAGTTTATGCCACAACATGTTTTCAGCTCGCTTAGCAACGGTTTTCTTGTTGATCAGGTGTTTTGGACCAACGTTTTCAGAGATGGAGTTACCACCCCAGGAACCACAACCCAGAGTCAGGGAAGGTGCGAGTTTGAAGTTATACAGGTCACCGATACCACCCTGAGAAGCTGGGGTGTTGATCAGGATACGGGCAGTTTTCATTTTCTGACCGAAGTAGGCAACGCGTGCCGGCTGGTTATCCTGGTCGGTGTACAGGCAAGAGGTATGACCGATACCGCCCATAGCAACCAGTTTCTCTGCTTTCTCTACTGCGTCTTCGAAATCTTTCGCACGGTACATTGCCAGCGTTGGGGACAGTTTTTCATGTGCGAACGGTTCGCTTTCATCAACAACGGTCACTTCACCAATCAGAATCTTGGTGTTTTCTGGTACAGAGAAGCCTGCCAGTTCAGCAATTTTATATGCTGGCTGACCAACGATAGCCGCATTCAGCGCGCCGTTTTTCAGGATAACGTCCTGAACCGCTTTCAGCTCTTTGCCCTGTAAAATGTAGCCGCCGTGAGTTGCAAAACGTTCACGCACTGCGTCATAGACAGAATCAACAACAACAACAGACTGTTCAGAAGCACAGATTACGCCGTTGTCGAAGGTTTTGGACATCAGTACGGATGCAACAGCACGTTTGATATCAGCGGTTTCATCGATAACAACCGGAGTGTTACCTGCGCCTACGCCGATTGCTGGTTTACCGGAGCTGTATGCTGCTTTAACCATGCCAGGACCACCGGTCGCGAGGATCAGGTTGATATCTGGGTGGTGCATCAGCGCATTGGACAGTTCAACGGAAGGTTGATCGATCCAGCCGATCAGATCTTTCGGCGCGCCGGCAGCGATAGCAGCCTGCAAAACGATATCAGCCGCTTTGTTGGTGGCATCTTTTGCACGCGGGTGCGGGGAGAAGATAATGGCGTTACGAGTCTTCAGGCTGATCAGCGATTTGAAGATAGCGGTTGAAGTTGGGTTAGTGGTCGGAACGATACCGCAGATAATACCGATGGGTTCAGCGATGGTGATAGTACCGAAAGTGTCGTCTTCAGACAGAACACCGCAGGTTTTTTCATCTTTATAGGCGTTGTAGATATATTCAGAAGCGAAGTGGTTTTTAATCACTTTATCTTCAACAATACCCATGCCGGATTCGGCAACAGCCATTTTCGCGAGTGGGATTCGAGCATCTGCAGCAGCCAGAGCGGCGGCACGGAAGATTTTGTCTACTTGCTCTTGAGTGAAACTGGCATATTCACGCTGGGCTTTTTTTACACGCTCTACGAGTGCGTTAAGTTCAGCGACATTAGTAACGGCCATAATGCTCTCCTGATAATGTTAAACTTTTTTAGTAAATCATCTGCTCGAATACGAGAGTATAGTCAGTGCGATGATGATTTGCTTAACTGATGAAAATCAAAAGCTTACTCGCGCTCACACTCACTGTGATTTACTAAAAGAGTTTAAACATTAGAGACATTCATCTCTAATGCGTCACTTCCAGGTGGCGTACGCAAGATTACTCACTTCTGGGTACTTATTACGTGATCTAAATCAAATTTCCGCAAAGCTGACACCTTTCAGCTCCGCTTTTAGCCATAATAGCTAACAGTTAATAAATTGTAGTATTTATTGTTGGCTACATTAGCATGTTTTGCACAACTAGATAACAATAATGAATGATAGCAATTTTAAGTAGTTAGGAGGTGAAAAATGCTGTCAAAAGGCGTATTGTCAGCGCGTATTTTTACCCTTTTTTATGGCTAACATTATCCGGCTTTCGCTTCGGAGCTAACCGTGATTCAGACCCTTTTTGATTTTCCCGTTTACTTTAAGTTTTTCATCGGGTTATTTGCGCTGGTCAACCCGGTAGGGATTATCCCTGTATTTATTAGTATGACCAGCTATCAGACGGCGGCGGCGCGAAACAAAACCAATTTGACGGCCAACCTGTCGGTAGCGATTATTCTGTGGATATCGCTTTTTCTTGGCGACACGATTCTGCAGCTTTTTGGTATTTCGATTGATTCGTTCCGCATCGCCGGCGGCATCTTGGTCGTGACAATTGCGATGTCGATGATCAGCGGTAAGCTCGGCGAGGACAAACAGAACAAGCAAGAAAAATCAGAAACAGCGATCCGGGAGAACATTGGCGTGGTGCCATTGGCGCTGCCCTTAATGGCGGGGCCGGGAGCGATCAGCTCAACCATTGTTTGGGGGACTCGTTATCACAGCATTAGCTATTTGTTTGGTTTCTTTGTGGCAATAGCGCTGTTCGCTCTATGTTGCTGGGGATTATTTCGTATGGCGCCGTGGCTGGTTCGGGTTTTGCGTCAGACAGGTATCAACGTGATTACGCGTATTATGGGGTTGTTGTTGATGGCGTTGGGTATTGAATTTATCGTCACAGGCATAAAGGGGATTTTTCCCGGTCTTCTCAATTAATTCCTTTCGAATGAAAAACGGAGCCGTTGTGCTCCGTTTTTTTGT